>JANNRP010000402.1:0-15639 GCA_031401535.1 Hyphomicrobiaceae bacterium | reverse complement strand
GCATGGTCCAGGTGGCTGACGGTGAACTTCTGTTTGGGTACGGTGGTCGTGGTCGACATAGGCAACTCCTCCTTGGCCGTCTTGCCTAAGTGTGGCGCGGTCGCGCGCCTGACGCAACTGCACGCGCTGACGTTCCAATCGGCAAGGAGCTGACAACACGGTAGGTTTGGCATCAATCGCGCCGTGCATTAAGCTGCGCCGTAGACGGTTCGATACCCCTCACAAAGCAAATTGCTGTGGAACGCACCCGATGTCGGATCTGATCGCAATCCCTTGCCTGCTGATGCGTGGCGGCACGTCGAAAGGCCCCTACTTCAAGGCCGACGACCTGCCGACAGATCCTGCCACCCGTGACCGGTTACTGCTCGCCGCCCTGGGCTCGCCCGATGCCCGGCAGATCGATGGTCTGGGCGGCGCCGATACGCTCACGAGCAAGGTCGCCATTGTCTCGAAGTCGATGCGGCCAGGCGTCGATGTCGATTTCCTGTTCGCGCAGGTCAACGTTGCCAAGCCTCTCGTCGATACCTCGCCATCGTGCGGCAACATGCTGGCCGGCGTTGCACCATTCGCGATCGAGACCGGTATGATCGAGGCTAGCGACGGCCGCACATCGGTGATGATTTACAACGTCAACACGCAGAGCCGCATCGAGGCGATCGTCGAGACGCCCGGTCGCCGGATGCGCTACGATGGCACTGCACGCATCGACGGCGTGCCGGGAACGGCCGCCCCCATTACGCTCAACTTCATGGATGTCGTCGGCTCTAAGACCGGCACTCTACTCCCTACGGGCCAGGTGCGCGACGTGATCAACGGCATCGACGTCACCTGCATTGATGTCGCCATGCCGATGCTACTGATGCGGTCGACGGACCTCGGTTTGACCGGCTACGAAGGCCGCGCCGAAATCGACGGCAACCGCGACTTGTTGGCTCGCATCGAAGCCATTCGCCTCGAAGCCGGACGCCGGATGGGGCTCGGTGATGTCAGCGACAAGGTCATACCCAAGGTCGGATTGCTGGCGCCGCCGCGCGATGGCGGCACCGTAACGTCGCGCTATCTCACCCCACACGCGTTGCACGCGGCCCATGCCGTGACCGGTGCTGTGTGCGTGGCCAGTGCCTGTGCTGTGCCCGGAACGGTGGCGTACGGCATAGCCAGACCCGACGGCCGCAATCCGCGCACGATCTGGATCGAGCATCCATCGGGGCAGGTTGACGTAGTGCTGCACACATCGGGTACTGGCGCCGACTTCAAAGTAACCGCCGGAACGTTGAGGACGGCACGGCTGATCATGAGGGGGGCCGTCTATGTACCGGCCAAAGCATTCGAAGGTTGAGCGAAACCAAAGCCCACCTCGTAGCCGCCCAACCCATCGGTTTACGGCTTGTTTCTGCTCGTTTCCACATCTCCGCGATCAACCCGACGCGAGAACTCGGTCTGCCCGCCAGCCGACAGAATACGCGCCTGCTCGACCCAATTCTCCCGCTCAATACGCCCGCGGAAATCCAGCACCTGGCTCGCCCGGTCGATATCCGCCGCCGTCCAATTCGCCACCTGGGCATAGGACGTGACGCCCATCGAATTGAGCTTCTTCTCGATGAGTACGCCGACACCGCGAATACGCTTCAAGTCGTCGGACGTACCGGATTTTTGACTGCCTTGTCCGCCAGTGAACGCCTCCGAGCGGACCGAGCGCAACCCCGAGAGATCACCCGCTGGACGGGATGCGGACGTTTCGTTGCCGACTTTTCCTGCGGTATCGCGGATGGCGTCGATCAGCTTGCTCGGACGCGCCACGTCGGGTACGGAGGGAACGCTAGCTCCTACGCTTGGGATAGTTGCTGCGCCGGATTTGCGCTGATGATCATACTGTCGGGAAAATGCCGTATCCCCACCGCGCGCCAGCATTTGCGCCTGCTCTACCCAGTTCTCCCGCGCGATCCGCCCTTCACTGCCGAGCAAACGATCAAACCGCGTAGCGTCGTTCGGGCTCCAGTTACCGACATGTGCGTACTTACTGACACCCTGCACGTTCAACAACTTCTCGACCTCAGCGTTGATGCCACCGATACGCTGCAGATTGTCGCGCGCAAGGCCGCTCACTGCGCCCATTCCGGCAGCAGCAGCAGAGGCTGCTGCTGCGGCCATACCAGTGGCGAGCCCGGCTGACGGAACCGTGGTTGTCTGAGGTGCCAGCGGTGTACCCTTTGAAGCAAACGCCGCTCTGTTGGCGACTTCGGGACCAGGGGTCGATGGCAGCACCGCTGCCGGTGTAACTACGGTGGCGGGCTTGAGCGCGGTTGCCGTCGGCGGCGCTGTTACAGATACCGGACCAGACGCAGGCGACGGCGTCACAACCTCACCCCGATCGACACGGCGCGCGAACGCTGTTTCGCCACCACGCGCAAGAATTTGCGCCTGCTCTATCCAGTTTTCCTGCTCGATGCGCCCTTTGAAACCAAGTGCCGATGAAACCCGCGCAACGTCGGCAGTCGACCACCCGGCAATGTCGCGGTAACGACTGATGCCCAGTTGCGCCAAGCGCTTCAGCAACGCCGGATCTATCGCACGGATCCGCGTCAGATCATCCGCCAATGCCGGTGCTAGTGTTGGCACCGCTGGATTCTGCACGATCGGCGCTGTTCCTGGCGCCGCGATCGGAGCGGAAACCGTCGATTGTCCGGTGGAACTGGACGCAACCGGAAGACCTCCAGGCATCGGTGCAGCAGGTGTAGCCGCTCGCACCACGGCAGCACCGGCCGCCGCTGCAGCGGCGATGGCACCCGCTGTGTTGGCCGGGGATGGTGCAGGGGCTGGTATCGACGGACGTGCCTGCGGCGGCAAAGGTACCGAGGGCGGTTGCGCGGCGACGACCGGCGCCGGTGGGGCAACGGACGCAGGCGTCGATGCCTGCGTCACCGGCGCGGCTGGCACCGGTGCTGTGGTCAGCGCCTTCTCGTAGCGCGATGCCGCATCCGTCACAGTGGACTGGGCTGGACGCTGAATCGTTTCAATTTTGGGCGCTATGCGCTCTGGATCGGGGCGCCGCTGCGGCGCCGACGCCTGAGCACGCGCTGCGATTGCAGCACCGACCGGAATGGTGGCCGAGGCACCCTCTACCCGATCTTCCATGCCAATTGCGTAAAAGCGGCGTCGGACAATGCAGGCCACCCAGGCACCGATAAAATAGGCTGCAGCCAAGAGCAGGGCGCTCTGCAGAATGAGGGTAGTCATGGGTCACAACTCTCTAAGGACGGACGCTTTGTGAGCAACGCTATCGATCGAACGGGCGCGATCCAAAAATCATCAGTCTTCTGCGGGGGCACACGAATACCAGCCAACGAACAGTCCGATGATGAACGCAATCACCACGTACCAGAGCAGCTTCACAAACAGATAATCCATAGCTCAAGCTCCTTGATCACGTAGGCTGTCCGACGCTGCCGGTGTCGGCGCGCGATTGATCATTCAGCCGTCACATCGAACTCAATGCGACGATTCTTGGCGCGGTTTCCCGCAGTATCATTCGACGCAACGGGCTTCGAATCGCCGTAGCCGACGGCCGACAGCCGCGATGGGTCGACCCCGGCCGCCACCAGATATTTGACAACGGCCTCAGCGCGGCGGTTCGACAAATTCTGCTTACGGTCAGGCGTTCCCTCGGCATCGGTGTGGCCTTGCACCTCGATGCGCGCGGCGGCACATGTTCCCATCACCTGCACGAGTTTGCCAAGTGTCAGGTTGCTCTGAGCATCAATCTCGGCGCTGGCGCGCTTGAAGTTGATGACGCCCTCGTTTTTGATCTGGGTCAACTCCGTCTGACAATTTGCAGCTTCAGCGCGCGCCCTGGATGTCTGAGGCACTTGTGGAGCCGGTTGCGCCGCTGGCACCGGCGCCACAGCCACCGATGCGGATCGCGCCGCCGCCTCAGCCGCAGCTCTACGTACTGCCTCATCAAGGGCTGCCTTACGGGCCGCCGCTGCTTCGACCGCTGCCCGTCGGGCAGCTTCATCGGCGGTCGCTTGGGCTGCGGCGGCGTCGGCACGACGCTTAAGCTCCACCGCCGAAATTCCAGTGAAGGCAATCTTGACGTCGGTTGCGCATGACGCGCCCGCAGCACTGCGAACCTCGCCCACCAAGCTCTGCGACAATGCCTCATTCTCTGTGGTGCCAGACATGTCCAATGACCGACCGGTCATCTGCACCCGCCCCGACTTCAAACGCCCCAACCCCAGCACACCGGATTGGATGCACCCTTGCCACGCCTCATGGGCGCCCGTTGCGACCTCAAGCCGATCGTCGATCCGCTGACCCGGCAAGCCAGCCTTCACTGCATCCAACAAGGCGACCCGGGCGGCAGGGCTCGGCACGTAGCCGGTCAACATGACGACGACGCCGTTAGCGGTAATGCCGGTCACAAAGGGTTCGACGACCTTCAACGGCTGTTCTTTAACCTTGATGACCTCGGTGGTTTTGAACGAGCCTGGAATATCGGACTTGATGGCGCGCCGAAGATCGGCGGCCGTCGCTTCGTCAGTCGCCAATCCCGTCAGCGTCAATTGCGCATCCCGGATTTCGGCAAACCCTTCTTCAAGGCGACCAAGCTTTGTCAGCACCGCCAACACGGTTTGCTGCCAGTCCTTGGGCTCACCTGCTGCAATTTGTTGCCGATCAACGACCGCTGCCTTCGGGAATGCGCGCTTGGCACCGGCGAAAATCTCATCGCGCGCGCGCTCACTTGAGACATGACCGGTCAACTGCACCTGAGACCCGGCGAACCTCGCCCCCCACGTATACGGCTTCACGACCGGTGGTGTCACCTTATCGCTCTTCAAACGGATACCCTGTGGCATGCTCGTTTGGAGTGCCGATTTCACCCCTTTGTAGGCGTTGATATCCTCGGCCTCACCTTCAACCAGCAGGCTCGTACCATCAAGATCCACCCGACTGCCCGGCTTGAGAGCAGCCAGCTGCTTGATACCAAAGCTAATTCCGCCAACCCACAGATCCAGGTTCGGAGCGCCGCGCGCCAACTTCATGCGGTCATCAAGTTCACGGCCGGGAAACGTCGCCTTGGCGGCGCCCACGATGGCCGATCGCGTTTGCGGGTTCGGCACGAAGCCCGACAACCGCAGCTTATTGTCTCGCTGCAATTGCGCGCCCCAAACGTAGTTCTTTTCCTCGTCAAGAAGCTTGGTCAGATCATCGAGCTTGCGCACCCCCCACACCGACCGGATAATTCCGTTCGCGCGCAGTTGATCGCTATTTTCGACGGCCTCGCCAACGACGGCGGCATCGCGACCCGAAAACGTCATGGTGGCCCAGGACTGACCGGACGCGGACAGTGCGGCTTCAGCTTGGCGCTTGAGATCTGCTTCGACGCCGGCAAACACGCCGCTGAGATGCATAAGGCCACCAAGACCCAGCATCGGAACAATGCCCCAGGCCCAGCGGAAGGGATTGCATTTCATCGACAACGTCCTCGTTCCCACAAGTGCAGACAGGCCAGCGCATCCCGAGCGGAGCAGCCAGTCGACCGCTCCGACCAACACAGCTCGCAATCACCCAGCGTTGACCACAAAATCCCCAGCGCGCGATAGGTCATTTCACAAAACCACCGCAGCGAAATTACCGCTCTGCCAAACGCACAACACTATGCGACAACCGTTGCGGTTTTCGCATAGCCTCCCCGCATACGCAGATGACTATAGCCAACCGCGTCCCGCTTTGGAAGCCACCAGCACCCCTCACGATGTGGCTAATTGTTTTGCCGGTAACACGGGCACCAGATAACCCATGATGGATTGAGACACCGGCAAATCCGGGTCATTGCCCACGCTGGCTCGAGCGGATCGAAGGTGATATGTCTGTTTTGTTTCGCGGTGCAACCAGACCGGGTGACGGGGGAAAACGGCCAGCGAGTGATCCATGGCAGACGCCGCGCAACTCACAAAAATATATCGCTATCCGGTCAAAGGACTGTCGCCTGAACTCATGCCGTCGACAGCACTGCTGGTCGGCGAGCCATTGTCCTTCGATCGCGCTTACGCCATCGAGAACGGCCCGGGGCGCTTTGATCCTGCGCAACCAAAGCATCTGCCAAAAATCAACTTCCTGATGTTGATGCGAGACGAGCGCTTGGCAACGCTTGAAACCAAATTCAATGATCAGACTCAGGTTTTGACCATTCTGCGCGCTGGCAAGCAGGTCGCCCGCGGCGATCTGAGCACGCGGCTCGGCTGTTCCATGATCGAGCAGTTTCTCGCCGCCTTCATGAAGGACAGCCTGCGTGGTGCGCCGCGCGTGGTTGCAAGCCCCGGCCATAGTTTTTCAGACGTCGCCATGAAGTGCCTGCACATTGTCAATCTCGCGAGCGTTCGCGAGCTGGAACGGGCAGCGGGGCGCCCCGTCGACGCGCTCAGGTTTCGCGCAAATCTGTACATCGACGGCGTAGCCCCCTGGGCGGAGTTTGGCTGGCTCGACAAGACCATCAGCATCAGTGATGCCCAACTCGATGTCATCAAGCGCACCGAACGGTGCGATGCGACCAACGTCGACCCAGCGACGGGCGCGCGCGACATGGCCATCCCCTCGGTCTTACGCCGTAGCTGGGGGCATAGTGACTTCGGCATCTATGCAAAAGTCACGACCGCCGGGACGATCGCGACCGGGGACAGCTTATCGATCGGCTGATCTAGCGCGCTTCCGAAAAAGTGTGACGCAGTTTTTGCGAAAAGACGCGCGACACAACAAAGGACCAGGGGCTATCCATGTTTCGATCAAAGCCGGACAATCCCTAGGCCAATCACAGAATAGTTGACGAGGGTTATGTCGTCTTGTCGGGCGTGTCATCGGACACCGACGGCGATGGAGCCGCTGTATCGACGGCATCCACGGCCGCTGGTTCGCGGCGCGGACGCCGCACAACAGGTCGGCGCAGAAATTCCGGCGCGTCCTGCGATTCTTGCGCGAAGCGGTCAGCAGGCGGGGCTGCAGCGGCACGTCGGCGAGGCGTCGGCACACGTACCTCGGCCGCATCGGGGGCCGAAACTGCAACCGGCTCAATCGCTGCCACTGGAGCTATGGATACGGCCTCTACCGGCGGCGTGCGCTCCAACTGAACCGGATCACGTTCAATCGGTGGGCGCTCACTATAACCCCGCTCCGATTGCGCCCGCTCATGCGACGCACGATCTGGATTCGACCGCTCGACAACGCCCCGGTCCTGGTTGCGGTCCTGGCCGCGATCTAAATTGCGATCTGGTCCGCGATCCGGCGCGCGTTCACGATCGCGTTCCTGCACGTTGCCATTACGATCCTGCGGTTGATTGCGGTCATAACGGTCACGCCCGTCCCGGCGCGGCTCTATCCGCTCAGGGCGATCCGAATTGTAACCGCGCGGCTGCCCCTCGGAATACCGTTCGCGCTGGCCACGATTGCCATCGTTGCGGCGCGGCTGCCGATCATCGTACTGCCGCTGCGGACGGTCATCGCGCTGTTCTCGATTGCCGTCTCTGTTGCCGTCTCTGAAACCGCGATCGTCCCTGTATCCACGATCCTCGCGCGGTTGGCGTTCCGACTGCCGCTCGGGGAACCGGCCACCGGGAGCATCGAACATGCCGGGTTGCGGCTCCTGGCCACGCACTTGCTGGCCAGACGCGTCCGATGAGGTATCGCCATTATCGTCGCTATCTTGATCGCCGAAGTCGTCGGAACCGCTCTCACCGCCTTCCATACCCGTCCGTGGGCGGTTGGCCTGCTGGCCGTCGCCCGGACGCGTTTGGGTTTCGCGAAACTCCATGATGATCCGATTATAATGCTCGGCATGCTGGAAATAGGCTTCGGCTTGAACAGAGTCCCCCGCCGACTGGGCATCACGCGCCAGTGTCATGTATTTCTCGGCAATGTGGGCAGGGTTGCCACGAATTTTTACATCAGGACCATTCGACTCATAGCTTCGCGACAGCGGATTCTGTCCCTTGCGGTTGTTGTTGTTAGTGCTGTTGCTGCTTTGGTTGTGGTTCTGACCGTGATTATTGTTCGGTCGACCGCGGCCTCTGCGGTTCTGCTGTCCCTGCCTCATGGGCTTCCATTCTCAACGCTGGAGTTCTGAATTTTCACTGTGACGATCCTGCTTCCGTTACGACGCGTGCCCGGGGGCATCGCCGTTAACTTGGCTAAGGAAACGTTTGTGCATCCCAGTGACCTCAATCAACGCGCAACGCGCGGCACAATTCAACTTGGCGGTCTGATTTCCAGCGCAGCACCCAGCCATCACCGATCAAACGCCTTGCAAAGCGCAGTACAATCGAAAGGCTGGCCGACAAAAGCCTGACCTCCGGAATGGAACACGGACAGCCGACATCAGGCGTCTATACCTAACCTGTGCCATGGCACGCTGGGCGTTGCCGCTTCGCTTACTTGCTCTGCTTGTCGGTGACGATCGATGGACCGCTATCCCAAAACTGTTTGAGTATTGTGTTGCGGTACATACCAATTACCGCAATTTCACGACCACTGTCGGCGCGCACCAAATATGAGCGCTGCATGCAACAATCTGGGTCGTGGCCCGAGGTGATCAGCGCAACCATACGTGCTGATGCATTAGTCACCTCAGATCTAGATTAGATATAGATTAGCGTGATCTCACACTGATTCCAACAGAATCTTTATTCAATATTACCGGAGTGTTCTTTGTGTCACACACCGCGCGTGACCAGCTAGGTCATGGGTGATCACCGGCGGCTGCCATTCCAAGTTCCACCCCCTGGTTTTCAGCAGCCCCGCTACCGCGTCAGCCTGATTGTAGCCCACCTCAAAAACCACATAACCTTTTGAAATATCGTTAGTAATACTATCAATAATCGATCTGTAAACCGCGAGACCGTCGGCACCTCCATCCAGCGCCACGAGCGGATCAAACGCCCGCACATCACGTTGCAAGCCAGCAATGTCAGCACTTGGGATGTAGGGCGGATTTGACACGATGAGGTCAAACGGGCCCTCAACACCGCCCAGAGCATCAGCAATCTGCCACGCAACTCGCCCCTGAACGCCCAGTTTCGCCGCATTGCGCTGCGCGACGTCCAGCGCCGCTGCACTGATATCAGTGCCAAATCCTCGAGCCTGCGGCAACGCGATGAGTAGCGTGATTAGCAGACAACCCGACCCAGTTCCCACATCCAGAACCTTCATTGGTCGATCCCGCCACCCCTCCGACTCAATCGCACTGAGGGCCGCCTCGATCAGGGTCTCTGAATCGGCACGAGGATCAAGGGTTGTTGAATTGATCTCGAAATCATGCCCGTAGAATGCACGGTATCCGAGGATGCGGGACACCGGTTCGCCAGTTAGACGGCGGCTGACGGCGTCACCCACGGCTCTCGCAGCGGAGCCCAGAGGTAAGCCTGGCCGCAGAATCAGTTCCGTCAACTCGATACTTAATATGCCCGCCAGCAGCTGCCGTGCGTCAAGATCTGGCGTTTCCAATCCTGCAGCTGCAAACGCACGTGTGATCGCATGTTGAGCACGCCCACGCGTCGTTATCTGTGCAAGTTCCAATGATGCGGATGGGTCTGAGGGCATTATCAACCTGTGCGCGCCAGATCAGCAAGCTGACTTGCCTGTGCGTCGGTCGTCAGCGCATCCACCAACTCATCAAGCACGGCGCCTTCCATCATCGCTTCGAGCTTGTGCAACGTCATATTGATGCGATGATCGGTGACTCTACCCTGACCGAAGTTATAGGTCCGAATCCGTTGCGACCGATCACCTGAGCCTACCTGATCCTTGCGGACAGTCGAGCGTTCGGTCGCCAGCCGCTCGCGCTCCGCCTCATAGAGCCTGGACCGTAGAACCTGCATGACCAGTCGCCGGTTCTGATGCTGCGACTTCTCCATCGAGACGATCACTATACCGGATGGAATATGCGTGAGCCGCACGGCCGAGTCTGTTTTGTTGACGTGCTGACCGCCCGCACCAGACGCCCTCATAGTGTCGATCCGTATATCTTCTGGGCGAATGTCGATGTCGACCTCCTCGGCTTCGGGCAAAACAGCTACAGTCGCCGCGGACGTATGTATGCGTCCACTGGCTTCGGTTGCGGGCACGCGCTGCACTCGGTGCACACCCGATTCGTACTTCAGCCGCGCAAACACACCTTTACCTGTGATAGACGCAACTACTTCTTTGTATCCCCCAAGATCACTTTGCGAAATCGAGATGATCTCGACTTTCCAGCCTTTCATGTCGGCATAGCGGCAATACATGCGGAACAGGTCTGCAGCAAATAACGCTGCCTCGTCACCGCCAGTGCCAGCCCGGACTTCCAGGATCGCGCTTTTTTCATCGGCCGCATCCTTCGGCAAGAGCATCAGTGTCAGTTGATGTCCGAGATCGGCGATCCGTGGCTTGATCGCCTCGAACTCCTCGCGTGCCAGTGCCGCCATATCGGCATCTGCGGACTTGTCGACTATCATGCCAGCAAGATCTGCCGCTTCGGTTTCCGCATTGCGCAATGCTTGAATGGCGGCCACAACCGGCCCCAACTCGGCGAACTCCTTCGACAATTTGACGAACGCCGCCTGGGCCAAGCCACTAGATAACTGCGCCTGCACGGCCTGCCAGCGTTGCACGAGGCGATCGAGTTTTTCAGCAGGCACGGTCGACATGGCGAGTGAATTCCAAACAGATGTAGCATCGGGGCGGCACGAAGGGCAAACCAGCAACGAACCTGCTAAAGCTCGATGCTGTCGCCTTCGGCAAACCGCTGCAACTCAGCCCTTAGGCTACCGGTGCGTGCACGCAACCATTCGTCCATCCTCTCGGCAAGGCGGGCGGCATCGAGCGACCGGATCATCGCTTTGACCGGACCAACCGACGCCGGCGACATCGAGATCGAGCGATAGCCGATGCCAAGGAGTGCCATCGCCGACAATGTCTGACCAGCAAGCTCACCACATAGTGTTACCGATGTTTGGTGTCGGACACCTGCGTCGACGATTGTGCGCAGTGCCACAAGCGCTGGCACCGACAACGGATCATAGCGCCCGGCCACACGGGCATTGCCACGATCAGCCGCAAACAGGAACTGCATCAGATCGTTGCTGCCGACCGAGACAAAATCGACCCGTGGCATCAAGGCATCGAGTTCAAACAGTATACTCGGTACTTCGATCATCGCGCCGATTCTAACTTCGCGTGGCACTGGCCATCCGCCGCGCTCAACCATCAGCGCCTGCTCCCGCGCGATCAGCCGTCGCGCCGCATCAATTTCAGCCACCGATGAGATCATCGGCACCATCAGGTTGAGCGAGCGACCACCTGCAGCCCGCAGCAAAGCGCGAACCTGAGTGCGGAATAGGGCGGGCCGGTCGAGCGACATGCGAATGGCGCGCCAGCCGATGGCGGGATTTTCCTCTTTCGGCTGGCGCAGATACGGCAGCGTTTTGTCACCGCCAATATCGAGTGCGCGGAACACAACTGGCTTGTCGCCTGCCTCCTCCAGAATCTGGCGATAGGCAAGCGTCTGCCGTTCTAACCGCGGGAACGTGTCAGAAATCATGAACTGCAATTCAGTGCGAAACAATCCGATGCCATCTGCTCCCGACTCCACCAAATAGGGCATATCGACTTGCAGACCAGCATTGATGCGCAGATCAATGCGCGCGCCGTCCTTGGTGATGGGCGGCTGATCACGCACCGCGCGATACTGTAATTGCCGTCGGGCACGGAAGCGTGCCTTGTCTGCGTAGGCCGTGATGACTTCAGCCGCGGGCCGCAAATGAATCTCGCCAGTTTCCGCGTCCACTATGGCGGCATCCCCGGTGGAGACGCGTTCGATCAGCCCGCGAGCATTGCCGACCGCCGCCAAACCCAAAGCTTTAGCAACGATAGCAACGTGACTCTGCCCGCTGCCCTCCTCAATGACGAGGCCGCGCAAACGTGAGCGGTCGTAGTCAAGCAACTCGGCCGGTCCCATGTTGCGAGCAACCAATATAGTATCGATTGGCAACTCAAGTTGCTCGCGCGCAGCATTTTCGCGACCTGCAAGAATACGCATGAGACGATCAGACAAGTCGTCGAGATCGCGCAGCCGCTCCCGCCAGTACGGATCATTCTGCCGCAACATGCGCGTGCGCGTCGTATTCTGCACACGCTCGACCCCAGCCTCTGCCGTCAGTCCCTCCTTGACCGACTCGCGCAACCGCCGCAGCCAACCCTTGTCGTTGGCAAACATCCGGTACGCTTCAAGCACATCGCGATGGGCGCCGGCCTTGGCGAGGCTCTCCTGCCCCAGCAGATCATCCAGACCCGTGCGCAGCTTGATGACCGCCGTCTCCAGCCGTTGCAGCTCCAGGACGGGGTCATCAGCCAGCAGTTTTGTTACTACCACGCGCGGTTCGTGCAGCACGATGTGTCCGAGTGCGATGCCCTCGGACATGGGTTCACCCTTTATCGCACTGGTCTGCGAGCGACCGACATCGAGTGCAGCACCAGCCCCCGACACCGCGCCCGCCACAAGCTGTTCGACGATCACCATCGCCGTCGTCTGCAGTACTTCGACATCTTCCTCGGAATAGACACGCAACGTGCGGTTCTGGACGACGAGCACACCATAGACCGTACCACCACGCACAATCGGCACGGCCAAGAGCGAGTGGTAGATATCCTCGCCGGTTTCAGGGCGGTAAGAGAAGGCCGGGTGGTTCTGGGCATCCGGCTCGTTGATCGGGATCGCCAATTCAGCGCACCGCCCGACAAGGCCTTCGCCACGTTTCATGCGGGTTGTGTGCACCGCGCTCGAATTTAGGCCTTCGGTCGCAAACAGCTCAAGCGACCCATCCTGA
The DNA here is from genome assembly GCA_031401535.1 of Hyphomicrobiaceae bacterium. GTDB lineage: Bacteria > Pseudomonadota > Alphaproteobacteria > Rhizobiales > Hyphomicrobiaceae > JAKFWF01. The sequence goes on along the minus strand of JANNRP010000402.1, from coordinate 2,788 downwards.
CGCTTTAGATAGATCGAGCAAACCTCGGATACCATTAGGCCAGAGATCTGCCGCACGATGCTGTTGAGGCGCGCCTGCCCATCACCTGGCTCGGCCATGATTTCGCGCAAACGCCGCGTCATGACACGGAGCGCCGGCTCGGTTGACGGTGAGCGCGAGTCGTCCCCGCGGCGCGTCTGCATGGTTCGATGCCGTTTGCTGGTGAGCCCGTTAGTCCTTATCTAGCCCGTAGAGCGTATGCAGCGTTCGCATCGCGAGTTCCGCGTAGGCCGCGTCGATCAACACGCTGATCTTGATCTCCGATGTCGTGATAGCAAGGATGTTGATGCCCTTCTCTGCCAGCGCCTTGAACATTTGTGCAGCGACGCCCGCGTGACTGCGCATGCCGACGCCGATCACCGACACCTTGACCACGTCAGCCGAGCTTTTAACATCGAAATAGCCGATGTCCTTGGACGCCCCCTTTAGTACTTCCAGCGCGCGCGGCAGCTCAGATGCTTGAACCGTAAACGTCATGTCGGTATGGCGGCCGTCCGCCGACAAGTTTTGCACAATCATGTCGACATTGACGTTAGCGTCCGCCAGCGGCCCGAAAATGCGTGCCGCAATGCCCGGCTTGTCAGCAACCTTGAGGATTGTGACCTTCGCCTCATCCTTCGACGCCGCGATCCCACTTACGACCTGCTGTTCCAAGATCTCTTCCTCATCGCAAACGATCGTGCCCACATTTTCCCAATTGCTACTCGACTTTACAGCCGGTAGCGCGTCCGGCGCCACAAAACTCGATAGCACGCGCAATCGCATCCGGTAGACCATGGCAAGTTCCACCGAGCGCGTCTGCAGCACTTTGGAGCCCAGCGACGCCATCTCCAGCATCTCCTCATAGGAGACGCGCGGCAATCGTTTCGCCTTGGGCACAATGCGCGGGTCAGTTGTATAAACGCCGTCAACATCAGTATAGATGTCACAGACGTCGGCCTTGAGTGCGATGGCGAGCGCGACCGCACTCGTATCCGAGCCGCCACGGCCCAGTGTCGCGATGCGGTTTCGCTCGGGCTCGATGCCCTGAAAACCTGCAACCACGGCCACTTCACCGCCAGCCAGGCGCTTACGCAGCTCGGTGCCGTCGATATCGAGGATACGGGCGGCTCCATGCGCCTTGTCGGTAATTACCGGCACCTGCCAACCCTGCCAGGATCGCGCTTGAATCCCGATCGATTGCAGCACAATGGCGAGCAGGCCCGCCGTTACCATTTCGCCAGACGCTACGACGGCATCATATTCGCGCGCATCATGCAGAATGGATGCTTCGCGTACCCAAGCAACGAGCTGATTGGTGACACCGGTCATCGCTGACACTACGACGGCCACCTGATTTCCCGCGTCGACCTCCCGCTTGACGTGATTGGCCACGTTGCGAATACGCTCGACGTTTGCGACGGAGGTTCCGCCGAATTTCATCACCACAACAGCCATTGGCCTATCTGCCGCCTCGTCACTTGTATGAAATCTACGCAAAAAGCCTATCGTAAAACACCACAACCGTTTTGCGGCGTGCAACAGGGCTGCCTATTGCCGCACCTGCTAACGATCACCTTATTTTCCTTGATCTGCCGGTACTCATAACGAGAACATGCTAGTCTCGCAACACGGCGACGCCGATAAGGCTATCACGATCGGTTTCCGCAGATCGGGCGTTTTCAAAGATTGGACGACCATGGCGTCGATACCCGCACGCGACAATCAAGGCGCACACCGGGAAGGCGGTCGCATCGCAGCCGCTAGCCCAACGCTCGATGAGGCAGAAGTCGCTCGCTTTGCACGACAAGCGGCCGATTGGTGGAACCCGACCGGAAAGTTTCGCCCGCTGCATCAAATCGGTCCGGCCAGATTAGGCTTCATACGAACGGCGGTAGCTCGTCATTTTGCCCTCGGTGAACGCGGATTGAAGCCGTTTGCTGGACTCACCATGCTGGATATCGGCTGTGGTGGCGGCCTGATATCCGAGCCACTGACACGTCTGGGCGCACGCGTCACGGGCATCGAGCCAGCCGAGGACAATATCGGTGCGGCACGCGGCCATGCCACTGAAATGGGGCTCGACATCAACTATCGGGCGGTCCGCGCCGAAGACCTGGTCGCACAGGCGCTGAACTTCGACTGCGTGGTGTGCCTCGAAGTGATCGAGCACGTTCCCGATCCGGCGGCGTTCGTCAGCGTCTGCGCTAATCTAGTTGGGCCCGGTGGTCTGCTCATCATGTCAACAATCAACCGGACGCTCAAAGCCTATGCACTAGCCATTGTCGGCGCGGAATACATTTTGCGATGGCTGCCAGCCGGGACGCATCAGTGGGAGCGGTTCGTGACGCTGCCGGAGATGACCCGTTACGTCACCTCTGCTGGCCTCGATGCGCCAGTTTTCGAAGGGCTCGTCTACGATCCTTTGAATGACCGCTGGACCGTTGGCCGCGACACCGACGTCAACTACATCTGCGCCGCGGCCAAAGTCTGATGCGAGCTACTTGCCCTTCCTGGCAAGCCAATCTTTCATGAAGGCGATTTCAGTCTCCTGGGCATTTACAATCTCTTCGGCGAGTTTCTTCAGTTCCGGGTCCCTTCCATACTTCAAGACGATCTTGGCCATGTCGACCGCGCCCTGATGATGAGGCACCATGCCACGAACGAAGTCGACATCGGCATCACCTGAAAAGCGAATATCCATGCCCTTGTGCATATCGATATTTGCTTGGTCGTAGGCCTTGCTCGACGGCCCCTGATCGCCCTTGGG
>JANNRP010000401.1:0-14438 GCA_031401535.1 Hyphomicrobiaceae bacterium | reverse complement strand
CGTGCGCAGTTCGGAAGGTGGCGAATTCCGCGGTGCAATCCCGCATGGAGTTGGTAGCATGACGCAGCGTCGGTTGATCTACGGCACCATCGGCGATGACACGATTTTCGCCGAAGCAGGCGGCGGCATCATCTACTCGGGCCCCGGCAACGACGTCATTACCGGGGGATCGGTTGACGATGTCCTCGTCGGTGAGGCTGGCAACGACGTGATTCAAGGCGGCGGTGGCAACGATACCATTTATGGTGGTGGCGGCGACGATGCCATTGAAGGCGGAACCGGCAACGACCAGATCTGGGGCGACGGCGGTAACGACCGCATCGACGGCGGCAGTGGCAACGACGCCCTCCATGGCGGTGACGGTAACGATACGCTGCTCGGCGGTACTGGCAACGATTTTCTGTCAGGCGGTGACGGCGACGACGTCCTCGAAGGCGGCACCGGCACCGACACATTAGCCGGTGATGCGGGTCGCGATTTGATCCGCGGCGGTGACGGCAATGACATCATCAGCGGTGGCACCGATGATGACGTGCTGCTGGGAGACGCCGGCGAAGACACTATTGATGGCGGCATAGGCAACGACGCTATCGATGGTGGCACAGGCATTGACCGATTGGCTGGCGGCGACGGCAACGACAAGATCCTGGGCGGCGATGGCAATGATCGCTTGGACGGCGGGCTCGGCGACGATTTATTGGACGGCGAAGCAGGAGATGATCTGCTGCTAGGCGGCGGCGGCGCAGACAGGCTTGCCGGTGGGTCGGGCAGCGATGTGCTGAACGGCAACGATGGCGCAGACTTCCTGGACGGCGGGATTGGTAACGATACGCTCGACGGGGGTATAGGCAACGACGAGTTGCATGGTGGCACGGGCACTGACCAACTGCTCGGCGGTGACGGCAACGACAAACTTTATGGCGAAGATGGCAGCGACGCTCTCAGCGGCGGCATCGGCGATGACATGCTCAACGGCGGCAACGGTGTCGATAGGCTCGATGGCGGCCTTGGCAACGACGGCTTTTTTGGCGGTGGCGACAATGATTTGATTTCAGGTGGTGACGGCAACGATCGCGTCTACGGCGATGGTGGCAACGACGTCATTTCTGGCGGCCGCGGTAACGACATTATGACCGGTGGCGAATTGAAGGGCATCGGGGCAGCCGGTAACGACACATTTGCCTGGGCCCGCACCGACATCATCAATGCCGACGGCTCACTGGCTGGATTTGACCGGATTACCGACTTCGGCGCTGGCGATCGCCTGGATTTCTCCAATGCCTTCTCCGGCACACACCCGTCAGCGCAGGCAGCCGTGCGATTGACCGACACGGTCGCTGGCACTTTGGTCTCGATCGATATGGGCGGCGGCGTTGGTTTCGTCGATGCGGTGGTGCTCGACGGTGCCCACGGGCTCACTGTTGATGACCTCGTTCATTCGGGTTCGCTGATTGTTTAGACCTTTCGATTAGGGTTGCGAGATCGTAAACGTGCGTGCCCGGTGGCATGCGCTGCAAGTCTCGCGTCAGGCTCCTACCGCATGCGTACATCGAGGCGACTGTTGAAGCAGGCTCGCCGCGCAACCGTGGTTGCGCTGCTGTTTTCGGCCTGCATCAACGTCCTGATGCTGGCAACGCCGCTCTATACCCTGCAATTGTTCGATATCGTTGTACCGGCAGGGTCGGTCGAGACCCTGATCGTTTTAACAATGATGGTCGGCGTCGCCATCGTCACACTCGCGCTGGTTGAGTTGTGCCGTGATCGTATCGTATTGCGCACCGGCCTGTGGCTCGATCATGTGCTCGGCCAGCACATCCTCGAGAACGGCCTGAAGAGCGACAGCCCGCCCAGTGAGTTGCGCGCCAATGCGACCGCCGTCCGTCAGGTGCGCGCGCTACTGACCAGCCCTGTGATGGCCAGTGTCCTCGATATCCCTTGGGTGCCGGCGTTCCTCCTGGTGTTAACGCTGCTGCATCCCTGGCTCGGTCTTGTCGGTCTCGCAGCGGCGTTGACGTTGTTGCTGCTGGCGCTGATCCAGGGCGCCGTGACAGGTGGGGCACAGGCTGAAAGTGTCCGAGCGCAGGAAACAGCCGACCAGTGGATGTCGACCATATCTGGCCATGCAGGCGTCGCTGGTGCGCTGGGGCTGTCGCCGGGCGCGTCGGCACACTGGGAACGCTTCAACCGCAGCCATGTGGCGGCGAGCTATACGCTTGGCAAGCGTACCAGCCTGATGAAGGCAGCGGCCAGAACCGTGCGCATCACCGCACAGACGGCATTGTATGGTTTGGGCGCGCTACTGATCATCCGCAATGATCTGGCGCCGGGCGCGCTCGTCGCGTCAGCCATTCTTTTGGCGCGTGTCGTCGGCCCGCTGGAAGGGCTCGTTACCTCCTTGCGCAGCATCATCAGCGCAATCCAAGCCTACCGCCGTTTGAAGCGGTTGCCGGCCGATGCCGTCGTGCCGCGCGTCGGCGCGGGCGATGCCGAGCCCGAGGGGCATTTCCGGCTCGTCGATGTGACGGTGTACTACCCATCGCGCAAGACACCCTCACTGCGGGGTATTTCCCTTGAGCTCTCGCCCGGAGAGTGCCTCGGCATCGTTGGTCCGAATGGTGCCGGTAAATCGACATTGGCGGCCGTGATCGCTGGCGCAGTGCAGCCGGTCGCTGGCTCGGCGGACTTGGACGGCCTGCCAATCGTGCGGTGGCAGCGTTGCGACGGCAATCCCCCAGTCGGCTACATGCCGGATGAGCCTGTGCTGATCGACGGCACCGTCTATCAGAATATCACCCGGTTCCGCGATGAGAGCCTGATGGCGGCAGCCAAATCGGCGATGCGGGCCGGTGTGCACGAAACGCTGACGGTGCTGCAGGCGGGGTACGATACGCCGGTCGGGCCACACGGTGCAGGCTTGGCGCTGCGTGAGCGCCGGGCCGTGGCGCTGGCGCGGGCGGTGCACGGCAATCCGCGTTTGATCGTGCTCGACGAGCCGGAAATTGGTCTTGATGGCCAAAGCCTGCGCCGCCTGATGCGGATGCTCGAAGCCCTCAAGCGCGACCGCATCGGGATTGTGATCGCAACCCAAGATCCGCGTCTTTTGGAATTGATGGATCAGATCATCGTATTGAATGGTGGCGCGACGCAGGCGCTTGGCCCCGCCCGGGATATCGTGCGCCAGTTTGCAGCCAGCGGCCGTGGTGCGGTGAGCGAGATGGGGGGCAGCACGACAGCTGCGCCGACGCCACAAGAAGTACGGGTGCATTGACCATGAGCGCATTGAGCAGGCCAGTCCGTCCCATTCCCGGTACATCGCGCGCACGGTCCAAGACTTCCGCGCCGCGTCTCGACATTCGCGGGCCGTTACTGGGCGGCATCTTGGTAATCATCGCATTCTTCGGCGGCGGCCTAGGCGGTGCAGCGATCGCGCCGATCGACAAGGGTGTACCGCTGGGCGGCACCATCATCGTCGAGAGTAAGGTGCAGACGGTGCAGCACCAAAAGGGCGGTGCCGTCGGCAAGGTTCATGTTACCGAGGGTCAGGACGTTGTGATAGGCCAGATTCTCGTCACCTTGGATACCGGCGCGTTAGATGAGCAGATCACGGCGCTGCGTGCGCAAGCCGATGCGGCTAAGCGCCAGCTCAACCTGATCCGCCAGGAAGCGGCGACGATGGCAGACCTCCTCGACCGCAAGCTGGCGGCCCGCTCGAAGGTATTGAACCTCGAACGGCAGGTCGCCGAGGTCGAGAAGGAGACAGCCGGCCTGACCGCGCGCATTGCGATCGCCGAACAGGAACTCGTGCGTTCCGAAATTCGTGCGCCGGTCGCTGGCCGCGTGTTGTCATCCGCGGTGCATGGTACGGGCGCCATTGTCCAGGCGGGTGCCACGGTAATGGAGATCGTGCCGCAGAACGAGCGTCTCGTCATCGAGGGACGCCTGCCGCCAGCCCAGATCGAGAACGTGAAGCACGGCATGCACGCCAAGGTCTGGCTGACAGGGCTGAACTGGCGCGACGGTCGACCGCTGCGCGCGCAACTCGCCTGGGTATCGCCTGACAGCGTCGAGGACAAGCGCTCAGGCGTCGTCTACTTCGTCGCCCGCATCGAACTGGCCGAGACCCGCTCCGAGATTGCCAAGCGGTTCACGCTGCATCCGGGGCAACGCGCCGAGATTCTTTTGCTGACGGGCGAGCGCACCCTGCTCGACCAGTTTCTCGACCCACTGATCCGCAACATCAATCGCGCGTTCCGCGCATGACGACCGCCTACGAGGAGACCGGCACATGGCGTTGCAGAGCATGAGGGCCAAGGTGCCCACCGCCAACCGGGGCATCGTCAAGCAGGCGCCGAAAGGCATCCCGAAAAAGTATCTCGTCAACGCGGGCGTCGCCGGCGTCGCGATGCTGATTGTGGGCGTTGGCCTGCATAGCGCCTTGGTGAAGGACGAGGTGCCCCAATGCAGCGAGCGCTTCGGCAACGGCACGCTGTTCGGGCTGCAGCAGAAATCGGGAGCGGCGATCCAGGTCGTCGAGTTGCAGTCGCGGCTCGCCGGACGCGACTGGGGCTTGCTGGAGAACGCCCGCATCGTCGATGTCGCTGGCGGGCCATCACCGGTCGCGCTGCAGGTTCGGTTGCCGGTGGTCAAAACAAAGCCCGATGATGAAAATCCGGCGAAAAGCGGGATGGGCTTTACCTGGTCACCAGCGAAATTGTCCGGCGCGCGATCGGCCTGCCTGACATACAGCGTCTGGCTACCCGAGACCTTTGATTTCGGCACTGGCGGCGGGTTGCCCGGACTGTTCGGCGGCACCACTACGGATGCGCCGGGACTGCCGGCCAAATCGTCGTTTGCCGCCCGCTATCGCTGGCGCGACGCTGGCCAGATCGAGGTTCGCGCGATCACATCCGACGCGCCGCAGGGCAATAGTCTGATCATCGATCCGGACTGGCTGAAGCTGCCGCGCGGCAAGTGGATGCGCCTCGAGCAGGAGGTCGCCCTCAATACGCCGGGCGAGGCCAACGGCACCTTGCGTGTCTGGATCGACGGCAAGTTGAAGTTTGAAAACAAGCGCATGAACTATCGTTCGGATCCGAACGCAGGCCTGCGCGGCGTCGTTGCCGACGTCCACTACAGCTTGCAGAACCTGACCGTCGCACCCGCCCCCAAACCGACAATGCTGCAACTGACGCCGTTCGAGCTGCGCTGGGAGTAGGGCACCAATATCAGGTGCCGACACTCAGCAACGGTTTGCCGAGCAACGAGGCATCGACGTCGATCCCAAGGCCATGCCCGGTCGGCGCTTGGCCGAAACCGTTCTTGCTGCGCGGCTGGTAGTCGGCCACATGCTCGTTAGTCCAATCGTTCATGAATGACACGCTCAATAGCGAGCGTTCCTTGGTTGAAGCGGCGATATGCGCTGAAGTCGCCGATACGATATCTCCGCCCCAGGTATCCTCGACGGTGATTTGCAGACCGAGTTCCTGACCTAGGTCGCGCATCAACTTGGCTTTGGTCAGGCCGCCCACCTTGGAGACCTTGAGGTTGAATGCACCCGCCCCGCCTTCGCGAACGGCGCGAATGAGCGTTGCCACGTCGCTGACGATTTCGTCGTAGACCATCGGCAATGCCGTATGTTTTCGCACCTCGATACACTCCTCCATCGTGGGGCATGGTTGTTCGAAGTAGAAGCGGGGGAGGTTTTCCATGGCGCGAGCGGCGATGATGGCCTCGTTGACGCGCCAGCCGCAGTTGGCGTCGCCAACAATGATATCCTCAGGGCCGGTGTTATCGATGATGTGCTTGGCGCGAATAGCGTCCAAGGTGGGATCGCCACCAATCTTCAGCTGGAACCGATGAATTCCTTCTGCCCGGCGAGCAAGAACATAGTCGGTCATCGCCTCGGGTGAGCCGAGCGGTACCGCGAAGTAAAGCGGGAACTTTGCCTGACGAACACCGCCTAGCATCTCCGCAACGCTCGCGCCCCAGACCTTGCCGGTCAGGTCCCAGCACGCCACGTCAATGGGGCTCTTGGCGTAGTTGTATCCCATCAACACCGAGTCCATCGCATCATTGACGGCGGCGAGGTTCGTCGGGTCAACTCCAATCAGTGCTGGTGCAAGCAGTTGAAGGGCTGCGCGTGCGCCGCCGGCGTGCGCTGGCAGATAGGTTGAGCCAAGCGGGCAAACCTCCCCCCATCCTTCAAGACCATCGTCATTGGTCACCCGGACGAGCGTCGACGGCAGCGATGTGATGTCGCGCCCGCCGGACATCTTGTACACGCCGTGTACGTAGGTCAGGTCGAAGTTGAAGACATCGATCTTTGCGATTTTCATGTTTGTGCGCCTCATTTTACCAAATGACCCTCTGAGCAACTCGGCGATCATCGCACACTGTGGCGATTGATTCGAGGTGGAGCGCCATGGACCAAATTAGCGTCGGGTCGCTTGATTTTGCGTCCAAGAAAAAGCGTGCGTTTGCCGGTTTGGAACTCGGTCGCGACGCGATTCCCGACGAGACGACGATGCTCAATTTCCGTCACTTGCTCGAACGTCAAGATCTGACGAAGGCAATCTTCGAATGGGTTGCCGAGCGTTTCGCGATGAGGGGCCAGTTGCTGCGCGGCGGCACCATTGTGGACGCGGCGTTGACAATCCGCCGCTCCGCCATAGTCGGGACACAAGCTCCCGGCCTTTCGCAACGGCAGCTTCTTCAAGGTGGGATACAAGGTTCCGGCGCTGCTGCCTGAGCAAGGCGTCGCAATTCAAGCTACTATCGGCCTGCCATCATCCGGTATCGCTGCCCCGCGGTCCTATTGGGGGCACACCACCGATGGAAGTACAGCCAGCCGGATTTGCCCCAGTGTTCGTCGGTGGTTAGGGTCTATGTTGACCTGTGCTTAGTGGTGTCGCGATCGCTGGGGTCGAAGTTAGAACAGAGAGTGTGCGATGTCAGACGTTACAAGCCTTCTGCTCTTTACGGCGGCGGCACTGCTGGTGGCGGTCACGCCGGGGCCGGGCATCTTCTATGTCGCCGCGCGGACGCTTGCAGGTGGCCGGACGGAAGGGTTGGCATCAAGCTTCGGCACTGGCGTCGGTGGCCTTGTCCATGTCTTGGCGGGCGCGATTGGAATTTCAGCAATTGTCATGGCCAGTGCCGAGGCCTTTACGGTGCTGAAAGTTGCCGGTGCTCTCTATCTCATCTGGCTCGGAGCGAAGGCATGGCGCGAAGCGCACGTCATCGAGCAAATCGGCGCAGAAACGACGGGAGCGTGGAAGGCATTTCGGGAAGGCATTCTCGTCGAGGCGCTGAACCCGAAGACAGCCGCATTCTTCCTTGCCTTCATCCCTCAGTTCGTCGACCCGTCTGCGAATGTCGCCCAACAGTTCATCGTCCTTGGACTCGTATCGGTCGTTCTCAATACGGCTGTCGACGTGGTCGTAACCTACTGGGCCTCTAAAGCTAGGGATAGTCTCGTCGAGCGACCGTCCCTGATCGTCAAAATGCGTCGGGCATCAGGCGTAGTTTTGTGTGGACTAGGCGGCTCACTGCTGCTTGCGCGACGAACGGCATGAGTTAAGGATCCTCAGAACACGTCCTTAATCATGGCACATTAGTGTCACTGATTCGAGGGGCAGCCGATGGACCAGCCGAGTTTTTCGTCGCTCGACTTCGCGGCGAAGAAGAAGCGCATGCAGCGCGATATGTTCCTAAGCGAGATGTCGGCCGTTGTGCCGTGGGGCATGCTCGAAGGGCCGATCAAGCCGCACTACCCCAAAGTTTGTCCGCAGGGGGCTGAGCCGTTCGATCTCGGCTTGCTCCGCGATGAATTGCTGAACGAGACGCTGTTCGGACGCTTGGCACAGGCGCGGCGGATCATCGAAGACTGCAGGATCGATTGTAACGGCCAACGGCCACTCACGAGCCTCAATGGGCTCACACCAAACGAACTTGCAGAACGGACTTTCCTTATGAACGAGTATCGAAAGAGGGCATTCTGGCTCTTGGGCCACTTCGACCGGGATGAGCATTCAAGCGGTTAGCAGTTGAGTCAGTCTGGCCGGATGGAACTCGGCACAACCAAGATTGTCATGCCAGTTTCACAAGCGGGCAATAGCTCAAGTGCCGATCAGATTGCGAAGTAGCCGGCGGGTCAACAGCGATGAAACTCATCCACATTACCGACACTCATTTCGTAGCGCCCGGACTGACCCTCTACGGGCTCGACCCACATGCTCGCCTTTCTGCTGCCGTCACCGACATCAACGCACACCATCGCGATGCCGAACTGGTCATCGTCACTGGCGACATTACGCACTGGGGCGAGCCGCAGGCCTACGCGAGCTTCGCGGACTGCATGGCAGTGCTTAAAGTTCCCTACGTCACCCTTGTTGGTAATCACGATCTTCGTCACGAATGCTTGGCGGCCCTGAAATCAGCGCCCCGGGACAATAACGGCTTCGTGCAAGGCTTCCGCGACGCCAGCCGGGGCCGTCTGATCTTCCTCGATACCCTCGAGCACGACACGCATGCAGGTCACATGTGCGATCGGCGGCTCAGTTGGCTGCAGCAGACGTTGGCTGAAACGCCGCAGGAGAAGCCAATCTTTCTGTTCATGCACCACCCACCGTTCAACGTCGGAATTGACGCCATGGACCAGATTGCGTTGGTTGAGCGGGAGCAGTTCTCTGACATCATCAAGCCGTATCTCGGGCGCATCCGGCATCTGTTCCATGGCCACGTGCATCGGCCGATCTCGGGCAGCTGGATGGGCGTGCCGTTCTCGACGCTGCGTGGTACCAACCATCAGGTGTGGTTTGACCTCAACCCGTCATCGCCACACCTGGCGAGCCAAGAACCCCCGGCCTATGGTGTCGTATTAGTCACGGGCCACACGGTGATCGTGCATGCGCACGACTACATGGATCAGAGCCCACGATTCCCGTTCTCGAAAGACGGCGCCAGCGATCGGGAGTATGTGTTGGGGACGTTCTGACCGGCAACTCGACGCATCCATCCTGCGCCACGCAAGCAGCCACCGACGCAACCACACCGGTTGAACGTCATCATTGTGTCACCTGAATCGACGATGACGACATCATGACAATCGAGACAATCAAGGATGAAAAATGACCTTGGTTCAAGCACTCGCAACCGCCTTTTGCATTGTTGCGCTGTTACTCCACCTGTTGTCCGTCATCGTTGCGACTGCCCGGTGTCGGAGCCATCGCAGCCGAACGTCGATACGACCGACTGGTTCGCCATCGGTTACCATTTTGCGCCCGGTTCGCGGGATCGATCAGCATGACGCTTTGACACTCGGTTCGGGCTTTGCACTGCGCTATCCCGACTACGAGCTGATCTTTTGCTGCGCTGATGCCACCGACCCAGTGGTCGAATTGATCAATCGGCTAATTGCGGAGCATCCCCACGTGCGCGCCCGGCTGTTGATCGGCGATGATCGCAGCACCGCCAATCCGAAGCTCAACAATCTCATTAAGGGTTGGCACGCGGCCAGCCACGAATGGGTGGTGCTTGCTGATAGTAACGTGCTGATGCCAGATGATTATCTGCAACGGCTTTTCTCTGCGTGGCGGCCTGCCACCGGCGTTCTGTGCTCGCCGCCCGTCGGCTGCATGCCAGTGGGATTTTGGGCGGAGATGGAATGCGCCTTCCTGAATACGTATCAAGCGCGCTGGCAATATACCGCCGACAGTATTGGACTAGGCTTTGCACAAGGTAAAACCATGCTATGGCGGCGAGCAACGTTGGATGCCGTCGGTGGCATTCGGGCGCTCGGGGTTGAGATTGCCGAAGACGCTGCCGCGACGAAAATAGTGCGTGCGCAAGGTCTTCAAGTGCACCTTGTAGATCAACCGTTTTTTCAGCCATTGGGATTTAGAACTGCCCGCCAGATCTGGGATCGCCAATTGCGTTGGGCCCGCCTGCGTCGCGTGACGTTTCCGCAGTATTTTATCCCTGAACTTCTGACCGGCAGCGTGCTGCCGTTCGCTGCAAGCGCAATTGCTCTCGACGCGATGGACTTGGCCCTGGAGTGGACCTTGTTGATCGCCTTTCTCTGGTACGGTAGTGAAGCGATACTCGCACGGCTGGCCGGATGGCACATGAGTATTTGGTCGCCGCTCGCCTGGCTCTGCCGCGATCTGGCGCTTCCGATATTGTGGATCGCGGCATGGATGGGCAACAGTTTCATCTGGCGCGGCAACGATATGCGTGTGCAGCACAACACGCTGATCGTCGGGGCCGATTTGACGGAAAGCCTGCGACCGAAGCACTGACACTGCCACTTCCGTGACTTGTGGATATTATTTTATCGCCTGTCCCCTGTCACGCGGCTGTTACGCATCCATGGCACCACCCTCCAGTGTTCAATTGGGAGCGTGCTGCTGATCATGGCCGATATCACAACTGATCGGTCGTTCGATGTCGCGGCCAAAGCCAGTTCCGCGCGGCCGAAGTTGTGGGCCGCGAGCTTCAAGGGGCTTGGTGCCTATGGCCTGCTACTGCCGTCGCTGATCCTGCTCGCCGTGTTCACCTACTACCCGGTACTGCAGGTGGTCTCAGATAGTTTCCATCTCAAGTCCAAGCCAGGCGCGCCCTACTCATTTGCTGGCTTGGAAAACTACCATGCGATCTTCGCCGACAAGGCGTTCGCCAAGGCACTGGTCAACAACCTGATCTATGCCGTGGGCACGTTGATACCGAGCCTTGTGCTGGCACTTGTTGTCGCCATGGCGCTGGCGCGGTCGACGCGACTCAATGCCTTGCTGCGCGCAGCCTTCTTTCTGCCGGTGCTGATCCCGCTGGTAGCCGCGGCTTCATTGTTTCTGTTCATCTTCCTGCCCAACGTCGGGCTGATCGACTACCACCTCGGGCGCTTCTTCACAAAGAACCCCAATTGGCTCGGTGATCCCGACATCGCGCTTTGGTCGCTCATTGGACTGACGATCTGGAAGAATGCCGGCTATTACATGCTGTTCTTCTTGGCAGGCCTCCAATCGGTTCCGGCTGACGCCTACGAAGCTGCCTACCTTGAGGGCGCCTCGCCCTGGCAGCGGCTGCGCTATGTCACGCTGCCCTACCTCAAGCCGACGATTGCGTTCGTTTCGGTGATCGGACTTCTGAACATTTTTACCCAGGTCGACCACGTTTTCATTCTGACCAAGGGTGGCCCCTCAGATTCGACCAACTTGCTGCTGTTCTACATCTACCAGCAGGCCGTCGAGAGTTATGACATCGGGCGCGCGTCAGCCGCGACCATGATATCGCTAGCCGCCCTGCTGCTGATTACGGCCTCGTCGTTGGGCACCCTCGAACGCGCGTTCGGAGGTACCGACACATGAGTGCTGCCAGTCATATCCGTCAGCATGCGCCGCGCGCGGAACTGGCGACGCGGGGCGAGATCACACCGAAGATTGGCTATATCCTCGTCGTGCTCGCGGCCATGCTGTGGTTGATCCCATTTATATGGATGGTAGTCGCTGCCCTTCGCCCGCTCAATTCAAGTGCGGTCGGCATGGCCGGGCTGGTCCTCACCACTGTCCCATCGATCGACAATTTCATCGAGGCCTGGGGCCTTGGTGACTTCCCCCGATACTATCTCAATACGGCGATCATCGCATTCGGAATCCTGGCCGTACAATTCGTGACCATCACGCTCGCTGGTTACGCTTTCGCTCGCATGGACTTTCCGGGCAAGCGGACCCTGTTCTTCCTGTTTCTCCTGCAACTGATGCTGGCGCCAGTCGTCCTCATCGTGCCGAACCTGACGACGATCGCCAAGCTCGGGCTGTACGACACGCTGCCCGGTGTAATGGCGCCCTACTTCGCATCCGCCTTTGGCACCTTTCTGATGCGTCAGGCGTTCCAGGCAATCCCGAAGGAGCTTGACGACGCTGCTCTGATCGACGGCGCCAATTGGTGGCAGCGTATTGGCTACATCTACGTGCCGCTCTGCGTGCCCTCGTTCATCGCATTCGGGATTGTGTCCGTCACCGCGCACTGGAACGAATTCCTCTGGCCACTAATGGTTATCAATTCTCCGGAAAACAGGCCTCTGACCGTCGGGTTGGCGGCCTTCACCCGAAGCGCCGAAGGCGCTCAGGCCTGGGGTGTGATCGCTGCCGGTACGCTGCTTGTTACAGCGCCGCTGCTGATCGGCTTCGCCCTGTTCCAACGCCGTTTCGTCAACAGTTTTGTTTCGTCTGGCATCAAATAGGAGGAATCTCATGATGCATTTAACAGCCAAGACTTTTGCCGGGGTGGCACTTGCTGCCGCGCTCTTGACCGGACCGGCACTCGCGCAGGCCCCGACCGATATCGAGTTGTTCTTCCCCGTACCTGTGGACGGGCAACTCGCCAAGGACATGACCGCCATGGTCAAGGAGTTCAACGATAAGCATCCCTCGATCAAGGCCGTACCGGTCTACACGGGCTCCTACGATGAGACCCTGATCAAGACACGGGCGGCCATGAAGGCTGGAAAGCCACCAGCGGCCGTCATCATGTCGGCTAACTTTATCGTCGACTTGAAGATCGAGAACGAGTTGACCAACCTCGACGCTCTGATCAAGGCCGATGGCACCACGAACGAAAAGTTCATGGGCCAATTCTTCCCCGCATTGCACGCCAATGCCGTGCTCGATCACTCGGTTTATGCGGTCCCGTTCCACAACTCGACGCCGTTACTGTACATCAACGCCGACCACTTCAAGGAAGTCGGCCTCGACCCGAACAAGCCGCCGCAGACCTGGGACGAACTGGCAGCCGCCGCCAAGAAACTGACCAAGCGTGAGGGTGAAAAAGTCACCCGATGGGGCTTGATGATCCCATCCAACTACGACTACCTCGGCTGGATGGTGTCGGCACTGACGATGTCGAACGGCGGCCTGTACTACAATCCAGATTTCGGCGGCGAGGTATACTACGACACGCCCTCGATGCTGGGGGCCATGACTTACTGGAGTGACCTCATCACCAAGCACAAGGTCCATCCCGACGGGGAGCAAAAAGGGCCGGCTGTTTCGACCGCGTTTTTATCGGGCAACGCCTCGATGATGCTGCTGTCGACAGGCTCGCTGACCCACATTCGCACCAATGCAAAATTCCCTTACAAAGTGGCGTTCGTGCCTAAGAACGTGCGTAACGCCGTGCCGATCGGCGGTGCCTCGTTGGTCGTGCCGACAGGCGTGGAAGAGGCCAAGCAGAAGGCGGCATGGACGCTCATCAAGTGGATGACGAGCCCGGAAAAATCTGGCTGGTGGTCACGCGCAACGGGCTATTTCGCGCCTAACGTCGCAGCCTACGGCACGCCGGAGATGCAAGAGTTTATGGTCAAGAATCCTGACGCCAAGACCGCCATAGATCAGCTGGCCTACGCCAAGTCGTGGTTCGCAACCTACAAGACGGTGCCGGTGCGCAAGGCGCTCGAGGACGAGGTGCAAGCTATGCTGTCGGGCAAGAAATCACCGAAGGAAGCCCTGGTTGCGGCGCAGAAATCGGCCGACGATATCTTGAGGCCTTACGTCAGCCAGACCTCGCTCAAGCTGCCACAGTAATCTGATTTCGACCCGTGATCGACACGGCGGGGTGCCTCGTGCGCTCCGCCGCTACCTGCACGTCGGGCAACTTTTCTAACTGGCTTACGCCGCGGGCGGCGTTGTCAAAACCACCCGCATCCGTAACGGAGACCGTGTTACTTATCGGCGCGCCCTTGATGTCGCTGGCGAGCCAGATTCACCGTATCTCCATAAAGCGTATAAGTCTGGCGTTCAGCACTGCCCAAGGTACCGGCGGCAACGGGGCCGTCGCAATGCCGATGCGAACGCAAATCTCGTGACCCTGGAACGTGCGCTTGGCCACCAGAGCGAGCAAATCACGGGCAGCAGTCACGGCCCTTGTTCGATGGTCATTGTGACGGGTAGTGGCGCTTAAATCGACTGACGCCACGCGCCGCAAGTCGGCGACATCGGCGATGTAGCGATCCCCCATCTGCGAGTGGTGTTCGAGCCGACCCTTCCCATATGTACGCCAGATCAACCGCTGGATGACCTGATCGGCTGCGGCTGCCAAATGATTTGCAGCACGCCTGCCACGATCTCTTGTTCAGAGACCCGCCGGTGGCGGACGTAGGGCGACAGCATCGACACGTTACTGCGGTCATCGGGTCCATGATTATGACTACGGTTCGCTGCGTAGTCGCGCGCCGCGCGGGTTACAAATGTGGTGAGCCGGTCAAGACCAGCTTGTCGTGTTGGCGGAAATAAGATTGGCGTCATGGCGCAATTTCCTCTCCGGCCCAGTCGAACAATCGGCCGGATTGCGCAGGTGTCAACTTGGCAATGACGTCAATCTTATTTCCGCCAACACGACAAGCTGGTCTTGACCGGCTCACCACATTTGTAACCCGCGCGGCGCGC
>JANNRP010000400.1:0-3404 GCA_031401535.1 Hyphomicrobiaceae bacterium | reverse complement strand
CCGTCCGTCTCGAAAAATTTTGATATCCAACCGGTCGGGACGATTATCTCCATCCACCCTGATCCGTCGCGAGATGGCTTCAATACGTGCCAATATCTCACGCACATGGCACGGCTTAGTGACAACATCATCAACACCCTCCGCAAACATCTCGAGCGTGCCCGTTAGCGTTTTATGATCCTTTATCGCAATGACTGCAGCGGTAGACCGCCGCTTAATAACAGCCGCCACACTTTCTACCCCCGAGCACTCACCGATGAGAAATGCATTAATTGCGCAGACGTCTTCATCTGCTGCTCCACCAACCCATCCATTGAATTCCCGCACATTGAATCCCGTTGCCGGCACTCCTTCACGGTCGAATGATGATTGATAAGCGTCCGTCACAACCATACGATCATCCACAATTATTATCATATCTTCTAATCTCCAGCGATTTCAACGCGAGATTCATTTCATGAGTCATCTTACATGAAACGGAACAGCGTTTAGATCGTTGGCGGACGATTAATACTGGGCGTGCTCTTGTAGTCACTTATCTGTATTTTATATCAACTATATGATAATAATTCGAATAATGAACGTTTCAGTATTTTACATCGGTATGCAGCACCAGCGAGTATTTTCTCGCAATTGTGCCAATTAAATTATATGTGACTTCAAACGCGTGAATATCGACAAATAGCTTTGCTCGACTTTCAAGTTGTGGCTTGAGACGGGGTTTGAATGCGTGCCCCCTTCGGTGCCCTGAGGCCCTGCCGGATAGGCAAACGCGGCGCCGATGCGGTCGGCCATCCACAATACCGATATCGGGCCATCGTTTTTCGACATCGTGACACTTGGATCAGTGAGCGCCAACAACTCATTTTTTCGCGGTGCTCCGCGAAAGCTATGGCATCATTCCCACTCGATGGTTCCCGGCGGCTTCGACGTGATGTCGTAGACGACCCGATTGATGCCCTTCACTTCGTTTATGATGCGGGTTGCGACACGGCCAAGCACACCGTGATCAAAGGGAAAATAATCAGCGGTCATGCCATCGGTCGATGTGACAGCCCGGAGAGCGCAAACGTGATCGTACGTCCTGGCGTCGCCCATCACGCCGACAGTCTTCACGGGCAGGAGGACAGCAAAAGCCTGCCATATGGTGTCGTAAAGGCCTGCCTTGCGTATCTCATCGAGGTAGATTGCGTCGGCCTTTCGCAAAATATCAAGTTTTTCAACTGTAACAGCACCGGGAATGCGAATGGCAAGGCCAGGTCCCGGAAACGGATGACGGCCGACAAATCGGTCGGGAAGTCCTAGCTCCCGACCAAGTGCGCGCACCTCGTCCTTGAACAACTCGCGCAGTGGTTCGACGAGTTTGAGCCGCATCGCGGCGGGAAGCCCCCCCACGTTATGGTGCGACTTGATCGTGACCGACGGTCCGCCGGTAAACGAGACGCTCTCGATAACATCGGGATAGAGCGTGCCTTGCGCCAGAAATTCTGCGCCGCCAATCTTGGTCGCTTCTGCCTCAAACACGTCAATGAACAGGCCGCCGATAATCTTTCTTTTGGCTTCCGGATCGCTCACTCCCGCAAGCGCTCCGATAAACTGTTGTGCTGCTTCAACATGGACGAGCGGAATATTGAATGTATTGCGAAACAGGTCGACGACTTCGGCAGCCTCATTGAGGCGCAGAAGGCCATGATCAACGAAGATGCAGGTGAGTTGCTGACCTACAGCTTCATGGATCAGCTTGGCCGCGACCGCGCTATCAACGCCACCTGACAGCCCGCATATAACGCGCGCCGTGCCGACGCGCGACCGGATACGCTCGATCTCAGCGACGCGAAACTGCTGCATCGTCCAGGTGCTGGGGATGCCAGCGATATTCTTGACGAAGTTGGCGAGCAATGCCGCCCCACGAGGCGAGTGGACCACTTCGGGATGGAACAGCACCCCATAGTGGCGGGCATTGTCGTTGGCGATCACCGCAAAGGGTGCATTGTCCGACACCGCAACGACGCGGAAACCGGATGGAATACGCGTGATCTTGTCACCGTGGCTCATCCATACATGATCGCGCGTGCCCTTGGGCCAGAACCCCGTGAAAAGTGGGCAATCGGCTACGACCTCGATTTCCGCACGGCCAAACTCTGCGGCGTGACCACCCTCCACCGCTCCACCCTGCTGCACCACCATGGCCTGATTGCCATAGCAAATGCCAAGCACCGGCACACCGGACGAAAAGATCGCTTGCGGAGCCCGTGGCGCTTCATCCCAGTAGACGCTGCTCGGCCCGCCCGAAAGAATGACTGCCCGTGGCGCAAGGCGGGTAAATGCCTCCTCCGCCTTATTGAACGGTACGATTTCAGAATGGACGCCCTGTTCGCGCACGCGCCGCGCAATCAACTGCGTCACCTGGCTGCCGAAATCGACGATGAGTACGGTGTCTGTCATAAAATATGCGATACGCGATCACGCTAACGCACACAACCCTGCCACGCACGATACGCGCCGTCCTCAATTGATAAGTTCACAACCAGTCTGGCATCCGGTCCTGCGAGAGCAGGTCGTCAAACGTTGGTCGCGGGCGCACCACCCCATATCGGTCGCCGTTGACCAGCACCTCGGGTATCAGCAGCCTCGTATTATAGGTCGACGACATGGTGGCACCGTAGGCACCGGCCGTCATGAACGCCAACAGATCCCCAGGCTTGGTCTCCGGCAGAGCGCGGGCAGCCGCAAACTGATCGCTCGACTCGCAGATCGGGCCAACGACATCGTAGGGAATTCTGGGCGCCTGCAAGGCCGCTTCCTTGATCGGCCAGATGTCATGGAATGCGTCGTACATGGCCGGCCGGATCAGATCGTTCATGGCGGCATCCACGACGATGAATGTCTTATGTGGGCGTGGGTTCAGTCGTAGTACGCGGGTCACGAGAACGCCCGCGTTACCGACAATGAGACGGCCCGGTTCGAAACCGAGTTCAACATCCAGATGGCCCAGCACACGCGTAACCATGGCGGAATAGGCATCGATCAAATCAGGGCCATGCCCTACCGCTTCATCCATCGCGTAGGGAATGCCTAGTCCACCACCCAGATCCAGGCGCTCCACGGCGTGGCCAACATGGCGCAAGTGGCCGACAAGATCGCCCATCCGTTTGAACGCTGAGTCGAGGTCGTCCAGTTCGCGGATCTGACTTCCGATGTGAACTGCCAGACCCAACATGCGCACACCCGGCATGTTGGCGGCATTGTCGTAGAGGCGCGCTGCTTCGGACAAGCTGACGCCGAATTTGTTTTCTGTGGATCCCGTGGTAATTTTTGCATGCCCGCCGGCGCCCACATCAGGATTGATGCGAAACACAGCCGCCTGCCGCCTGCCCTTGGCAGCCGCGATTGCAGATAGCGCG
>JANNRP010000399.1:0-5112 GCA_031401535.1 Hyphomicrobiaceae bacterium | reverse complement strand
CCTTGTAGTGCTCATTCTCATCGAGGCGCAGGCGACCGATGCCATGCTCTGCGCTGATTGAACCACCCAACGACACCACCAGATCATGCACGATGCGGTTGATCGACTCGCGTTCGGCGGCAAAGCACTTGCCCTCCCAATTGGGTGGCGAAACAGGATTGTAGTGCAAGTTACCGTCGCCGACGTGGCCGAACGCACAATGGCGGATGCCGGGGTAGACTGCCTCGAGCGCTGCATCGCAGCGCATGAGGAATTCAGGGATGCGCGACACCGGCACTGATACGTCGTGCTTTATGCCGACGCCCGCTGCCTTTTGCGCCTCGGCCAGATCTTCCCGCATCTTCCAATAACGCTTGGCCTGCGCGCCGGAGCTTGCGATCACCGCGTCGGTAACGAGACTAGCACCCATGGCTTCCGATAGCACTTCGGAGAACGAATCTGACAGCGACCCCGGCGCGCCCTGGCCAGAGATCTCAACGAGAACGTACCAATCGTGCGGTTCGCGGAGTGGCTCGCTATGCCCCGGCACGCCGTCGATCAGGAATTGTATGATCGAGCGTTGGAGCAACTCGAACGCTGAGATCTGATCGCCGAGCCGCCCCTTCATCATCGACAACAGTTCCACCGCAGCCGTTGGGCTTTCGACGGCGAGCCAGGCGGTCTCGGTTGCGGTTGGCCGTGGGAATAGTCGCAGCACTGCAGCTGTGATGATGCCAAGCGTGCCCTCCCCGCCAATGAACAGATGCTTCAAGTCATAGCCGGTATTGTCCTTGCGGAGCCCACGCAGGCCATCCCAGATGCGGCCGTCGGGCAGAACAACTTCGAGGCCGAGCACGAGCGCGCGCGTATTGCCGTAGCGTATCACCTGCGTGCCACCGGCATTGGTTGAGATATTACCTCCGATCTGGCATGAGCCTTCGGCGCCGAGGCTCAACGGAAACAGCCGGTCGTGATCGGCGGCGATGCGTTGGATGTCGGCCAAGATCACTCCGGCCTCAACGGTGATCGTGTCGTTCAGGGTGTCGACGGAGCGCACCTGTTTCATCCGCGCCGTGGAGATTACGACCTCCGAGCGGTTAGTGTTCGGCTGGCTGCCGCCAGTGAGCCCGGTGTTGCCGCCTTGGGGCACGATGCGCGTGCCGGTCTCTGCACAGATTTTGACCAACTGTGCCAGTTCCGCGGTGGTTTTTGGACGCAACACGACGGGTACATCGCCTTGCCAATCATCGCGCCAGCTCTTGCAGTAGGGCGCGATGTCGGCCGGATCGGTGAGATAGCCGGTCGGTCCGACGGCGTCTTTCAGGCGCGCCACCACTGCGGCATCCACCGGCTCCGAAATTGTCATTCGTCATCGTCCTTGTGGTAGGGAAGCAAACGCGCACCGTTACTTAACCGCGCGGCTCCCAGAGGCCAAGAGACCATACGCGACATGCCAGATCACGCCGAGACGCATAGTGCCGTTATCGACGGCAGCCGCACGATGTCGGGCAACCCGTCCGGGTTCCGTTCCTTGATCGGTTATCGCACGACCGTTTGGCAGGACGGTTATGCGGAGGTCGAATTGGAGATTGCGTCCCAGCATATGAACAGTCTCGGCATTCTGCATGGCGGAGTCTATATGACGCTGCATGACGCAGCCTTCGGTCACGCGACAACGTGGTGCTCAGTGCCCGGCAACGTGCGAACGTGCGTGACCATGTCGCTCAACACGAGCTTTGTTGCGAGCGTTAAATCCGGGATCGTAACGTCGATTGGCCGGTTACATGGCATCGAAGGGCGGGTGACGACGGCGACCGGCGAGGTGCGTGACGGGGCCGGTCGGCTACTCAGCGTGGCGCAGGCGAGCTTTCTGTATTTTTCGGGAAGCGAGCGGGTCGAGGGCGTGACGAAGGGGAGGTGAGGGTGCGGTGATTTCGCAACCGCCCGAAGCAACTCACCCCATCAATCCGCCACTCGCCGCCACCTGACCCAGATGATAGTCGGCGTCGCCGAACATAGTGTCGATCATGGTCATGCGCTTGAAGGCGTGGCCGACACTGTACTCCATCGTCATACCGATGCCGCCGTGCAGCTGGATCGCCTGCTGGCCGATGTAGCGGCCAGAACGACCGATCTGCACTTTGGCGGCTGAGATCGCCGTGCGGCGTGCCTTGGCATCCGGCTCCGACGCCATCACGGTTGCAAAAAGGGCCATGCTGCGCGCCTGTTCGAGCGCGATGAACATTTCAGCCGCACGATGCTGCACGGCCTGGAACGAACCGATGGTCGCACCAAATTGTTTGCGCGTCTTCAGATAGTCGAGCGTCGTCTCATGCATGAACGTCATCAGGCCGATGGCCTCCGCGCACATGGCAGCGATCGTTTCGTCGACAACGCGTTCAACGAGGGGCAACGCGTTGCCCGGATCACCGATCACCGCTGCAGCACCGACCTTAACGCCGGTCAGATTGAGCTGGGCCGCTCGCAGACCGTCCTGCGTTGGGTAGCCGCGACGCGTCAGGCCTGCCGCTTTGGCATCGATCAAAAACAGTCCGATTCCGTTGCGATCCCGACGGGTACCGGACGTACGCGCGGTCACCAGGATTGTATCGGCCGTGTCACCATGCAGCACGACGCCTTTTTCACCATCGAGTACCCAGTGCGCGCCATCGCGCTTGGCCGTGGTCTGCACATCGGCAAGGTCGTAACGCGACTGCCGCTCGGTATGTCCGAATGCGAGCCGTGTTTGGCCGGCCACGATTTTGGGGACGTGGGCAGCCCGCTGGTCCACCGATCCGCCGTGGCGCAGCAGACCGCCGCCCATGACGACGGTAGCCAGATAGGGTTCGAGCGCGAGAGCGCGTCCCATGGCCTCCATCACGATCATAGTTTCGACTGTGCCGCCACCAATGCCGCCGTCGTCTTCGACAAACGGCACGGCCAACAACCCGAGCTCTGCAAACGTTGCCCAAACCTGACTGCTGTAGCCAATTTCAGACTTGCCGTAAGCTTTGCGCTTATCGAAGCCGTAGGCATCCCCCATCAGTCGGCTGACGCTGTCTTTGAGCAGGCGCTGCTCGTCGTTGAGTTCGAAATCCATTGTTCTCACAACCCCAATACGGCTTTGGCGATGATGTTCTTTTGGATCTCGTTAGACCCACCATAAATCGAAATCTTGCGCCAGTTGAAGTATGCCGGCGCGATCGTGCCGGCATACTCCGGCGCTACCGGCGGCTCGTTCGAGCCGTCTACTTCGTCAGCCGCAAACGGCATGGCGTAGGGGCCAATGATCTCCAGCAGTAATTCGGTGGTCGCCTGCTGGATCTCGGAGCCCTTAATCTTCAGCACCGACGACGCCGGATCGGGTTTACCAGTGCCGCGGTTGCGTTCGGCCGCCACGACGCGCAACTGTGTTAGTTCGAGTGCCTTCAGTTCAATCTCAACCGCGGCCAGTTTCTCGCGGAAGCGTGGGCATTCAATGATCGGCCGCTCTCCGTCTTTCTCGATCGATGCAAGCTGACGGATGCGGCGGATGCGCTCTTTCGAGACGCCGACGCGGGCGATGCCGACGCGCTCGTTGCCGAGCAAGAACTTGGCATAATCCCAGCCTTTGTTTTCCTCGCCGACCAGGTTCTCGACCGGCACACGCACGTCGTCGAGGAAGACTTCGTTGACCTCGGCGCCACCGTCGATGGTCTGGATCGGGCGGACAACGATGCCGGGTGTTTTCATGTCGATCAACAGGAACGAGATGCCCTGCTGCTTTTTGGCAGTGCCATCCGTGCGCACGAGGCAGAAGATCCAATCGGCATATTGACCAAGTGTGGTCCACGTCTTTTGGCCGTTGACGATATAGTGGTCACCCTCACGCTTGGCTGTGGTCGCTAAAGATGCAAGATCCGATCCTGATCCGGGTTCTGAGAACCCCTGGCACCACCAGTCGTCCAGCGCGGCCATGCGTGGCAGAAAGTGCTTCTTCTGTGCTTCAGACGCGAAATTGAGCAACACCGGTCCGCACATCATGGTGTTGAATTGCAACGGCTGGGGCACGCCAGCGCCCTGCAATTCCTCCATGTAAATATAGAGCTGGATCGGCGTCCAATCGCGGCCGCCCCATTCTTTCGGCCAGTGCGGAACCGCCCAACCTTTGGCATACAGAAGCTTATGCGATGTAGCGATATCGTCCTTCGTCAGCTTGCGGCCTTCGATCGTTTTTTGCCGAATCGCGAGTGGAATTTGGCTCGTGAAGAAATGCCGACACTCGTCGCGAAAGGCGATTTCTTCGGGTGAAAAGCGCAGGTCCATGACTGATCGTTCTCTTTCTATCAGACGATTTCGAACAGGCCGGCAGCACCCTGGCCGCCGCCGATGCACATGGTGACGACGGCGTACTTCACGCCGCGCCGCTTGCCTTCGATGAGAGCGTGACCGGCAAGGCGCGCGCCGCTCATGCCGAACGGATGTCCGATCGAGATCGCGCCGCCGTTGACATTTAGACGATCGTTCGGGATTCCGAGTTTGTCACGGCAGTAGAGCACTTGGGAGGCAAAGGCCTCGTTGAGTTCCCAGAGCCCGATGTCGTCGACTTTCAGTCCGGCGCGCTGCAGCAGGCGCGGCACGGCGAACACGGGGCCGATGCCCATTTCGTCGGGTTCGCATCCCGCAATGGCAAAGCCCCGGAAAATTCCAAGCGGCGTCAATCCGCGGCGTGCGGCCTCGTTATCTGACATGAGCACGCTGGCGGACGCACCATCCGACAGCTGGCTGGCATTGCCAGCTGTGATGAAAAGGTCGTCGCCGCGCACAGGCTTCAACTTGGATAAACCGTCGAGCGTGGTTTCCGGCCGGTTGCCTTCGTCCTTGATTAACGTCACCGATTTTTGCGTGATCTCCTTCGTGTCTTTGTTCTCTACCCCCATCGTTGATGGCAATGCCACGATCTCCGCATCGAACTTGCCGGCGGCCTGTGCCGCCGCCGTGCGTTGTTGGCTTTGGAATGCGTACTCGTCCTGGGCAGCGCGCGTGATGCCGTAGCGTTTGGCGACGATGTCTGCCGTTTCGATCATTGGCGTGTAGATCGCGGGCTTATGTTCGAGTATCCACGGGTCGCGATAAAATTTGGAGTTAAGGTTG
>JANNRP010000398.1:0-2806 GCA_031401535.1 Hyphomicrobiaceae bacterium | reverse complement strand
TGGCAGCCGTATGCGTGACGTAGGCTGGCTCGTTGGTTTTGCCGCGATAGGGATCGGGCGCCAGATAGGGCGCGTCGGTTTCAACCAGAAGCCGGTCAAGCGGCACTAGCCCCGCGATCTCACGAAGAGCACCCGACTTCTCGAACGTAATGACGCCGGTGAACGACACATAGAGACCGAGTGCCACGGCCTTCAATGCCAACGCCTGGCCGCCGGTATAGCAGTGCAGCAGCGCCGGAAATGGCCCCTTGGCATGCTCGTCTTCAAGGATGGCGATGGTGTCCACGTCGGCATCGCGGGTGTGAATCTCTAGCGGCAAGCCGGTGATCCGCGCGGCCGCGATGTGCCGACGGAAGCCCTCGGCCTGCGCATCCTTCGGTGACTTTTGATAGAAATAGTCAAGCCCCGCTTCGCCGATCGCCACCACCTTGGGATGCGCCGACAACCGCACGATTTCCTCAAGCGGAATATCGAGTTCCTCATGCGCGTTGTGCGGATGCGTGCCAACGGAGCAGTAGACATTGGGGTAGCGCTCACACAACGCCAAGAGTTCCGGCAGTCGCCGGATACGCGTCGAGATCGTCACCATCATGCCGACACCGGCAGTCGCGGCGCGCGCAATCACGGCATCGCGATCGGCTGCGAACTGCGGAAAATCCAAGTGGCAATGGTGATCGACGAGCATCAGGCAGCATCACCCTTTTTCGCCTTGGGCTGCTTGGGAGCCTTCGGCGGTTTGGCGGTAACGGCTTCGGTCTCGGCTTCGGGCTCGACGTAACGCGGGAATACACCGACAGGTGGCGGCAGCTCCGAACCAGGCACGAGGCGACCTGTGACGCCGAGTGACGCGAACGTGCGTGCATCCGGCGACACCGCCAGCAGATCGAGCAACTTGGCAGCTGATCCCGGCACTACCGGTTGGGCCAGAATCGCGACCTGCCGCACGACCTCTGCTGCAACGTAGAGAATGGTGCCTTTGCGTTCGGGCGTGAGAGCTTTGTCGAACGGCTTCTCGTTGGCGAAATATCGATCGCCCTCCGATACCAGCGCCCATACTGTGTCGAGGTAGACCTTGATTGCCTGGCGGTCCATCGCCTTACGCGCCTCGACATACAGCGCATCTGCGGCGGCAAGGATCACCTTGTCAGCCTCAGTCAGATTAACCGGCGTCGGCAGCACACCGCCAAAATTCTTCGCGATCATCGACAACGAACGCTGCGCGAGATTGCCAAGGCCGTTGGCGAGGTCGGCATTGATGCGGGCGACGATCAGTTCGTGACTGTAGCTGCCATCCTGGCCGAAACCGGTCTCGCGCAGGAAGTAGTAACGCGTTTGGTCGACGCCATAGGCCTTCACCAGATCGAATGGGTCGACGACATTGCCGACCGATTTCGACATCTTCTCCCCGCGATTGTAGAGAAACCCATGTGCGAACACCCGCGCCGGAAGTGGCAGGCTCGCACTCATCAGGAAGGCCGGCCAGTAAACGGCGTGAAATCGCACGATGTCCTTGCCGATGACATGGACGTCGGCCGGCCAATAATGCGCGCGCGCACTCTTCCCGTCGCCGTTTAGATTACCGGTTGCGGTTACATAGTTATTGAGCGCGTCGACCCATACGTACATGACGTGCTTTGGGTTACCAGGCACCTGAATACCCCAGTCGAGTGTGCTACGCGAGATCGACAGGTCCTGCAGGCCGCCCTCGACAAAACTGCGCACCTCATTGCGCCGCTCAAGCGGCAGAATGAAATCGGGGTTTGCCTGATAGTGCGCTAGCAGCTTGTCCTGATAGTTGGACAGTCGGAAGAAATACGTCTCTTCCTCGGTCCATTCGACTGGGGAACCGAGCGGCTCGCGACGGACACCATCATCGTCGACGGTCGTCTCTTTCTCGTCAAAATAGGCCTCCTGCCGCACCGAGTACCAGCCGGCGTACTTCGACAGATAGATGTCTCCCGCTGCCTCCATCCGGCGCCACAGGACCTGGCATGCCTCGTGGTGGCGCTTCTCGGTCGTGCGGATGAAATCATCATAGGCACAGCCGAGCGTATCCTCCATCGCCCGGAACACGGCCGCATTCCGATCGGCGAGCGCCTGGACGGGAATCGCTTCCTTGTCGGCAGTCTGTTTCATCTTGAGGCCGTGCTCATCGGTGCCCGTCAAATGAAAGACATCGCGCCCGTCGAGGCGCTCAAAGCGGGCAATGGCGTCCGTCGCCAGCGCCGTGTAGGCGTGGCCGATGTGGGGCACGCCATTGGGATAGAAGATCGGCGTCGTTACGTAGAATTTTCGGGGCGTTGCCATGCTGCGTCCTTCGAGGTCTTGTCTCAACCGCGCGCAGCCGACGCCAGCCGTGAAATAGTATCCAGGATCAACGATTTGCGATCGAGGTTGAGTGCCATGGTATCGGCTTTTTCGCGCACCGTGGTTTCCCACACGTCGGCAAACATGGCAACCCTACCAGGGGGGATCATCGCCGATGTAAATTTGAGATGTTCCGGCATCTGCCCGGTCGCCGTCGCCTTGATGGTTTGTCCCAGAACATCGAGCAACAATTCGAAAAATGACTCGAACTTCTGCTCGACAGCCGCACCCGACAACTCATCCGACAGTGTATGTACCGCCGACCAATCGACCTTCGGCAGCAACGCCAGCATCTGCTTCAAGCGTTCGTAGGTCTTCAAGCCATCGCCCTGGGTGAGCGCCAGCGCTCTGCGGACGCTGCCGCCCGCCAGATTTACAAGCTGCGGCCAATCGCCGTCCGCAGGGGCATCCAATTCCGACGCGCCGATCGCGTCATCAA
>JANNRP010000397.1:0-2449 GCA_031401535.1 Hyphomicrobiaceae bacterium | reverse complement strand
GCGCGCGGCCCATGACCTGCGCATCGCCGACAACACCTTCGAGACAGTGGAAGCGAGCTTCCAGTTGCGCAACCTGATGCGCGACTCGGCAACGTCGTTCGAGGCAATCCAGAAGCTCGAAGCCCCCACATTCGAGCAGATTTTCAAGAACGAAGAACTTCGCCGCGAGTTCGAAAATCTGACGCGGAAGCTGGATGCGCCGAGTAGTTGAGGGATGGTGCTTAGAGCATCACCGGCAGCGCGACCATGGACGCGCGTTTCCCCGGCGCATATTTGTGCTCGACACTCGGCAGGCCGGTGTCGAGGTGGTTCCAGCTACCGCGCCTTCCGGCCGGCTTCCCGCAGGGGAGTCGGAAGGCGCAATCAGAACCGCTTGCATTACAACTGGCACCGCAGCTACGATCCAACCGTTGGGCGTTACACCCAGCCCGACCCGCTCGGCTTCGTCGATGGGGCAAACGTCTATGCCTATGCAGGTGGAAGTCCCCAAACAATCGTTGACCCAGACGGTCGCTTCGGTATCGGTGGTGCAATACTGGGTGCAAGCCTAGATCTAACCACACAGCTGTATCGGAACGGTGGAAATCTGCAGTGTGTAAATCTATTCGAGCTGGGGGCATTTGCATTGGCTGGGGGCTTAGGAGGGCATGCCTATGCGCTTAGCTCCGGTGTGGCAGCCGGTTGAGCCGAGGCGAACCAGCGGCAGCGCTTGGTTTCATTGATGATCTTTCGCATTGGCAGCGGTGCGTGGGTGACGAGTTGCTCGATGACGCGGGCCGTGATCCGCCCGACGCCCTTGGTCTTGCGGCGGTTGTGGCGGAACGCGAACTCGTCGAGATAGGCCTGCAGATGCTTGCCGCCGACCGCGCCGGCGTGCGTGCCGAGCAGCCAGCGCTTCAACAGCGAGATCGTCCAGTGGCAGCCTTGGACGGCGTCGTTCTCGCGCCGCTCTGCCTTGGTCCGCACAACTGCCTCGTGCGGCCGCTTCTCCAGGCTCGTCTTGTTGTAGCCAGCGTGGCCGTCTGTCACGACGCGGCTGTCGGCCGCGATCTGTCCGTCGGCGAAGCGTTTCAGTGTAGCGGTATCATTGTTCTCGACGTGGGCAAGGCGCACCCTTTTACCGGTCTCCGCGGCGACCAGAACCAGTTCCTTGTGCGGACCGCCCTTTCCCCCGACGAGTGCCTCGTCGATCTGCACGAAAGGGCCGAGCGGCTCACTGTCGGAGCGAACCATCGCCGCGCGCAGCTTGTGCAGCCAGGCCCACGCCGTCCGGTATGAGCCGAAGCCGAGGATGCGCTGTAGATCCTTGGCCGATATCCCGGTACGGCGCGTGCTGACCTCGAATATCGCGCGGAACCAGACTTTGAACGGCTTGTGCGTCTTCTCCAGCAGCGTGCCGGAGGTCAGGCTCGTCTGATGGCCGCAGTCCGCGCACTCGAACAGAAAGCCGTCGCGCTCGCTCCAGACCCGCGTGCTGGCGCATTTTGCGCAGGCCGGTGTGCCGCCCCAACGCGCCGCGATCCAATAGGCGCGGCAGTCCTCCTCGGTTGCGAACCGCGCCTCGAACTCCGTCGCCGTCTTCGGAAAATCCCGCCACAAGTCGTTGTGGTTGTCCTGCGTCATGGCCCACCTCCCGGTCAGGGCCTCACGTCGCACGACTTTGAGCCGGAACTAAGTGCATAGGCATGTTAGGAGGGCCACCATTATATAATTACCTATTCCGAACAAGTATACTTAATAATAATCAGTATTTACGAATAGGGCGAAACTTAAATAGATCTAATCAAACTGAATATTTTTCGATTAGAGGTAGATGGCTTGATCAACTAACTGGCCGACCGCGATCGCACTTTGACCTGTTTAGATTTTGAAGCACCCAAGTAACAACCACTTGAGGGCAAGTGTTTTGTTTGGAGATCATTGTGAACTATGAAAAAAACCCTTACGCTTTCTAAACTTCAAGTTGAGGGCATCGCATCTTTGCTGCCGTTGTTGAAAGGTCTGTGGGGGGGTGGTCTTACGATGGAGCTCCTACCTGATCCGCCAAGCAGCAGCTTTGCAAAAAGCTGCATCGTTGACATTAGCGACCCTGAGACAGGTCTGGGCGTTGCAATTTTAGAAGATTCGATATCAATTGGTAGTAAATCTCCATTAATCGATGAAAGATTTGAATTGATAGATTATAAAAACTGCACTGACCTAGTTGTGGACTGCATTTTATTAATTCAATCCCTCCGATCTAAGTGATCTTAAATTGAGAAGTAGAATTGTCTTATTGTAGGCTGACCCGCGAAACCGACCAGCAGGTGGCGCAGGTTAATCTGACGTTGAATGGGAAAGGCGAGACGACTGCCTACGCCGATCCGCGCAACCTCGCGACCACTTACGTACGCAACGGCTTTGGCGAGGTCATCCGCGAGGTGTCGCCCGATCGCGGCACGACCACGAC
>JANNRP010000396.1:0-7344 GCA_031401535.1 Hyphomicrobiaceae bacterium | reverse complement strand
GACAAGGATGGCGATGCCGTCCGCAACATCCTGGTCGATCTGTTGAAACGGGAAACGTCCAACTTCTCGCATGATTTCAGCAGTCAACTGGCGACGGAACTACGGCAACATGTAGCGTTGGCGCGCGACCCGCAACGCGGGGCAGGGTTCAAGGTGTTGAAGCAGACACAGACGCCATCGGTGCTCATCGAGCTGGGATATATGAGCAACGTTCAAGATCAGAAATTGCTACAGTCACCGGAGTGGCAGAAACAGGTTGCAACCGGTATCGCCACCGCGGTTGATCGTTTTTTCGCCAAAAGACAATCTGTCACCGCCCGGCAATAGATTGCAAGTTCGTGTGTACGGACCACGCCGCAGCCACAATCAGTGTTATGGTCGCTCGTGTAGCTTGCTGACTGGCCCGGCTGAGACTAAGCATCACGGCGAAAGACTTGGATTCGAGGACTATGCGCGCGCCGATCCTACCACCGCCGGTTGAGCCCAGAGCAAGGAAGCGCAAGCGCAAGAAAAGCGCGCTGCTCAGTTTCCTTGGGTTCATGTTTGCTTTTGGCGGCGTGGCGTTCATCGGCGTGTCGGCGGTCGCTGGCTACATGCTCTGGAACGCCTCAAAGGATTTGCCGTCGTACGAAAGCTTGGCGAACTACGAGCCGCCCGTTATGACGCGCATCCATGCGCATGACGGCGCGCTGATTGCTGAATATGCGCGTGAGCGACGGATTTTCGTGCCGATCAACACGATTCCGAAAATGGTGCTCGGAGCGTTCCTTTCGGCCGAGGATAAGCGCTTCTATGAGCATGGCGGCCTCGATTTCGTTGGTATCGGTCGCGTGCTCACGAAACTGATCAGCCATCCTGGTGCCCGCGCCGAGGGCGCATCTACGATCACGCAACAGGTAGCAAAAAACTTCTTGCTGTCCGGCGAGCGTAAGATCGAGCGCAAGATCAAGGAAGCCATTTTGGCCGTGCGCATTGAGCGGGCCTACTCGAAGGACAAAATCCTCGAACTCTACCTCAACGAAATCTTTCTCGGCGTCGGCTCCTACGGGGTGGCAGCGGCGTCGTTGAATTATTTCAATAAGGAGCTTGCGGATCTGCTGCCGGAGGAAGCGGCCTATCTGGCGGCGCTGCCAAAGGCTCCGAACAATTATCACCCATTCCGGCATACACAGCGCGCCACTGATCGGCGCAACTGGATCCTCGGCCAGATGGCGGAAAATGGCTACATCAAACGTGAAGATGCTGATGTCGCCCGCAAAAAGCCGCTGACCGTCAACATCCGTCCCTTTGGCGCCCATATCTTTGCCGCCGAGTTCTTCGCCGAGGAAGTGCGGCGCGGCATCCTCGGGCAGTACGGTGAAGAAAAGCTCTATGGCGGCGGGCTTTCAGTCAGAACCACACTTGATCCCAATTTGCAGCGTTATGCCCGCAAGGCCTTGACCGATGGCTTGGTCGACTTCGATCGCAGCCGGGGCTGGCGCGGGGCGATCAATCGCATCGACATTGCCGGCGACTGGGGCGTTGGGCTTGGCGCCATTGAAGTCGCCAGTGACATTGCTCCATGGCGTCTGGGCGTCGTGCTCGATGTGCAAAAGGCCAAGGTTGTTGTGGGCTTGCGCCCGGGACGGCAGCAGGACGCCACACTCAATCCGGCGCGTGAGGCGGTCGAGATTGTTTTCGACGAAATGAAGTGGGCTGGTCGGTTCATCGCGACCGACAAGCCTAAGGGCGCCGCACCGAAGCAGCCAGCAGACCTATTGGCGCTCGGCGATGTGATTTATGTCGCGCCAAAGGATGCGGCAAATATTGCTGGCGCCTGGACGTTGATGCAGATACCGGAAGTAGGCGGCGGTCTGGTCGCCATGGACCCGCATACGGGGCGTGTTCTGGCAGTAGCTGGCGGGTTCTCCTATGCGATGAGCCAGTTCGACCGCGCGGTGCAGGCGCGGCGGCAGCCGGGCTCGTCGTTCAAGCCGCTGGTGTACGCTGCTGCCTTGGACAATGGCTACAAGCCAACGTCGATCGTGCTTGACGCGCCGATTGAGATCGATCAGGGGCCGGGCAAGGAAGCGTGGAAGCCGGAGAACTATCAAAAGGATAAGTCTTACGGGCCGCAGACCCTCCGCTCCGGCTTGGAGAAATCCCGAAATCAGATGACGGTGCGTCTCGCCCAGGATATGGGGATGCCGCTGATCACCGAATATTCAAAGCGCTTCGGTGTCTATGACGATCTGCTGCCAGTGCTTGCGATGTCGCTTGGAGCTGGTGAGACGACACTGCTCCGGATGGCAACAGCGTACTCCATGTTAGCGAACGGGGGCCGTCAAGTGCGCGCAACCATGATCGATCGCATCCAGGATCGCTGGGGCCGCACAGTCTGGAAGCATGATGAGCGCAACTGCTCCAATTGCAAGGCCGATGTCTGGAGCGGGCAGTCCGAACCCGAAATTGCCGACGACCGCAAGCCAATGATGGACCCGCATACGGCCTATCAGATGACGTCAATGCTTGAAGGCGTTGTGCAGCGCGGCACCGCGACTGTCGTCAAGCAGATGGTGCCAGGCGTTCCGCTGGCGGGCAAAACCGGCACCACGAATGATAGTAAGGACGTCTGGTTCCTCGGCTATTCACCCGATCTCGTGGTTGGGGTGTTCGTGGGCTACGACAATCCCAAGCCGATGGGTAAATCAGCGACGGGCGGTGCTGTTTCCGCACCGATATTTGCCAATTTCATGAAAATGGCGCTGGCAGATAAGAAACCTGGAATTTTCCGGATACCGTCCGGCTTGAAACTGGTGCGGGTGAACGGCAAAACCGGATTGCGCGCGTCGCCGGGAGAGGCTGACGCTATGATGGAGTCGTTCAAGCCCTTCGAAGAGCCGGATGATCCGACTCAGTTCCTGGGTTACGAGGGGGCGGGTCCGCAGTCATCGTCGGATGCCGTGTCCGGAGGTTTCGGTGGTGGGCGAGCACTGGCGACCGGCCGTGGGCCAACATACTGATGATGGCGCCACAGGCGTTGCGTCGATGGCCTGTGATCTGTTGACGGGGTCGCTAGCGGCGTAGCATAAATTCTCACGATTTGCGTAGCCGAGACCGTGCCCAAATGCGTCGGTTGAGTGGCATAACCTTCAGGACGCCGCCATGCGCGCCGAACATGAAAAACTTGTCGAAGCGATCCGCGAGTCGTTGACCTTGTTGCGGAGGCATCTTTGACTGGGATACGGCCGAAAGCCGACTGTCGGAGCTGAACAATCGGGCTGAGAACCCGACCGTGTGGAGCGATCCGGCGAAGGCGCAGAAGCTGATGCGCGAACGCACAGCACTTGAAAAGTCGATCAACAGCTACCGCAATCTCGAGCGGGAACTCGACGACGCGTTGACGCTTATTGAACTCGGCGAGGCGGAAATCGACGAGCCGACGATCCAGGAAGGCGAAACGGCGCTGAAGCGGCTCAAGGACCAGGGGCAGAAGCGTGAAGTCGAGGCGTTGCTGTCGGGTGAAGCCGACGGCTTCGACACGTATCTCGAAGTCCATGCCGGCGCCGGTGGCACGGAAAGTCAGGACTGGGCGCAGATGCTGCTGCGCATGTATATGCGCTGGGCCGAGAAACGCGGCTTCAAGGTGTCGCTGATCGAGCAGAGTTCTGGCGAGGAAGCTGGCATCAAGTCCGCGACAATTGAGATCAAAGGCGAGAATGCCTACGGTTGGCTGAAGACCGAGTCAGGCGTGCACCGTCTGGTGCGGATATCGCCCTATGACTCGAACGCACGCCGCCACACCAGTTTCGCCAGCGCCTGGGTGTATCCGGTGATCGATGATTCGATCACCATCGACGTTGCCGAAAGCGATTGCCGCATCGACACCTATCGGGCGTCGGGCGCGGGTGGCCAGCACGTCAACACGACAGATTCCGCGGTGCGCATCACTCATATTCCCAGCGGTATTGCGGTGTCGTGCCAGCAGGAGCGCTCGCAGCACAAGAACCGCGCCACGGCTTGGCAGATGCTGCGCGCAAGGCTTTATGAGGCGGAACTCAAACGGCGTGAGCAGAAGGCCAATGCCGAGGCTGCCGCGAAGACCGAGATCGGCTGGGGGCATCAGCTACGCAGTTACGTTTTGCAACCCTATCAGATGGTGAAGGACGTGCGCACGGGGGTCGAAAGTGGCAATCCTGACGCGGTGCTCGACGGCGCCATCGACCCCTTCATCGAGGCAGCGCTCGCCCAACGCATCAAAGGCGGTGGTCCATCGCAAGTCGAAGATCTCGATTGACAGCGATGGTGGCACGAAGTGTACGACCATAAGTAATCCGCGGTCGACACGACCGGTTGACTGCCAACGGCGCAGGCAATTTCTTTCTGGACGCGCCTAAGCTTAAGGCTTGCGGGGCGATTGCGGGCCAGCCTAACATCATTGCCGTTGCAGCTAGCGATACTGTCTGTCTCGTATTTCGAGATACGGGAGGGATGGTGGAAAAGCGTCACAGCGTTGACGTGGTTGCTGGCTCAGATGCAGATTTAATTGCTGACGCCTGCCTCTTTCCGTCCAACAGTCCGGGAGTAGACCACATGAAACGCAAAATCACTTCGGCCGAAGAAACGATGCTTGCTGCACGGCGCTTTACCCGCCGTGGTTTCCTGCAAACAAGTGCTGCAGCGGGCGCGATGGCCGCGACCGGGCCTTGGTATGTCGCCAACGCGCAGTCGACGTCGGGCAGCTTGAACATCATCAACTGGGATGATGAACTGCCCAATCCAGTGATCCCGAACTTCGAGAAGAAAACCGGTATCAAGGTCAACTTGACGCCGTTCTCACAGAATGAAGAACAGATCAATAAACTGCAGGCGACCAGGGGCCAGGGCTTCGACCTGTGCATGCCGACGCACGATCGCGCGCCACAGTTCAAGGACATTGGCGTCCTGGCGCCGCTCGATGAAAGCAAACTGTCGCTTGGTGATCTGATCCCGTCGCTGCTGGAACCTGCCCGTAAGGACTGGATTGTCGATGGCAAGATTGGCTGGGTGCCACACTGCTGGGGCACGGAGGCGATTTCCTGGCGCAACGATCAGGCGAAGATTGATCCGGCCACGTTGAGTTATGGCACGCTCTGGAATGACGAATTCAAGGGCAAGGTGCAGGGCCGACCGCACTCGCTGCTGCTCGGCATCGGCTTGTGGATGGATGGCACTGGTAAGCTGCCGTCAAATCGCATGCTCGATGCGTTCAAAGACGAAGCATCGATGAAGAAAATCTACGATGTGCTTCTGAAGGAAGCGATCGCGCGCAAGCCGTGGATCAAGCAGTTCTGGGATTCGGCCGACAACACGAAGTCGGGCTTCACCTCTAACGGCGTGGTCATCGGACAAACCTGGGACGGCCCAGCCATCAGCCTCAAGAAAGCCGGGCAGCCCGTTACGTTCATGGCGCCGAAGGAAGGTGCCATCGGCTGGATCGACGGATTTGGCTTGACCAAGGCTGCCAAGAACGTCGAACAGGCCTATGCGTTCTTGAAGTACATCCACTCGAAAGAAGGCTCGGCAGAAGTTGCCGAGGGTTCCGGGTATAACCCGGGCAACAAGGATGCCACGCCGCTGCTGTCCGAAAAGGCGCGCGCGATCTTCGGCGAGGCCTACCCTGGCGACAGCTTGAAGAAAATGTGGTGGCGCCCGGTTGAGCCAACCTGGTTTGCCGATCAACGCACGCAGTATGCTGAGAAATTCAAAGCTGCTTGAGCCTTAGCCACTTCCCTTCCCGGATTCTGGTCCTGGATTTTCGGGTCCAGATTCCGGGGAGGGAGTTCAAATACAATCACCAACCCTAAACCGGGCGATGCATGATTCCGGCTGGAGTTCCCGCGTATGAGTGCTGATGTCGAACTCGATCACGTCAGCATACAGTTTGGGGCGTTTACCGCAGTCGAGGATGCCACCCTCAAAATAAATGGTGGCGAGTTTTTCTCGATTTTGGGACCGTCCGGTTGCGGCAAGACCACGCTATTGCGTGCGATTTCAGGGTTCCTCGATCCATCGGTCGGCGATATCCGCATCGGCGGCACCAGTATGGCCGGGATCGGCGCCAACAAGCGGCCGACCGCGCTGATCTTCCAGAACCTGGCCCTGTTCC
Source organism: Hyphomicrobiaceae bacterium (assembly GCA_031401535.1). Lineage (GTDB taxonomy): Bacteria > Pseudomonadota > Alphaproteobacteria > Rhizobiales > Hyphomicrobiaceae > JAKFWF01. The sequence continues at coordinate 1,217 of JANNRP010000396.1, read as the reverse complement.
CGCTGATGACGGTCGCCGAAAACGTCGGCTATGGCCTGCGTGTGCGTGGCGTGAGGCGTGCCGTGCGCGACGCCAAGGTCGCGGATTTGTTAAAGCTCGTTGCCTTGCCCGATCAAGGGCACAAGCGGGTATCGGAATTGTCGGGCGGCCAAAAACAGCGGGTCGCAATTGCCCGCGCACTCGCAGTTGAACCGCAGGTGCTGCTGCTCGACGAGCCGCTATCGGCACTCGATCTCAGGCTGCGCCAGCATATGCGCAACGAGTTGCGCGCCATCCAGCGCCGCGTCGGCATTACCTTTGTCTACATCACACACGACCAAGGTGAAGCGCTCACCATGTCGGACCGCGTCGCGGTGATGAACGCTGGCATCATTGAGCAGGTGGGTGATGGTCGCTCCGTGTACGATAATCCAACGACCCGGTTTGTGGCTTCGTTCGTTGGCGACAACAATGGGTTTGACGGCACGGTAACGGCCGCCGATGCGACGTCCGCAAAGGTCGCGACCAGCATCGGTACGATCGTCGGCCGCAATCCGTCAGGCGTGAAAGCCGGGGCGAAGGCAACTGTATTTCTCCGTCCGGAGGTGCTGCGGATCGCTCAGTCCGGTGAGGCAGACGCCTTCGAGGCAACCGTCACCAGCCTGGCCTTCGAGGGTAACGCCACTCATGTGTTCCTGGTCGGGCCTGCCAACACAACTATGACGCTTCATGTCGGTCGCCGTGACGACGTTGGCGTTATGGTTCCTGGAGAAAAGGTGCGGATCGCGTATGCGGCCGATCGTGCGGTCGTGCTGGCGAACGGGGCCTGACGCCATGATGATGCTCAGCGCCGTTCTGATATTCGGGTTGCCGGTGGCGATCGTTCTCGGTTTCTGGGCGCTGAGCCAGTGGGAACGCCGCAATGCTCAGGGCCCGGCAGAGCAGACATTCGTGCAACGCAATGGCTGGCCGGTCTCGCTGTTCTTGATTGTCGGCGTCGGGCTTTGGATGCTGGTACTCATCATCCTGCCGCAACTTTACATGGTCGACTATTCGTTCCACCCGAAGTTGCCACCAGCAGCACGTGGGGGCCCGCGTGATTTCTATACGCTCGAGAATTATCGCTATTTTCTGTATGGCTCGACCAGTTCGCGGGCCGAGTGGAATGTCACGCATCTGAATGCGTTCTGGACGACGATTGTGGTGAGCATTTTCATCACCATCCTCAACTTCGCCAT
>JANNRP010000395.1:0-1824 GCA_031401535.1 Hyphomicrobiaceae bacterium | reverse complement strand
GGACCGGTTCCGCACGGTCTCCGGCAACTCCGTCGTACTCTGGGAGATGGTGCGGCAGGGGCTCGGCATTTGCATGATGTTGCAGGAAATCGCTGAGCGGATGCCCGGTGTCATCCGCTTGCTGCCCGAACTGCCGGGCACGCCGGTGCCTGTCTGGCTCGTCAGTCACCGCGAGTTGCACACCAGCAGACGGGTCCGCTTGGTGTTCGACGTGCTCGCCGAGGGCCTCTGTCGCAGCTCGGGCATTGACCAATGCACCCTACTACAGGTGTGCAAGCCATCATCTTGATATCAAGATGGCGCGCCGTACACGATAAAAGTGCGAACACTTATGTGATTGAAGTTTCGATGTGATTTCTCTCGATTGATAGATTACGACCCGGGAGCGTGCCGCCGCAGGAATTCGCGCGTTGACGCAAGTGAGAAATCCGCCAAATCCCCAGCATTATCTCTCGACATCATACTTGTCATGCGACGCCTGCGCGCCCACGTCGCGACCATGACAATCAGCGCCGACAAGCTCGCCGACCTTCGAACCAAGCACCTTGAGATGTTGCAAGCCGTTGTCGCCCGCATGGCGACCTACGGCGCAACGCTCAAGAACTATTGCATCACAATCACGACGGCAGTGTGCGGCCTAGCCGTTACGCTCCAGCGTCCTGCCGCCGTGCTCGTTGGATTGGTGCCAATCGTGATCTGCGCAGTCCTTGACGCGCGATATCTCCAGAACGAGCGGCGCTTCCGCGCCCTGTTCGATCAAATCAGGCAGGAGGACTGGAAAGAGCCTCCGTCGTTTGCCGTCGATTTGCGAGCGGCACCACAGGTGCCCATGCGAGACGCGCTGACAAGCTGGTCGGTCGCGATCTTCTACGGCGGTCTCGCGCTACTTCTCTTGATAGTCTTCGTCATCGGCTGGAGGGTACATGGCAGGCTTGTTTGATACTCTTGCGGCGCAATCTGCGATGTCGCGGCGCGGGTTACTCGCTTTTGTGAAGCGCCGCGCTTACTTCGCCTTCCACTTCGACGACATCATGCGCGTCAACAACGTACGCAATGCATGGAAGATTCAACACCCTGACGCGCCAGAAATGCGAAGCTTCCAGGATAGCAGTCTGTGGGAGTCGCGTAAGCTAGAGAATGAGGACACGCTGAAGCGCTTGATGCGTGAGGGTGTGCAGTACACATCGGCCGTGTGCGTTTTGGCGGGCAGGGACACGTGGTCACGTCGGTGGGTGCGCTACGAGATCGCTCGTGCGGTCATTGACAATCGTGGTCTTCTGACCGTCCACCTGAATGGCATTCGGCATCACCAGTCCAGGATGGCGGACGGGAACGGCATGAACCCCTTGCACTTCATGGGCGTAGGGAAGCTGCCGAACTTGAACCACTTGAGCCCGTCACGATACGCGTTGTTCGAATTCCACAGCGGGGTGTGGCATCGATACCAAGATCATTCTGCGGAAGTCGATCTGCCGCGATATCTACCTGATCCAGAACTTGGCTACGTCACGCCACTTTCAGCGGGAACTGCTGAGTACGATTACGCTGCGCAGAACGGCAGCACTCACATCGGCTCTTGGATCGATACAGCAGCGCAGGCGGTCGGACGCTGAAACCACCCGAATAGTTGCCACACGGGGTCTGCGGCGTCCGCAATCAGCCTGCTATCGTCTTGATAGCAACTTGGCGCGCCGGACAGGATGAAACTGCGAACACTTATGTGATTGAAGTGACTATATAATCTTAATGCTCTTTTTCCGTGTTGCCGGGCGTTGGGACGCGAACGAGGTTCAGTTGACCAGCAACATGGAATGGTCGCAGAGG
>JANNRP010000394.1:0-5350 GCA_031401535.1 Hyphomicrobiaceae bacterium | reverse complement strand
AGCTGAACATATCGGCGGTGATGCCGGAATACCAACCGACATTTTCTTCCTGCGTCTGCTTGCGAAGGGCGGGTGTCTCGCCCGTCTTTGAAACGAACGTCTCGATGGCTGCAATCTTGCCATCCTTAGCTTCGTAACGGCCGCCGACCTTTACGGTGTCGTCGGTCGTGATCATCGACCAGCACGTGTTGGTGTAGCGCGTCGGGAACGTTTGGGCGCCGGCCAGTTCGCCGCGAATGATCATGGCGGCGACTTTCGCCTGGCTATTGGCCGAAAATGCCGACTTCGGCATGTCGCCGGCAATGCTGGCATCGCCGATGACAAAGACATTGGCGTCCTTGGCGGATTTCATGCTCGCCGGATCAATCGGACAGAAGCCCCCCTCGTTGGCAAGGCCCGCATCGCGCGCTATTTTGCCAGCCATCTGCGCCGGGATCACGTTGACGAGGGCTGCATCCTTGTAAGTTTCAAAGCCCGTGACCACGGTGTTGGTCTTGGGATCGACCGACTTGATGGTCTCGTAGATCTTGGCGTTGATCCATTCCACCATACCTGGGTAGTGCTTCTCCCAGCCTTCCTGGAACAGCCCCTGTTTCGAAAAATTTTCCTTCGGATCGAGCACGATGATTTTGGACTTGGTCTTGCCGGCAGCTTTCAGGGTGTGCGCCATCATTGACACGCGCTCGTAAGGGCCAGGCGGGCAACGATAAGGGTTGGGCGGAGCCAGCATGATGATCACGCCACCATTGGGCACGGCATCGAGGCGGGCTTTCAGAAGCTGCGTCTGTTTGCCAGCCTTCCAGGCGTGCGGCATCGCATCTTCGTGTGCCTCACCCCAGCCGGGAACACTGTCGTACTTCAAGTCGATGCCCGGTGACACGACGAGACGGTCGTAATTGATCATGGTGCCATCGGCGAGGCGGACCTGCTTCTTGTCGCGGTCGATCATGCTGGCAGCCTGATGGTTCATCGTGATGTCATAGGCCGATGCCAGTTTGTCGTAGCTATGCGTGATGGCATCGATCGGCTTGAATCCGCCGAGGTAGAGGTTCGAGTGGAAGCAGGTGACGAACTGCTTCGATGGCTCAACGAGCGTGACCTCGATCGCATTCTTGGCATCCTTGGCGATGTACTTGGCAGCCGTCGCACCGCCTGGACCGCCACCGATCACGACAACGCGAGCCTTGGCCTGACCCAGTACGGCAGGCGCACTGAGTGTGAGCGCCCCCAGTGTGGCCGTCGAACTCTTGAGAAAATTCCGTCGATTGATGGTCATGCTGTATCCTCCTCCGCGCCGTTTTTTCTATTTTGATGACCGCTGACGGGCAGCGGCCTGTTGCTATTAAATCTCACGGTGTTTTCAGTATTTCATAATAGGCAGCGAGTGCTGCCACCTCCTCGTCGCTCAGGCGATTGGCAACGGCCTGCATGACCGGGTTGGGCCGATCCTTCGACTTATAGGATCGTATAACGGTCACGAATTGCTCCGTTGGCCACCCGACGATCGACGGAATACCTTTGTCCTGTCCATCACGTCGATGGCAAATCACACATTCGCCAGCAAGATACTCGCCGAACGCCGCGTCGGCGGCGAGTGCGGTAGTTGCACTTGGCAGCACCCCAAGCCGTGAGGCAAGTGCCGCGCACCGGACAATGCGCGAAATGGCGATCGCATTGTGCATGCCTGAGCTATTTTCAATCTGCCTTCGGAGCCGTCTTGCTATCGGGGGTCACATCCAAGGATCGGGCTCGATTACTCACTGTCACGGTTTTTTTACAATCCTTCATACAGATTTTGGGTCGCCAGAAGTGCTTTTCAGCGACTTCCCGGTCATCGTCGTAGAAGCCCCCTTGGTTTGGCAATTTGATCGAGGTGAAGTTGTCCTGGTTGAGTTCGAAGTCCGTATCCTTGATCACATCGTTGAGATGCAGCAGGTAGGCCGTTACTGCGTACAACTCGTCGTTCGATAGCGATTGCGCATTGCCATAGGGCATGGCGCGCCGGACGTAGTCGAACACTGTTGACGCGGTCGGCCAAAACGAACCAATCGTCCTTTCCGGTCGATCGTGTTTCAGGCTGCCATGACCACCGGCCAGTACCGGCCAACGATCCTTGCCCTCGCCGAATTCACCGTGGCAGGCGGCGCATTGGCCTTGGAAAATTTCTTCGCCTTGCGCAACTGTGCCTTTGCCAGGCGGCAGGCCTTGGCCGTCGGGTCGGACGTCGATGTTCCATCCTGCAACCTCCTCCGGCTTGGCTTCACGGCCAAGCCCGAGTTTAGCCGCCAACGCCGTCTGCACGGTCAGGATCAATCCGCTGGCGAGCACAAGGGCTCTAAGTAATTTCGACATTCTCAGTCTCCCCGTTGGCGCGCACCAGCCACGTCTGGATGCCGTTATTGTGATAGACGGAGTTGACACCGCGCACCTTGCGCAACTCGTCCTTGGTCGGCTGCACGTAGCCGGTCGCGTCGTGGGCGCGCGACTGAACCAGCAGTTCCTGGCCGGCCCAATTGAAGTCGACGTAGAACCGCACCAGTGACTTATCGAGTACCGGGCCATCGATGCGCGCCTCTTGCCAGTTGCGTCCGCCATCCAGCGTGACGTCGACGCGAGTGACTTTACCCCGCCCCGACCATGCCAGACCTGCCAGCACGTTCTGGCCCCGGACCTTGAGTGGCGCTTCCGGCGACGGGTTGGTGACAATCGATTTGGCGTCCATGATGAAGGTAAAGCGGCGCGAACGACCGTCGGCCATCAGGTCGGTATATTTTGAGGTCTCCTCGCGGGCATTCCACGGCAGGTCGCCGACTTCGATGCGGCGCAGCCATTTTACCCATAGGTTGCCTTCCCAGCCGGGCACGACCAGCCGCGCCGGATAGCCCTGCTCGGGGCGCAGCGCTTCGCCGTTCATTTTGAAGGCAACAATGCAGTCGTCGATGGCCTTTTGCAGCGGCAGCGATCGGTTCATGCCGGCCGCGTCGCCGCCTTCGACCAGCAGCCATTTGGCACTGATTTTTACACCGGCTTCTTGGAGCAGGTATTTCAGAGGAACGCCAGTATACATCACGTTATGAATCATGCCGTGGGTAAACTGACAGCTGTTGAGCTGCGCGCCGCGCCACTCCATGCCCGAGTTGGCCGCGCATTCCAGAAAATAGAGGCGATTGACGCGGGGAAACCGCTTCAGGTCGTCGAGGGTGAACACCATCGGCTTGTCGACCAAGCCGTTGATCATCAGCGTGTAGTCGGCGGGCGTGACCTCGGCGGTGCCGCCATGATGGCGCTCGAAGCATAGACCGTTGGGCGTGATGATGCCGTCGAGGTCGTGCAGCGGTGTGAAGTTGATCGAACTCTGGGTGTCGGCTGTCAGCCATGCAACGTTGCGGCGGACGATATGGGCTTCGTGCTTCGATGGTCGGCCATAGGGGGCATCGGTGACACCGGGGCCCAGATAGCGGCTCCAGTCGGCAACGTTCGGCGGCAGATTTTTGGATTTGTTCACGGCCTTCTGCGCCGATGTCGATCCGGCGCTCGCCGCCGCCAATCCACCGGCCAGCGTAGTGGTCAAGAACGTGCGGCGGCTCGAGGCTATACCTTTCAGCGGCAGGTCATCAGGCAGCTTCGTCATAGCGATTGCTCCGAATGGACGTTGGCCTATTGGCCGAGGATCTTGATGGCCGTGTTCTCTGTGGCGGAGACGGTCTTTTGCGTTTCGATATGCCGGGCAATGACGTCCCAGATCGGCGGGCCTTCGGTGCCCTGGTTGACGCTGGCCCAACCGGCGACGCTATAGTCTTTGCCCGCATCAATCGCGGCGCCGGACTTCAACAGCGTCATGCCGGTGATGCGTTTGCCGATCGATTTTGAAATATCGATCGTGTAGCCAAGCCCGCCGGTACGCACCATGTCACCGCCCTGCTGGTAGTAAGGGTCGGGGTTGAAGATGTTGTCGGCAACGTCTTCCAGCACCTCGTGCAGACGTGCTCCGGTCATCGTCATGCGGTAACAGGCGGGATAGCTCATCGCCGTCGCATTGGTGATGTCCTCGAACGTGATGTCCTGTCCGGGCAGTAGGGATGTGCCCCAGCGGATGCCTGGTGACAGGGCTATTTCCGCATCGCGCTGGGTCAGCATGGCGTCGCAGATCACGTTGTCGAGCGTGCCGTTGAAATTGCCGCGGCGATAGAGCAGTGCGTCCGTGCGGCCCAGTACGCGGCTCAACTCCTGGGCGTAGGGTGCGCGATGCCGGGCGATGACGGCGGCGGTCTCGGCATCGGGCGTAATCGCGTCGGAGAAGATCGGAATCAACCGGTAGCGGAAATCCTTGATCTGCTTGTTCTGCACATCGAGATCGAGGCGCGACACGAATTTGCCGTGGCAGCCGGACGCGATAAGCAGTGTCTTGCCGATCTTCGTGACCTCGGGGATCGCGTCATGGGTGTGGCCGGTCAGTATAACGTCGATGCCGGCAACCCGCGCCGCCATTTTGCGGTCGACGTCGAAGCCGTTGTGCGAGAGCAGCACCACCAGGTCGGCGCCGGCGGCCCTGGCCGCATCGACTTCCCTTTGCATTTCCTTTTCGCGAATGCCGAACGTCCAATTCGGCATCATCCAGCGAGGATTAGCAATTGGCGTGAACGGCAATGCCTGGCCGATCACCGCGATTTTCACGCCGCCGCGTTCAAACATTTTCTGTGCCGGAAAAACTGGGTCCTCGAATTCCTTTTCCCGCACGTTCTGCGCGAGGAATGCGAACGGTAACGTTTCGACGATTTCCTTGACGCGAGCCTCGCCGAGCGTGAACTCCCAATGCCCGGTCATGGCATCGGGCTTGAGCATGTTCATGGCATCGACCATGTCCTGACCGAGGGTCTTGTGCGAGGTCCAGCTATTGGTCCAGGTGTCGCCGCCGTCCAACAGCAGAACTTTGCCGTCGCGCTCGGCGCGCACTGTGTTGATGACAGTGGCAATTCTGTCGAGCCCGCCCATGCGTCCGTAGTTGCGGGCGAGGTTGGAGAAGTCGTTATAGGTCAATGCGTGAGCCGCAGCCGTCCCGGACTTCAGCTTAAAAGCCTTGAGGAACTCGTCACCTGCAATGTGCGGGACCAGCCCCTTGTTCTCGCCGACGCCGATGTTGATCGACGGCTCGCGGAAATAGAGCGGCATTAACTGGCCGTGCAGATCGGTCAAATGCAGCAAGGTGACGTTGCCGATCGGGTCAAACTGTAGCAGATCCTGCTGCGTCAGCCGACCCTGGGCTGCCAGGCTACCGAGCCCGCCCATGCCGCCCGCCATCAACAGAGCAGCAGCGGATGAGGCGGTCAGAAAATCGCGGCGAGAGATCATG
>JANNRP010000393.1:0-2253 GCA_031401535.1 Hyphomicrobiaceae bacterium | reverse complement strand
CGGTTAATCTCAGACTTTAGTCTGATCGATAGCCCGACCAGAGCCTCCATCGATTGCCGGACGTCGTGCCCTGTCGGTGGGTGGTGCATCTGGTAAAGATACCATTAACAAAAATAGTCCGTCTTTACGTAGATTAGCACGCCTTGGCTCAACTGCATCATTCGATGTGGGAAGGCAGCTGTTTATTGTTAAGACTTCGTGAAGCACTGGGAGTTTGCGTATGCCCATGCGACCAAGATTGATTGATGAATTTGCCCCTGGACATTGCTGTGCAGGGTCAGTCAGCAAGCGGCGCAGTCGCCGTGCCGGGCTGCTAGCGCGCCTCGGGTGTGCCGAGCTTAAGCACGCGTAAGTCAACTTATCGATCCCTGAACATCGGTCGGCGCGTCGAGCCCGACCCCTTCGTCCTAAACTAGCAGTTTTTCGAACAAGAAACGATCTAGCGTCCCCCAAGGTGGAGTTTGAGTATGGTCACCCTCATCAGAAGCGATTTGGAATTCATTCTGGCGCAGATCAAGTTCTCCGAGGAGCACGCTTCGGGAGTACCAATTACCTCGGTTCAGGGTGGCATTCTTGGGCTTGACCCTACGCTCCCCTACGGTGTGCGAACGGTTGATGGTCGTGACAATAACGTACTTCCTGGACAAACCGACTTCGGCGCTGCCGATACGCTGTTTCCACGACTGGTGCCGCGCGATGTGACGACACCTCCCTCCGGGAATATTACTGACCCACAACCGCGCATTGCGTCTAATTTGGTGGTTGACCAGAGTTCGGCCAACCCTGCAGCAGTCGCGGCTTTCAATGCAGCCCACCCAGATGAGCCGCCCCAAACGCTTCAACCGCGACTGCTGCCAGACGGCATCACACCAAACCCGGCCTTTGTTCCGGTTCTGGTAATCGAGAATGTCGCGCCTGACGTTGGCCTGTCTGCGCCGTTCAACTCTTGGATGACACTGTTTGGTCAGTTCTTCGACCATGGCTTGGATCTGGTCAGCAAGGGTGGCAACGGCTTAGTAATTGTGCCGCTGCAGCCGGACGATCCGCTGTTCATTGCCGGATCGCCGACCAATTTCATGGTCCTCACCCGCGCCACTCCGTTTGCTGGTCCTGGCGCCGATGGCATTGTAGGGACGCTGGACGACACCATCGAGTCGCAAAACACCACCACGTCGTTTGTCGATCAGAACCAGACCTATACGGCGCACGCGTCGCATCAGGTATTTTTGCGCGAATACGTCTTGGGTGCCGACGGCAAGCCAATCGCCACCGGCGCATTGCTCGACGGCGCCAACGGCGGTCTGCCAACCTGGGCCGAAGTTAAGGCGCAGGCTCAGGCCATGCTTGGTATCGATTTGAACGATATCGATGTCGGCCGGGTACCTCTGCTGCTGACCGACGAATATGGTCGTTTCATTCCGGATGCCGTGACTGGGTTTGCCCAGATCGTGACGGGTACCAATCCCAATGGAACGCCAATCTTGGCGTCGGGAACACCCGGGACACCAGTTGCAGCGTCCTCGGCGCTCCCGACTGGACACGCCTTCCTTGACGACATTGCGCACAACGCGGTGCCAGGCACGGTATTCGATACCGACAACATTCCAGGCACCCTGGGTACGACAGTTGTCGGCCCTGATAGCGATAGCGATACCGGCAACGCAATAGCGACAGATTTCCGCGGCCGAAAAGTCGCCTATGACGATGAACTGCTCGATGCGCACTTCGTGACGGGTGACGGTCGCGGCAATGAAAACATCGGCCTGACATCGGTCCATCATATTTTCCACCAAGAACACAATCGCGTTCTTGAAGCCAACAAACTGACGATCCTGGCGACGAACGACCTGGCTTTCATCAACGAATGGTTGGCGGGACCGGATCTTCTCGCATTGCCAGCGCCCGGCGACGTTCTAAATTGGGACGGCGAGCGGATGTTCCAGGCCGCGCGCTTCAGCACGGAAATGCAGTATCAGCACCTCGTGTTTGAAGAGTTCGCGCGCAAGGTATCACCCAGCGTTAACGTGTTTGCCGGCTACGACCAGTCGATCGATGCGTCGATCGTGGCTGAGTTTGCCCACGTCGTGTATCGTTTCGGGCACTCGATGCTGACTGAAACGGTCGATCGCCTCGGTCCCGATGGGCTACCGCTGCAGCAACTTGATGCCAACGGCAATCTCGTTTTTGCAGCTGATGGCACCACACCCGTCCGCGAAGAGGAAGAGATGGGTCTGATCCAGGCCTTCCTCAATC
>JANNRP010000392.1:0-12797 GCA_031401535.1 Hyphomicrobiaceae bacterium | reverse complement strand
AGAAACAGTCGGCCAATAGGGACGTTCAGTTGCCCCAGGAGGTGAGCCTGGAAGCCGAGGTCATGGGCATAATGGTCGTTCTTGGCGGCTCGGTCCTGGCCATTGGTCGAGGCCTTGACCTCGTAGAGATCATAGGCGCTGCCGGTCCACACCAGAATGTCGCAGGCCATGATAAGCGCATCGGTGGCAAACACCGGCTGATAGAGCACCAGCGCACGCTTGGAAATACAATCACGGGTTTCTGCAAAGCCGTCACGGGCAATCTCCACGCCGCCGGGGAAAAGATTGCGCGCCAGCATATCCACGTCATTTCCGGCCTGAATAATTGTCTGGTCGAACGCTGAAAGTGGCTTGGCGCCATAGATTTCGGGCCAATGTACTTTCACCCATGCATTGTGGCGACAGTCACGCCAGATCAAATAGTCTGATTTCGATAGAGCCATACGCGGTATCCTTTCACAATCGACGTGAAATTCATTTTGCCACACCCGGTCTAACCCGGCCTTCTCAAGCTGGGTAGTCGCATCGGGGCTCCGACTCAGCGAAAGTTGTTGTGCAGCAACGACTTCAGCCGAGAGGAAGGAACGCCCCGATGCCGACAGAGTGTAGCCAGGATTCGTTTGATTTCGGAACCGTCGAAGGCCGCGTTGTTGTGGGCGCTTTCGACGGCGGCCGGATCACTTCGGACGCCGGTGCGCTGCTGCTCGGCCAGACCAACAAGGCGATCGGTCTCGTGTCGCGGCTGGCGCAATGCTTCCAGGACGGGCGCGATCCGGACGCCGTCGTCCATCAGTTGCCGAGCCTGCTGTGCCAGCGCATCGTCGGCATCGCGCTCGGCTACGAGGATATCAACGACCACGACCAGTTACGGCACGACCCGGTGCTTGGTGTGCTCGCCGGATGCCTGACCTCGAAGCGCTCCGACTGCGCGGCACTCGCCGGCAAGTCGACGCTCAACCGGCTTGAGCATGCGGCCAAGGTCGGCACTGACGTCTACCACAAGATCACGCACGATCCCGGCTCGATCGAGCGGTTGTTCGTGACGCTCTACCAGGATGCATATCCCGAGCCGCCAGCGCGTATCGTCATCGATCTCGATGCCACCCACGATCCCGTGCACGGCGAGCAGGAGGGGCGGCACTTCTCGGGCTTCTACGACTGCTACTGCTACCTGCCCTTGTACATCTTCGCCGGCCGGCACCTGCTCGCCGCCAAGCTGAGGGGCGCCGACAAAGACGCCGCCGACGGCGCCAAAGGTGAGATTGCGCGCATCATTGGACAGATCCGCGAACGCTGGCCCGACGTGCGCATCATCCTGCGCGCCGACAGCGGCTTTGCGCGTGACGACCTGATGGCATGGTGCGAGGACCACGGCGTAGACTTCATCTTCGGGCTTGCGCGCAATGTGCGGCTCGTCAAGGCGATCCGACGGCAACTCGTGCTGGCACGGGCCGCCAGCCGCCGTTCGGGGCGCGCGGAACGCCGCTTTGCGGTGCTGGAAAACTGGGACACGCGCGAGGGCTGGGCCAAACCGCGCCGCATTATCGCCAAGGCCGAGTGGACGCAGGATCAAGCCAATCCACGTTTTCTCGTCACCTCGCTGCACTGGACCGACGGCGATGCCCGCAAGCTTTACGAAGACCTTTATTGCGCGCGCGGCGAGATGGAGAACCGCATCAAAGAGTGCCAATCGGACATGTTCGCCGGCCGCACCAGCGCAGCTACGATGCGGGCCAATCAACTGCGGTTGTGGTTCGCAGCCTTTGCGTACGTGCTTGTCGCGGGCCTGCGCCGCATCGGGCTCGCCGGCACCGAATTGGCCAAGGCAACGTGCGGCACTATCCGTCTCAAATTGCTGAAAATCGGCGCGCTGATCACGATCAGCGTGCGCCGCGTGAAGATCGCGTTCGCATCCGCCTGCCCGAGCCACGACGCGTTTGCCATCGCGCACGGGCGATTATGTCGTCACCTGCGCTGACGCGCCCCGCCCGCCGAACCGCAACTGAAGAGGAACAGCGCCGCGCACAACAAACCGCCCCCATCCGGCGGGCGCGGCTTCATGCAAGGACTGGTTGCTGGCAATCTGCCGTCGGATCAATGCGCGCGAACAGCAGGCAGCTTGAGAAGGGCGGGCTAACCGATTGAAATTACGTTGTAATTTTTGCGTCGTCCGCTGTGCCGCTGGCACCAGACATTGATGCTGAAAGCGCTGACGTCGGCAACGGGTCAAATGGGTGCATTCCGCCAGCCGCTGGTCTCATTTCGTTCGCGGCAGCTGTTGAGTGGGTAAGCGCCTGTTGTCGCGCCATGAGTGTCCAGCGCATCAATCTTCCATCAAGCGACCTCGCGCCAACGCCCAAACGGCATTCGGACGAGTGAATTCACGGAAACTTCAGCGTGCCACGGTAGTGTAAACGCTCGTTCATTCCGGACCGTCGGAGCCCCAATGATCTACACGTTCCATCTCACCGGCTCTCCTGCGCGGGCCGACAGATTCGTGGTGCACTACACCGGCCAGTATTCCAGTTTCTACCTCGCCCGCATCCTACCCCTCTTTGTCCTGTTCTCGTTTCTAGCGGGACTTTACCTCGACGATGAATACCGCCGTTTGATCTTCAGCCGCCAGGCCGCAATCCACAAACCCTTCTCGTGGCTAGAATTCGGTTTCCTTATGGCCCTTGTGACGGCACCGCTGGTGGATCTCGCGCTCACATTGAAGCGCGTCCGTCGTGGGGCGATTGCCCTGTCCGTATCGCCAGAAGGCATCACGGGCACAGTTCGCCATTCGACTCGACTGCTCACTTGGAGCGAGATTGCCGATATGGTCGTGGACGGCAAATTCCTGGTGGTCCGCCGACAGCCACGGTCGCTGCTCCAGAAGCTTTTTGCCAGTCGTGGCCTTGGCGACATCAACATCCCGGCTCACCACCTCGACTGCGAGGTCGATGACATACTGGCAGCGGCACGTCGCTTTACGCCGGTCGCGCCTCGTCGCGCTGCCGCTTGTTGAGGGGCGGAGGCGCCTAAATAGGATGTCTGTTTTCCTGGCAACGGCAGCATTTATTATAATGGTCGCCGCACCGTTCCTGGTGATGGCCGCCATCTCCGCGGCTATTGGCTTCAGTCTGATTGCACTGGTTCGAGGTTTTCGTACCGCTCGCCCCACATATGCGGTGCTCGGTGCGCTTGTTCTGATTGCGGGTGTCACCTCGGGGCTCACGCTTCTCGCGTGGTCGACATCGGTGCCGCCGAAGGGCAAAACCTCGAGCCCGCATGCGCTGGTTCATCACGCTTGGCAGCAAACACGGCTGCGCTTCGGCGCCCTGCGATGGATGACTGACGGCACATTCGAGCGGTTAGAACGGCAGGATAGGCAGGGGCGCTGATCCGCCTGACTTCGGATCGGCAACCGCATTGAGAGTCCAAAATGGAACAACTTCCCGGCATTTTCTTCATCGCCTGTCTGGCCTTCATCATACCGGTCGCCATTGCGCATTTCGTTGTGCGGGCCGACTGGCGCACTATCCTAAAGACCTGTCTCATCTGGTACGGATCTCTATTTCTCGCCTTCGGCGCCTTCTCGGGCGGCGATAGAGTCGGCTGGACGCTGCTTGCCGCGATGTTCTTTTCGGTCCCTGCGGTTCCAATTATCGCGGCTGTCTTGAGGGGTTGGAACTGGCTCGGGCGGAGCAAAGTTGGCGTTGCCTCGACAGGACTGTCTCGTCCCCTTTTGCAGCGGTTTCCGTGGTCGCTGGTCACGCCGGAGCAACTGGCTGCAGTCGCTCTGCTGGCGGTGGCTTACTTTGGATACTCCCGCTGGTCAGAACAGCGTGACCTGCATGCGCGTGCCGAACTTGCAGGACGGTTTCTTGACTTGCCAGCCGGCACGAAATTCTCTGCCTTTCAAACGAGCAACTCTCCGGCGACGGCGCCGAGGATCGCGGCCATCGTGCGGTTCACGAAGCCTCAGTTCGAAGCGTTTGTCGCTCAACTCGAACAAGTCCCGCTCTGGCCGCAAGGCCCCCCGCAGTACGACGGAGCGCCAGTCGAAGTGGTTTCGCCACAGAACATCAGATGGCGCGAGGTTCCGCTGCCGGTGCAAGCGGGCAACCGTTTCGTAAGCTGGAACAATCTGTCGGCGGCGGAGTTGAGAAGCTTGCGGCGCGGGCGCGTGCTGTGCATCGCGCTGCAGCGAAAGCCCGGGAGCAACCGCGGTACGAATTCCAGCGGCGTCCCGAGCTATGCGGCGAACGACTGCTCCGAGCTTGCGAAAACGGAGCGGGTCTCGGTGATCGTCCTTGGCGCGCTCGATTTCGAAACGCAAACGCTGCACATGATCATCAAGTGAAGAATTTCGTGCAGGCCGCGAACGCAATCAGAGGCATGGCGGATAGAGTCCCGAAATTTTTGGCAAGGTCTCCTTCGGGTTAATTTCAACGCTCAGTCATTCGGCGGCTGACGCTTGATCCTCCCTCGTAAGCTGCCATTAACCCCTCGGGGGGCGACAACACGTGCCGCGGCGAACTTGGCGGCTCGCAGATGTGCGCCATATACTTGATATCTGGCTCTTTGCTCGCCGCCGTAAGACGCTGCAACAGATATACGGGACAGGGCGCTTGCGACGCAGGTCGCGGGAGTTGGTCTTTGCACGGATGACGGTGTAGTGGCGCGCCGTAGAGGATAAAAGTGCGAACACCTATGTGATTGAAATTACTATATGATAATTCTTGGCAGTGCTGCTCCATGCTCCCCCAGCGTGGTCGCATGCACGACGCGCCGTGTTGGCGAATCTGCCTTCGCCGCGAAGGTAGGAGCTTTCGAGTATCTTGACGGTGAGAGCCATCGCAGCGATTGCGCCACAGAGGTTCCTAAGTATCCAACAATACCACCGAATCCGTATGTACAAGCAATGGTCAAAAATACGATTTGCCCTTGGTACGACAAAGATGCCGAGGCTGCAGCGCACTTCTACGCTCAGACTTTTCCAGGCAGTGCAGTCTCGGCCGTTCACCGCGCTCCAGGCGACTATCCGGGCGGCAATCGGCGCGGCTTGCTTGGACTTTCCGACTAGTCGGTGGTCGCCATAGCACTTCAGCGCGTCCCGCCAAGGGGAGGCCGCAGAGCATCATCGTGCCGCGACCAGCCCCGCCCTGGCACCGCAATGCAGCCGGTAGCTAGGACTGCCTCGTGTGGGCCAGCGTCAGCGCTTTGGGTTTGCTAGCACCGTACTAGATCTCAATCAGCAGCGGCATGTCCTCACGGCGTTCCAGAAAGGCCCAGATCTTGTTGGTGAGAGAGTTGGCATGTCGGCGGATCCGATGGAGCCTGATATCGAGCGCGACCTCCAATTGCATGCTGCCAGTCGGCGCCAAGACACCCGCTTCAAGATCAGGAGCCACTAGGCTCCTTGGCAGCCATGCAATCCCGATACCCTCGCGGACCCGGATTCTCAGTGCACCGGCCATCGAGTTCTCGTAGACGACCTGAAGTCGCGCATGGAGATCGTTGGCATCCAGCAAGGGATCGATGTGTTGGCTGATCGGCGCGGTGGCTCCGAACCGCAAGTAGGGGATGGTCACGGCTCCCTTGCGGTCGAGGTCAAACATAGGTCGCCCGTCAGGGCCCGCTTTTGATACGGGAAGGAGCGAATCCTGACCGATACGCACGCTTTCAATTTCCCTGGAACTGGTAATGGAGGACGCCTTGCGGCTCTCGTAGGCGATGACGAAGTCGACAGCTCCTGCTTCGAGGTCCTGCAGGCAGTTAGGCAGATCGTCAGCGCGTAGGCGTGACATGATCGGGCCGTAAGTGCTCTCGAACGCCTGCAACCAGACCGGGTAGAAACGCCAACCGATCGAGTGCTGCGCGGCAAATGTCACGACATAGCGATCAGGCAGGGACTGTGCCTCGCGGATACTATTGCGCTCGTTGTCCAATCGGGCTAACGCCTGCTGGCCGGCTTCGAGCATCTGGACCCCGGCACCCGTTAGCATCACGGGATGCCGAGACCGGTCCACGAGCACCGCACCAACCCAGATCTCCATCGCCTTGATGCGGCGGCTAAGTGCCGGTTGGCTCAAATTGCTCAGCGCCGCCGCCTGGGAGAAGTTGCCCGTCTGAGCAAGGTGTGCGAGATCGCGGAACCAAAAAAGGTTCATAACAATTCCCATTATGCGTTTTTTTCATAATGTTAGAAAAACATTGCATTGGCTACAAGTCTAAAATTCCTGCTCCATCAAAGCACAAGCGTATGCAAGAGGTGAGGCAGCAAAGATGGTATCAGCTTCTTCGCGACCGCAGACCGGCGCCCGGATAAATTTCGACCGGTTCCCTCGTGTTCCGTTCTGCCATAGTCCGACCCCGATCGAACCAATGGCACGACTGAGCGCAGAGCTAGGCGGGCCGCGGTTGTTCATAAAGCGCGACGATTGCACGGGACTTGCTACCGGCGGCAACAAGGCACGTAAGTTGGAGTTCCTCGTCGGCGAGGCTCTGAGCCAGAATGCGGACATGCTGGTGACGCAGGGGGCCGTGCAGTCGAACCACGTCCGCCAGACTGCCGCAGCCGCCTGCAGGCACGGCCTCAAGTGCCATGCATTGCTCGAGCGGCGCGTGCCGAACCGTGACGTGGCATATGAAGAAACCGGCAATGTGTTGCTGGACCGATTGTTTGGAGCGACCCTTGAGTTTCGCCCGGCGGGGCTCGACATGAACGCCGAGGCGGAGGGAGCCGCTAACCGGCTGCGCGCCGCGGGTCACCGTCCGTATGTGATTCCAGGCGGCGGTTCTAATGCGACAGGCGCACTCGGTTATGTCGTATGTGCGCAAGAGATCATCCAACAGTGCGTCGACGACGGCTTGGCATTCAATTGGGTGGTCATGGCAACAGGCAGCACCGGTACGCAAGCCGGGTTGCTCGCTGGATTGCATGTCCTGGGTTCGGACCTGCCGGTGATGGGCATAAGCGTGCGCCAACCCCGTGACCGGCAGCTAAGCGCCGTGCATGCCTTGACGCAAGCGACGCTGAGAAAGCTCGATGCCGCGGCAATTCTGGCCGACAGGATACTCGTCGACGATGGCTATGTCGGAGAAGGCTACGGCATCCCCGCGCCATCAACCCTTGAGGCCATATCTCTGACCGCGCGCTTGGAAGGTATACTGCTCGACCCCGTCTACACCGGCAAAGGCATGGCGGGGCTGCTCGGATTGATCCGGCACGGTTTCTTCAAGCCGACAGACAGTGTCCTGTTCCTTCATACCGGCGGTGCGTCCGCACTGTTCGCTTACGAGCATCCCGCCACTGAACTTGCGAGCTATTCATAGGACGGCGTCTGCCTGAGTTTGGACAATGCTCCGACGAACTGCCAGGATGGCCCCTGGATTAGCCCGACTTACATCGAAAAGGCTCGCTGCTGCGACGGCACTGATCAACGACAAAGAGGACAGGAAATCATGCGAACAATGATAAAAATACTAGGTCTCGCCGCTGTTGCGGCGGTGATGACGTGCGGGGTAGCCGTCGCACAGAAGCCGGGCGGCACCCTGGTGCAGATCACTCAGCCCGAGCCACCCAACCTCGCTCCCTACATCTCCACTGCTGGACCGATTGGCCAAGTGACCGCCAAGGTCTTCGACGGTCTCCTTGAGTACGACTTCAACCTCAAGCCACAGCCGAGCCTCGCCGAGAGCTTCTCAGTTGCCGCCGATGGCAAGATGGTGACTTTCAAGTTGCGCCGCGGGGTAAAGTTCCACGACGGCAAGCCCTTCACCTCCGCCGACGTCCAATTTACGTTCATGGAGGTGTTGAAAAAGAACCACCCGCGTGGCATCGCAACCTTCAAGGAGGTGACCGCGGTCGAGACGCCGGATGAAATGACCGCCGTCTTCAAACTGGCCAGCCCTGCACCCTACATAATGATGGCGCTGTCGGGCTACGAGAGCCCGATACTGCCCAAGCATGTCTATGAGGCTGGCGACATCAAGACCCATGCCAATGCAAATAGCCCGGTTGGAACGGGCCCCTTCAAGTTCGTGGAGTGGCGGCGCGGCGAGTTCGTGCGGCTCGACAAGAACCCCGATTATTGGCGGCAGGGACGTCCGTTCCTCGACCGCATCGTGGTGCGCTTCATCGCAGATGCTTCGACACGCGCCGCCGTGTTGGAGAAGGGCGAGGCACACATCGCGGGCTTCGGCGCGGTTCCCTACAACGCCGTGACCAAGCTCACCGCACTGCCGTCGCTCGAGGTGACGACCAAAGGCTATGAGATGATCTCGCCTATCGTCGAGATGGTGATCAACACTAAGAAGCCGCCATTCGACAACGTCAAGGTGCGCCAGGCGATCAACTACGCAGTTGACCGCAAGTTCGTCATCGACAACGTCTGGTTCGGCTTCGGCAAGGCCGCAATGGGGCCGATCAGCTCGAATTTCGAACCGTCCGGGCTTTATGGCGCAGGCGTTGATTTCACCGCCGCAGACCGCGTCGAGCGTGCCAACAAGCTGCTCGACGAGGCTGGCTTCCCGAGAAAGGGCGATGGCATCCGCTTTGAGATGGTGCACGATATCACGCCATACGGCGAGGAGTGGCAGCGCTTCGGCGAAGCGGTGCAACAGGCTCTCGCAAAGGTCGGCATCAAAGCAACGTTGCGCTATGAGGACGTGCCGAAGTGGCTGAAGCGCCTCTACACCGACTATGACTTCGATATAAGCTCCAACTTCCTCTATAATCTCGCCGATCCTGTTCTCGGCGTGCATCGCGGCTTCCATTCGGACCGCATCAGGAAGGGTACTGTGTTCGTGAACGGCTCGCAGTGGTCGAGCCCGGAAACGGACGCGTTGATGGATAAGGCGACCGTCGAGCCTGACAGTGCCAAGCGAGGAATCATGTACCGTGAGTTGGTGACGAAGGTGACAGAGGCGAGCCCTGTCATTTACGTGCACGAGCTAAAGTTCCCGACGATCATCAACAAACAGTTCAAGGATGTCATCGACACGCCGCTTGGCATCTACGGCAACTACGCCAACGGACACAGGCAGTAGGCCACACCGTTTGAGTCAGAGTAGGCAATATCGTTGCCTACTCTGCTGTTGTCCCGTGGCGCCTCAAAGTCCAGCCTCGATTCTTTAACGAGAAAGATTATGTGCCATGGGCGGCGCTGCGCTCGGCAAATACGTTATCAGGCGGCTTCTGCAGACAATTCCGGTCGTGCTGGGCGTTGTCGTGCTGAACTTCCTCCTGCTCCAACTCGCCCCCGGCGATCTAGCGACCGTGCTTGCCGGCGAGGCTGGTGGCGCGCCTAAGGAATACATCGACCAGCTGCGCCAGCGCTTTGGACAGGATCAATCGGTCCTAATACAGCTGTTCAACTATCTGCGAAATTTGCTGGTGCTCGATCTCGGCTACTCGTTCCGCCAGAGCGCCCCGGTACTCGATCTGCTGCTGCAGCGGCTCGGCCCAACGTTGCTCCTGATGGGCGCAACACTCGTCGTGTCGCTCCTTGTCGGTGTCGCGATGGGCCTGTTTGCCGCTTTGTGGGTGCGAACGTGGAAGGACCACGTCATTTCGGTCGCCGCGATTATTTTTTATGCGACACCGCTGTTCTGGATCGGGCTGATGCTGATCCTGATCTTCTCGATCCACCTCGACTGGTTCCCAACCTCGGGTATGGAGGACGTCGTCGCGTTCCACGAGGGTTTGGCGCGGGTTGTCGACATCGCTCACCACTTGGTGCTGCCCACCATCACGCTTTCGATGTTTTATCTTGCCCTCTATGCCCGGCTGATGCGTGCCTCCATGCTAGAGCAGCGCGGGCTCGATTACGTTACCACGGCGCGTGCGAAAGGCTTGACCGAACGCCAAATCGTCACGCGGCATATCTTCCGCAACGCCCTGCTGCCGGTCGTCACAATGGCTGGTATTCAATTCGGCAGCCTGCTCGGCGGCTCGGTGGTGGTGGAAAGCGTGTTCGCGTGGCCCGGGCTTGGCCAACTCGCCTACCAATCGCTGTTTGCTCGTGATTTCAACCTCCTGCTCGGCATCTTCTTTCTCTCCGCCTGCCTCGTTGTCATCGTCAATTTGATCGTCGACGTGATCTACGTTCTCCTCGACCCTCGAATCCGCATCGGCTGAGTCAGACCATGAAATCATTCTGGCAGCGTTTCCTGGGTAACCCGCGTGTCATCGTCGGTATGATCTGGCTCGGCGTCGTCGTGGTCGTGTCTCTGCTTGCAGATGTACTCGCGCCCGCCGACCCTTTTGCGATCGTCGGTGCCCCTTTTACAAGGCCCGGCAGTCATTTTTTGTTAGGCACGGACAGTCTCGGGCGGGACGTGCTCGCCGGCCTTATGCACGGCGCGCGCACAACGCTCTTGATTGCAATACTCGCCACTCTGGCTGCGGTCGCGTTCGGCACTTTGATCGGCGCAGTCGCGGGGTACTACGGAGGGTTGGTTGATGACGTTTTGATGCGGATGACCGAGTTCTTCCAGACCATTCCATCGTTCCTTTTTGCAATCGTGCTCATCGCCATTCTGTCATCGTCGGCAATGAATCTGGTGATTGCCATTTCCGTCGTGAGCTGGCCGCCCATCACGCGGGTCGTCCGCGCAGAGGTGTTGTCGGTCAAATCGCGTGAGTTCGTCCAAGCAGCCGTTGTGGCTGGCCAGCGCGACAGCGCGATCCTGTTGACCCAAGTCCTTCCAAACACGCTCTCTCCACTTATCGTCACCGGTTCATTGCTGGTTGCGACCGCTATACTGACCGAGAGTGCCCTATCGTTTCTCGGGTTAGGCGCGCCTAACCAGATGAGTTGGGGCTTCATGATCGGTGCCGGACGCTCGTTCCTACGTGACGCCTGGTGGCTAGTGACGGTGCCTGGGATCGCAATCCTCGTGACGGTGCTGTCGATCAACCTCGTCGGCGAGGGGTTGAACGACGCTCTCAATCCGAGGCTCGCCGACCTATGAGCGATCATATCATTAGCATCGAGAATCTGACTGTATCCCTGCCCGCCTGGTCCGACCGTCGCCACGCGGTTTCGAATGTCTCGCTCGAAGTCGGAAAGAAAGAGATTGTCTGCGTCGTTGGCGAGTCCGGCTCGGGCAAGTCGATCATGGGCAAGGCCATCCTGGGCCTGCTGCCCAAGCCTCATGTTCACGCCACCGGCGGCCGCATCATTTTCGAGGGCCGTGATCT
Source organism: Hyphomicrobiaceae bacterium (assembly GCA_031401535.1). Lineage (GTDB taxonomy): Bacteria > Pseudomonadota > Alphaproteobacteria > Rhizobiales > Hyphomicrobiaceae > JAKFWF01. The sequence continues at coordinate 1,603 of JANNRP010000392.1, read as the reverse complement.
CCTCGCACTGCCGGAAGAAGAAATGCGGGGTCTGCGCGGCGGGCGCATTGCCATGATCTTCCAGGAGCCGATGACCGCTCTCAATCCGCTGATGAAGGTCGGTCGGCAAATTGACGAGGTGCTGGAGGTCCACACCGATATGACGTCGGCAGCTCGCAAGGCCCGCGTCCTGAGACTGATCGAGGACGTTCATCTGCCAGATCCGGAGCGGATCACCAACAGCTACCCGCATCAGCTGTCGGGGGGGCAACGCCAGCGCATTGTCATTGCCATGGCGCTAGCCCTGGAGCCGGCGCTGATCATTGCGGACGAGCCAACCACCGCCCTCGACGTGACGACCCAGGCGCAGATCCTTCATCTCATGAAAGAGTTACAGCGCGCCCATGGAACCTCGGTGTTGTTCATCACCCACGATTTCGGCGTCGTTGCCGAGATCGCCGACCGCGTCGCGGTGATGCGACACGGCGAGATCGTGGAGGCGGGCAGCGCCGGCCAAGTGCTGCGCAATCCGCAGGCAGACTACACCAAGGCGCTCATTGCCGCGGTGCCAGGCATGACGCCGAGGTTGAGGGATGCCCAAGCAGCGCGGCCGCTACTGGTCGTCCGCGGTCTTGAGAAGAGCTATGTGACTGTTGGCGGCTTCAGGGGGGCTATGCGAAAGGTCAAGGCTGTAAACAAAGTCAGCCTTGAGCTCGGTCAACGCAGCTCGCTCGCGCTCGTCGGAGAGTCGGGTTCCGGCAAGTCGACACTTGCTCGCTGCATCATTGGTCTGGAAGTCCCGGAGAGCGGTGAGATACTACTCGACGGTGAGCACATCTCGGGGTTGACGCGCGGCCAGCTTCGCCCCTACCGGCGCCAGATGCAGATGGTGTTCCAGGATCCCTATGCCTCGTTGAACCCGCGCCAGCGCATAGGCGACATCATTGCGATCGGGCCGATGATTCAAGGTGTCAGCCGCGAGCAGGCGCATGCCGAGGCGCGCGAGCTGTTATCTCTAGTGGGTCTGAGGCCAGAAGCCGCCGAACGCTACCCGCACGAGTTTTCCGGCGGGCAACGTCAGCGCATTGGTATTGCCCGCGCACTTGCCGTGAAGCCCAAGCTGATCGTAGCTGACGAGCCGGTATCCGCTCTTGACGTCTCGGTGCAGAAGCAAGTGCTCGACCTGCTGAATGAGCTCAGACAGAAGTTTGGCCTGTCGATGCTGTTCATTACGCACGATCTGCGAGTGGCGGCTAAGGTTTGCGAGAACATCGCGATCATGCAGCGGGGGGAGATCGTGGAATATGGCGCGACGGCGCAGATCTTCGCAGACCCCCAGCATCCCTATACGAAAACCCTGCTTGAGGCCGTGCCGGGTAAGGAATGGATCAGCTCGCTGGCATGACGGCGTTTGCGACTGTGCGCAATTTGGAATTCAGCCGCGACACGATCCCCGACGAGACACTACCCTCAATTTTCGTCACTTGCTCCAACGTCAAGATCTGACGAAGGCGGTCTTCGAAGGGGTTGCCGAGCATCTCGCGGCGAAGGGCGAGGTGGTGCGCGGCGGCACCATTGCGGCCGAACTGCGGCCCGATGCCCGGATCACCGAAGACCGCATCGC
>JANNRP010000391.1:0-13963 GCA_031401535.1 Hyphomicrobiaceae bacterium | reverse complement strand
AAAGTCGAGCGGTTCTTCAATCGCATCAAGCATTATCGCGCCATCGCAACGCGCTACGATAAGCAGGACGCCAACTTCCTTGCGTCAGTGAAACTGGCGGCGATCCGCATCTGGATCGGCTTTAATGAGTCTGTGGCCTAGCCCAAAAACACTGCGGCGAGCTAGGCGCACACTAGAACGAGAATTTGCAGATCGAGCGAGCAGACACCCAAAGTGACCGCACTTGGACGTCGTTGTCCACCCTTGTCTGGTGCGTGTCCGAAGCATATGGCGCAAATGGTTAGCGATCGAAACTTGGAGCTACCTTGGCGTCCGCGGCACCGCCCCCGTGAACACATCCATCAGCCACCCGGCCGCCGATTTTTCGGAATGCGGCTTGATCGGCGGTGGTGTCAGCGCCTTTGCGATCGTCAATTCCTGCCACCAGTCGTCGATCGCTGGGATCGCGTATTTCTTGGCATCCAAGCGGTCCTGCAGCGAGTAGCCGTTGGCAAGTCCAGCGTGGTGCCCCGCGATGACATAAGCGAGCAGATCGCCCGGTGGCTTAAGTTCGGCGAATGCCTCGACCGCCACACGCGCGCCGACCGTCGGGCGACGGCTACCGCGTCGCTTGTATCAGGAAGGCTTGTAGGCGTTGCAATCGGGATCGAAGACGTGAGCTGTCGAGAGATCGGCGTGAAGGATTCTGCGTTCTCCGACCGCGTAGGCAGCGTCTCCGTTGAGGCGCGCCATGAGGCTCTTGTCGATGCCGGCCAGCTTCGAGACGACGATGGTTTCGGCGCCGAGGCGCTCGACCTGGATGATCTCCACTTCGAAACCAGCCGAGGGCTGCCCCTGTGCGGCATGTCCGCTGACATGCTCTGGCCTCAACCCGAGGGTCACCTCGATTCCCGCCGGCATCGGTGCAACGCGGGATTCTGGAACAGTGATGGTGCTTTCGCCTAACCGAATAGAGCGGCCACCCGCGCCGTCGGTGACGACACCCGGAAGCAAATTCATCGGCGGATTGCCGAGAAAGCTCGCAACGAAAGTGTTGGCAGGGCTGCGATAGACGTCGAGTGGCGCGCCCACTTGAACCACGCGCCCGCGGTTCATGATGCAGATCCGCGTGCCCATGGTCATGGCCTCGACCTGATCATGCGTGACGTAAATCATCGTTGCGCCAAGCCGGCGGTGCAGGGCAGCGATCTCGGAGCGCGTCGACACTCGAAGTGCGGCATCGAGGTTGGACAGCGGCTCGTCGAATAGAAACACCTTCGGATCGCGCACAATGGCGCGCCCGAGCGCCACGCGCTGGCGTTGGCCACCTGACAGCGCATGCGGTTTGCGCATGAGCAACTCATCGAGACCAAGAATTCCTGCGACATTGATAACGCGCCGCTCGATCTCGGACTTCTCTACGGAGCGGCGACGCAGTCCGAATGCAAGGTTGTCCTTGACTGACATGTGCGGGTAAAGAGCATAGGATTGGAACACCATCGCAATGTCGCGATCCTTTGCCGGCACACTGTTGACGATGCGACCATCGATGGTGAGCGTGCCCGAGGAAATCGACTCAAGCCCGGCGATCATCCGCATGGTCGTGGTCTTGCCGCAGCCTGACGGCCCGAGCAGAACCATAAACTCGCCGTGGCCGACGACCAGCGACACGTCTTGTGCAGCGGCAGCGTGACGGCGGTCATAGATTTTGGTCAGTTTGTCAAGTGTAACGACAGCCATATAGAACCCTTACTTCGTTTGCAGATCATTTCACGGCTCCGGCGGTCATGCCCTGGATTAGTTTTTCTGAAAAGAACGCGTAGACCACGACCACGGGAATGATCGCGATCATCAGCCCCGTCGCGATCATGCCGACGTCTTCCTGCGTATCACCTATGAACCGCTGAATGCCGAGTGGCAACGTGCGGTAAGCCTCTTCCGTGATGAGGACGACGGCAAACAAGAACTCGTTCCAAAGCAGAATGAAATTCAGGATGATCGTCGTCGCGACCGCGGGAAATGCGATTGGCAGTGCCACGCGCCAGAAAATCTCCCAATCCGAATAGCCGTCCATGCGTGCCGCATCGAACAAGTCGGAGGGAATACGCGCGAAGAAGCTTTCGAGAATGTAAATCGTCAGCGGCAGTTGAAGAGCCACATAAACGAGCGTCAACCCGAGTTTGGAGTTATACAGACCATAATTGACGAGTATCTGGAACAGCGAAATAATCGTCACCTGCGGCGGGAAGATGATGGTTGAAAACAGCACGAAGTAGATGATGCGGTTAGCTCGAAATTTGTAGCGCGCGAGGCAGTGCGCCGCCATGGAGCCGACGATGGTTAGAATCGCCACCGCCGATACCACGACCAGCACCGAATTCGTGAAATAGACGCTGTAGTTTGAGTTGAACCAAGCGTCGTAATATTTGTTCCAGTGCGCGGGGTTTGGCCAACCGTAATGATTGGCGTGGATCTCGGTCGTCGTGCGCAGCGACATCATGGCCGCCCAAACGAAGGGACCTGCCGCGAACGCCGAGTAGAGCGATAGGACAACAAGCAGTGCAGAGCGTTTGAACAGTTCCATCGGAAGCCTTCAATACTCGAGCTTTTCGCGCTGGCGGAAAGCCCATGTCAGCCCGAGCACCAGCGCCAACACAATCACAAACCAGACCGCAGCGATCGCTGAGGGATAGCCAAGATCAAAGGTCGTCCACTCGAATGCACGTTTATAAACGTATGTCGAGACCGTCTCGGTCGCCCACAGCGGATTGCCCTTGGTGGTGATCCAGACGAGATCGAAGATCTTCATCTTGCCGATGAACGACAGCACGATGAGATTGAGCAGCGTGGCGCGCACGAGCGGCAGGATCACGAACACGAGTTTGGCGAACCAACCACAATTGTCGAGTTCCGCGGCTTCGAGTACTTCCGACGGCAGTGAATGGATCGCTGCCAGCATCACCACCATGTTGAAGCCGGTCCACATCCAGCTGGTGACGAAGATCAGCGCTGGTAGCGCCGTATTGGGATCGCCGAGCCAGGGTCTTGCGAGTGTGCCAAGTCCAGTGAGGCGTAATAGGACATTCACGGGACCCCAATCAAAATTATAAATCCACAGCCAAAGAATTCCGACGACGACGTAGGACATTAGGACTGGTGTGAACCAAGCGACGCGAAAGAACCGTGCGCCGGGCACCTTCGCATAGATGGCCAGGGCAAGAAGCAAAGCGATCGTCACTTCAATCAACGGTGAACAGGATGCCCACAGAATGGTATTGCGCACGGCCCGCCAGAAGATTTCGTCACGCACCAGCTCGGCGTAGTTGGCGAGACCGACAAATTCCTCCCGCCGCGGCAGAACCTTGTGAAAGCTATTCCAAAAGGTACGAATCGCAGGGTAAGCGGTGAGCGCAGTGTAGAACGTCAGTGCCGGGACGAGAAATGCGATGATCGTCAACCAAGGCTTGCGCAGGCCGTCTTCGCGAGCGGTCAGCGTGGTGCTGGAGGACATGATGGTTTGAACCCGCAATCGGTGAAAATCGGCGCGGGGTTTGTGACCCGCGCCGTGTGTTGCCTCACCTTTCGGCTGTCTAGTTCAGTAGGCCGCCTGCATTTGCTTGACCGCATCATCGACGCTGATCGACCCAGCCGGGAAGGCGTTGTTGAATACCTGAGTGAACACCTCCTTTGGCTTGCCCGACAAGACTTGCAGCGGAATACCAAAGTGATATTTCGCGCCGGCATTGGTCTTGGCAATCATGCTGAAGTACTCGGCCGCCTGCTTGTCCGTCATTTTCGATGGGTCAGCCTTGATGCCGGTTTGAACCTTGACGTCATCGAGCCAGCGATTTCCAACTTCCGCCGATAGAAACGCGTTGAAGAAGGCGAGGACCTCTGGCACGCGCTTCGTCTCGGCGTTGGCAACGTAGCTGCCGGCAATGGCGATAGAGCGGCACTCTTTGCAGACGGCTCCCGGGGGCGCAGGGAATTGCATGATGCCGAGCGGGAAGTTCGCGGGTTGGCCGCCCTTGTCGACGGGGTTGAACGCACGCGAGGTGTACCAGCTGCCGACCATGAAGGTGAGCGCGCCAGGATTTGTGTGGAAGTAGCCGTGCGTTTCGGCGAGCTTTAGCGTCGTGAAGGTCGCTGGTAACAGCCCGGCATCTGTCAGGGTGCGAATCCACTTGAGAGTGTCGACAACGCGCGGATCGGTCCAAGCCAGCTTGCCGGCCAGCAAACTTGCGTAGTCAGAAACGCCGAGCTTCTTGAGCAGCGCTTCGTGTACCGGATGTGCCCCGGTGAAAGGCCGGTCGCCGGCCCCCAACGCCATCGGAGTCAGGCCTTTGGCCTTGGACTTTTTGATCATGTCGAGGAATGCCTCCGACGAAAGCTGTAGATCATCGGGAACCTTCACTCCCAGATCATCCATCGCCTTCTTGTTGTAATAGACTTCCATCGTCCACGCTTCGAGTGGCAATCCGTACGTCTTGCCTTGGCGGCTCCAGGCTTCCTTGGCCCACGGCTCCACCGCCGCCCAGTTCAGACTCGAAAGGTCGAGCAGCAGGTTATTGTCGATATATTCGACCTGGTCAGGTTCGGCATAGAAGATGTCTGGAGCTTGGCCGGCACGCAACGCAGTCTTGAGCGCGGCGTAAAGCGCATTTTTCTCGTACCACGTCGCCTTGATCTTGACGTTCGGGTTGCTCTTTTCGAAGTCGGCGATGGCTCCCTCGACGAACCGGCGCTTGGGCACTTCCGCCGCCCAATGGCTCCAGAAGGTGATCTCCTTGGGGGCTTGCGCGGCTGCCGCGCCTGTGAGCAGCAACAGCGCTGCTGATGCAGCCATGAAAGCAGCCATCGGTTTCCTGAACATGCGTATCCTCTGCTTATGTTGCCTGCGTTCCGCCCTTAGGTGGAGCATTGCCGACGCCGGTCGTTCTGCGCGACCTGGTAGTCAGCGTAGGTGCGCGGTGCCCCCTCGTCAAATGTATTATTGATAATTCTATCGATGACAGCAGGAACCATGGCTGCTAAATGGCGGTTCAAGACGGATTAGCTGAGCACTCCATGGAACCTTCATCACAAGGCGCTGCACTGAAACAACTCCGTACAGAGCAGGAATCCTCTTTAGGGGATATTATTCAAAGCCTCGAACACGACATTCTTTTTGGCGTCCTTCGCCCAAGAGAGCGGTTGGTCGAGGACGTGTTGATGCTTCGCTTTTTTGCAAGTCGGCACGCTGTGCGCCAAGCGCTCATTGAGCTCGAACGCATCGGCATCGTGACACGCACGCCAAACCGAGGTGCGTCTGTACGCGACTTCACCGCCGAGGAGGTCGAGGAGATTGCCGAGTTACGCGAGATCTTGCACAGGCGTGCGGCACAGCGGATGCTCTTACCGGCAGACAGAAACTTGCTCAATAGGCTTGTTGCCATTCAGCGGTGTCATGACAAGGCGGTCGTCAGACGCGACCTTCGTGCCATCGATGATGCCAACCACGCCTTTCATACAGCGCTATTCGGAGCCTGCGGCAACAAATTGCTCTCGGATGCCATTGGGCACTATTCCTATTTGTCGCGCGCGACGCGCTTGTATCCAGTGCTTGATCCGGAGGTGTTGGAGACGGTGCGCTTGGAGCATTGGGCCATGATCGGTGCGCTGAAAACGTGCAACCGCAAGGAGCTAGTTCGCCTCGTCGTTGGTCACATTCAGCATGCCAAAAGGCTGTACTTGAATTTTCGCAGGGCCACTGATGCAAAGCCCGCTCGCAGGCCTGAGCGAACAGACTGAACTTTGATTTGTTAACGGGCAAGTGCACGATGGTAGATCCGGCTTTTCTTGTCCGACGTCAACACCTGTGAGACAAAACTAGCGGCTTGAGGAACGAAGGATTTTGGGCTCATCGTCATCCCCTGAGGAGTGGACATGAGTTACAAATCCAAGACGTCTGAGACGCCGCTCGCTGCAACGCTACTGCCAGAGCGGTGTGATTTATTCAGTGATGATGTCCCATTCGCAAGGTAGCGAATGGATGGTCAACGAGACTTCGCTGATCAACTTCATTGAAAAACGCCCGATCACATTGACCCAGCCGTCGGCGCCAGCCGCGCCGACATCGGCGACGGCGCTGCACCGAGACATGGTGGCGAGCGAAGAAAACAATAGTGTTGACGCCCGCGTAACCACGCCTACGGCGCCACAAGAGACGCCGACGCAAGCTAAGCCAGAGGTTGCCGACGACAGCGACGACTACGCCGAACTGAACGATCCCGGCGAAACCCGGCGAATAGGAGAATTGCTGATCGAGAACGCTCGATTGCTGGCGATCATCGAGGGGCACAAGGAGCTGATCGATACACTCAGGACACACGACGCGCGCAGTCACGAAGAGGTCATTCACTCACGTCAACTCATATCCAAGCTGACCGACGACGTTCGCGACACCAGTGCGCAAATGCTCGACACGGTACGTCAGATGGCGACGGCGAGGTTCATGCTGCCGACAGCCAACGACGACGACGCGCCAACCAAGCAGACCGGACGCAACACCCGGCGCTCGGTCGACTAGTTCGGCAACGCCGCTGACGCCCCAAACCAACGGCCGGGACGGGCATCTACGCCGCCTACGCGAGCCGGTGCAGCTTAAGGCGGTGCAATCGCCGCCGATCGGCAGACCAACATGACGGGACGAAATTCTTGTCGGCTCCTGCTACCAGCGTCAAAACCAGCGCCGTCACCCATGAATTGGGAAAGGTCTCCTTTTGGTTGCGGTGCTGGACAATTGGATCGCCAAGCGTTAAGGAACAAAACAAGAACTGTTTTGCGAGAATCAGAGATGCCACAAACCTTGCCTGAGTTGAGAGCGCGCGCCGACGAAATCGGCCGGGAATGGTTGCGCCTGCACGGTGCCATTAACGAAGTTGCGCGGATTCACGCCGAGGACGGCAACGTTGAAGCGTTCCGCGTCTTACATACTATTGCGATGGAAGTCGGACATCGGCGACTTGAACTAGATTTGCAGATCGCCGCAGAAATCGGGACACCGGCGCTCGCTGGCAGCAAACGGCCCGATGCCGGGGCGTCGCCGTAACGCGATCAAGGAGAGTATAATGACGCGCCCCGCCACCAAGTCGAAGAAGAAGCCAGCGAAGCCGCTCGCTGCGACAAAGGTCGCGACGCGATCTGCCCCTGTGAAAGTAGAGACTGCGATACGCTTCGCCCCGCGTGCTCGGGTGATACACCGTTCATTTGGCGCCGGCGTCGTCCAGTCGGTCGACGGCGACAAACTGGAAATCAAGTTCGCGAAGGCCGGTGTGAAATGGATCGTCGACAGCTATGTGACGCAGGCGTGATGTTGGTGTCGTTGGACATCAAATTCGATGCCGACATGGCGGGCAGTTTCTGCTATGTTCATGTACGTGAGTCCCTGTTCAGGACTCGAACCTGCTAATGGGTCGGGACTCCGGAATCCTGCCGGGTATGGGGATATCGTCGCAGATTTAAAAATAAACGATATCAGATAGTTAGCATCGATTCGCGGGTCCTCTTCTGGCACCATAACAACGTTTAACACATTGAAAATAGTTTAATAAAGACTAGCGCAATTTATGGTGAACCTATTGGTGACGCTTTTTGTTGTGAAATGAAGTTCGAAAGACAGGCGACGTACCAGCTGAGATCTTGATCAGTCACAACTCGTCGCAGAGATGCTCCAGACCGACGAAATATCTCCAACTGCGGACGTCTACCGGCGGCAGGGGTGTTGAAGGGCTAACAGATCGCGTTCCAACCGCTCGCCGATGATCTCCTTGTGCTCGCACAGGCGCTAGCCCCGGGGCTTGGCGCAGCCTTCGGCTAGATGCACGTTCAACGCCGCGAAGTCCGGGAACATCAGGAACGGCACCATGAAGTTGCACGGCGCAAAGCCAACCAGGCCTTCCACTTTGCCCTTGTCGTTGCTCTTGGCTGGTCGGTCGAAGCGATCCCGGAACAGGTAGTGCGAATGCAGTTCGCTGAACACGCGAGTGCGCTGTCGGTGAGATATTCAGCGTTCGAAAAGCGTGAAAAAATCTGTTTCTGGCTGGAAATCTGAACCATCGATCTGCATTGGCGCGTTCGCGATCGATCATCATGTTTGAATGATGAGCAAACGTTTTCAGGTTGCCATGCTCTGTGTATTCTGCGCTAGACGTCGGCGAACATGCGTAGGGGACAGAGGGACAAAAATGGGCGTCGATCATGTCGCATTTTCATGGCGCTCGGTCTTATGGTTCTTGGACTTGCTTGCGCCTTTGGACTTGGTCCCGCACGCGACTTTGAAGCGGTGAGCAGATGCAAAGCAGTGCTCGCGTTGTGATCATCGGTGGAGGGGCGGTCGGCACCAGCGCCCTCTATCATTTGGCACAGCTTGGCTGGACCGATGCGCTGCTGATCGAGCGCGACGAGCTAACTTCCGGCTCCACATGGCACGCCGCCGGCAATTGTCCGAATTTTTCAACCAGCTGGAATGTCATAAAGTTCCAACGGCACTCGACCAAACTCTATGCCCGGCTCGGTGACGATGTGGATTATCCCATCAACTACCACGTCACGGGTTCGATCCGCCTCGCGCACAGTCGCGATCGCATGGACGAATACAAGCACGTGGCCGCCATGGGGCGGGCACAGGGCATCGAGTTCGCGCTGCTGGGTCCGGACGAGATCAAAGCGCGTTACCCCTTCATAACTCTCGACGGCATCAAAGGCGGCCTCTGGGATCCGTTCGATGGCGACATCGATCCGAGCCAGTTGACGCAAGCATTCGCCAAGGGCGCTCGTGATCTCGGCGCCAGGATTGAGCGGCACACCAAGGTCACAGGCATCGAGCGGAGGGCTGCCGGGGACTGGCTCGTGCATACGACGCGGGGCGACGTCATCTGCGAGGTGGTCGTCAATGCAGCCGGATATCGAGCCGGTGAAATCATGGCCATGGTCGGTAAATATCTTCCTATCGTGTCGATGTCGCATCAGTATCTGGTCACTCAGGCGATCCCCGAACTCGAACAGTTCACGGGCAAGCTGCCGCTGCTTCGCGATCCCGATGTTAGCTACTATCTGCGCCAGGAGCGGTCAGGTCTGCTGCTCGGGCCTTACGAGTGGTCGGCGACGCCGCACTGGCTTGACGGTATTCCTGACGAGTTCGCCAATCAGCTCTTCCCCGATGATCTCAGCCGCCTGGAACAGTATATCGAAGCGGCGATCGGTCGGGTGCCGATCCTCGGCTCGGTTGGTGTGCAGCGTGTGATCAATGGTCCGATTCCCTATTCACCCGATGGCAATCCCTACATCGGGCCGACCCACGGACTGACCAATTTTTATCAATGCTGCTGCTTCTCGTTCGGAATTGCGCAAGCTGGTGGTGCCGGTAAGACGATCTCCGAATGGATCGTCCACGGCGAGCCAGAGTGGGATTTCTGGATCTTCGATCCGCGTCGCTTTACTGACTATGCGAACAAGACGTACGTTGTAAGCAAGGCGATTGAACTCTACCAGAACGAGTACGGGATCGGTTATCCGGTCGAGGAGCGGCCTGCAGGCCGCCCGGCAAAGACCACGCCGCTTTATGACAGGCTGAAGTCGAAGGGTGCCGCCTTCTGCGCCCGTGGCGGCTGGGAACGTGCTGCCTGGTTCCCGAGAGACGGCGAAAGCTCAGCGCAGAAACTGAGCTTTCATCGTCGAGAGACGGCATCCTTCGACGCTGTCGCCGAGGAATGCAAAGCGGTGCGCGAGCGGGTTGGGATCCTTGACCTCGGCGGCTTCACCAAGTTGATCGTCGAGGGGGTCGGCGCTGCCAGCTGGCTCGATAGACTGATCTGCGGTCGTTTGCCGAAACTCGGTCGGATCTCACTCACCTGGATTCTCAATGAGAATGGGGGAATACTAAGCGAGTTCACGATCACGCGGCTCGGGGGGAACCGCTTCTATCTCGCCAGTGCGGCGACGGCCGAGTGGCACGATCTCGATTTGCTGCAGTCACATCTGCCGAAGGACGGTTCGGTCCGCATCGAAAATGCCAGCGGACGTTACGGAACGATCATCCTGGCCGGACCGAAAGCGCGCGACGTCTTGTCAGCAGTCACCGATGCGGATCTGTCCAACGCGGCTTTTCCGTGGCTCAGCGCACGCGAGATCGAGATCGGCTTCGCGCGCATGTTCGCGCTTCGGGTCAACTACGTTGGCGAACTAGGCTGGGAACTGCATGCGCCGGTCGAACTTCTCGTCGCTATCTATGAAGCTCTATGGACGGCAGGGGCCAGGCACGGCATTCAAGATTTTGGCATGTATGCGATGGATTCGCTGCGCCTCGAAAAATGCTATCGTGGCTGGAAGAGCGATATCGCACATGAATATTCGCCGGTGATGGCAGGATTCGATCGGCTGGTCGCTTTCGAGAAGCCTAATTTTATCGGCCGCGCCGCCCTGCTCAAGGAGCATAATCACGGACCGAAGGAGCGACTTGTTGCACTCGTGCTCGATGATGCCGGGACGGCCGACGCACCGTATTGTTCGCCGGTTCTATCTGACGGAGCCATTGTTGGAATTACAGTTTCGGGCGGCTATGCGCACACGCTCGGCAAGAGTGTGGCACTGGCCTACGTGCGCGCCGATCTGGCGAGATCGGACGTCAGCGTCGACGTCGAAATTCTGGGCGAGCGGCGCAAGGCGACGGTTGGGACGGACCCGCTTTATGATCCGTCCAACGCACGACTGAGAATGTGAGGTCCATCGGATTATGAGCAATGAATCATCCGCTGACGCATGCCATTGCTTGCCGATCTCGTTGACAGGGAGCCCTTTGGCCATTCGTTGCTAGCGCCGCCGTCGGTGAAGAGCCGCGACCTCTACTGGCGCGTGATTTCGGGTAGGTGGAGATGCAACTCATTCTGGCTCGTCTGCAGAGAGTGCCACAAGAATTTCGATGACGTGAGCAAAGATGTGGCCCGATGCCAGTCGTATCTCCGATCTTCACCTTCATGAACAACGAGGAGAGCCAAGCAGTCGCGGCCGCGTAACGAGCATGGCGGATTTGGTTGCTTCGTGTCCGGTTTCGACCAACACTTGCTCTCGGCCCAGTTGAGACACCAGCGGGAGCGGAACCCATGGTCGAGCGGTACGATGCCATTATCATTGGTGCAGGCCACAACGGACTGACGTGCGGTGCCTATCTCGCCAAGTCCGGCCTCAAGACCCTGGTGTTGGAGCGGCGCCACGTGATCGGCGGAGCGGCAGTTAGCGAGGAGATCGTGCCGGGATTCAAATTCTCCGTGTTCTCCTACCTGATGAGCTGGATGCATCCCAAGGTGATCGCCGACCTCGATCTCAGACGCCACGGCTTCGAAGTTTTACCGGCCTCCGACATGTTCGGCCCGCAGGCTGACGGCGGCCACATCCTGTTTTCCGATCAGATGGTCCGCACGCAGGCGAGCTTCGCGCGCTTCTCGACGAAGGACGCCGACATCTACCCGGAGTTCGACCGCTACCTCGGCGAAGCGGTCCAAGTCATTCGTAAGCTGATCCTCGATACGCCCGTCGATCCGACCAAGCGCAGTTGGCGAGACATTAAAGACGGCACGGCCTTCCTGTGGAAGTACCGAAAAATTGGCAAGACCTTCCACCGAATTGTCGACCTGCTCACCATGAGCGTGGATGACTTTCTGTCAAACTGGTTTGAGCGCACGGAAATCCGCGCAGTTCTCGCCTACTACTCCGGCATTGGCACGTTCGTCGGACCGAAGAGCCCCGGCTCGGCCTACGTCACCGTGCACCATTTGCTCGGCGAGCACGCCGGTGCCGGCGGCTGGGGTTTCATTCGCGGCGGCATGGGTACGATCAGCAACGCCATTGCCCGTGCGGGCGAGGGCTACGGCATGACTGTCCGCACCAACGCCGAGGTGATCTCGATCGATACCACGAGCGGCCGTGCCACCGGCGTCACACTTGCCGATGGAACCCGCATCGATGCACCGGTCGTCGCCAGCAACGCGAGTTGCAAGGTGACATTTCTGAAGTTGATCGACGCGCACAAGCTGCCGCTGGATTTCGTCGCCGATATCCGCCGTTACCGCACGTTCTCGACAGCCTTCAAAATCAACATCGCCTGCGAGCGTCTGCCCCAGTACCGTGCGTTCAACGAAGCCGAGTGCGGGTTCGCTTATCCGACCTATACCCACATCGGACCGACCATCGAGTATCTTGAGGCCGCCTATGACGATGCCAAGAACGGAGCCTGGTCGAAAAACCCGTTCCTGACGCCGGTCGCACCAAGCTTTGTCGATAACACGATCTCGCCGCCTGGAAAGCATGTGTTGCATGTGTTCGGCGGCCATGCGCCCTACACGCTCAAGGACAAGATCTGGTCAGAAGCCGAGAAGGTTGCGTTTGCCAAGAACGCGATCCGGGTCATCGATGACCATGCGCCGGGATTCTCAGACGGCATCATTGACATGCAGGTGCTGACGCCGCCGGATATCGAGCGGATCATCGGCTCGCCGCACGGGCACATCTTCCATGGCGAGATTTTGGCTGATCAGTTGTTCCTGAAGCGCCCGGCTCCGCATTATGCTGACTATCGCAGTCCGATAGCCGGGCTTTACCAATGCGGCTCTTCCGCCCATCCAGGTGGCGGCGTCAGCGGAATACCGGGACACAATGCGGCGCGCGAGATCCTCCGGGATCTCGGGCGGCGCGCTCAATAGCCAGAGGCTTGCCATGTTCACGGTTGCGTTCCTGCTTACACCAGAGTTCTCACTGGTCAACGTGGCTTCCGCCATCGATACACTCCGCGTTGCGAACTCGCTGCTCGCCCAACCGCATTACCGATGGGTGATCGCCAGCGACAGTGGCCCGGCAGTCGCGTCGAGTTCGGGACTGGCGCTGCCAGCCGAGCTGGCGATGGCGGATCTGAAGGACTTCGACGTGCTGCTGGTATGCGGCAGTTTCAAACCCCACAAGCACCTCAACAAGGAGACACAGAAGCAACTTCGCCGGCTGGCACGCCACGGCAAGATTCTCGGCAGCATGGAAGCCGGCGTCTATCACCTCGCAAAGGCAGGCGTCCTCGACGGGCATACGGTGACCGCGCACTATGCCAATTTGCCTGTTTACGTTGAGATGTTCCCAAATGTGCACTTTGTGCAGAACGTCTTCACGGCATCAGATACGCGGCTCAGTTGTGCCGGCGGTCTGACGGGGCTCGATTTGATGGCGCACATCGTGGCGCGCGATTTCGGCGCACGTTTCGCCATGCGGGTTGCGAACCTGCTACAGGCGCCCTGGGTGCGGGAAAGCAGTGAGTTGCAGAGCGGGCTCATGGCACTCTCGGGGAGCCAGGTGCCGCGTACAGTCCAGCAAGCTTGCAGCATAATGGAAAAGACAATCGGCAATCCGACTAGTATCGCGAGCATCGCCAGCCAACTCAAGCTATCGCGCCGTCAGCTTGACCGGCAGTTCCAGCAGGTCTTCTCCAGCACTGCTTCCGACGTCTACGCACTGATCCGGATGTCGCGCGCCCGCAAGTTATTGCGGTCGAGCACATTGGAACTCGGTTCCATCGCCGAAACCTGCGGCTACAGCGCCTATCCGAGTTTCGCACGCTGCTACAAGACCGTGTTCGGATATCCACCAAGCCGCGAGCGCCGCAGCACCAACGGTCAGGGCACGACGGCGCTCAGGCTTCTTCCGCTGTTCGACCTTCATCCCGATCAATCCATGTACGATCCAGAGCGGCTGCTCTGACACGCACCGTCACAGATGTTGCACTCAGCGCCGCATGCATGAATCTCGATGTCCAGATCGGGTGCTAGGATGTCCAGATCGCGGCTGTTCAGCAGCGCCGCCCGAGGAAATCATCGGTGCAGTGACACTGCCGGACTTTGATGCTTGGCGGAACGTGTCGAGTTGGAGTGGTCGATGCATCCGGCAACCGCCGCTGAACCACGAGACGAGC
>JANNRP010000390.1:0-3768 GCA_031401535.1 Hyphomicrobiaceae bacterium | reverse complement strand
GGTGTTTGCCCTCACGCGCCCACCGGCCCCGTCCACAGTCCTCTATGAGATTTTTGTCCGGCCGACGATGATTTTCTCAGTGCCGTTGCCAGGCACCAGATATCGATAGGTTTCACCTCCGTCGAGCGGCGATCCCGGATGGACGGCAGCCCCGGCAGATGCGGCAACTTGAAGCGCTCAGTTAGGGAGCAAACGCCACGTTCGCCCTAAGCACCGCAATTCCGGCAATCAATATTCTTAGAATAATCATAACTTGCTGATTTTTATGTATATTTATTGACTGTGATGATGGTGGTTCAACTTCATCGAAACGCAGCTGCAGTTGATCGAGAATATCGGTTTGCAGAACTACGGCCAGTTGCAGTCGGCCCCTGCCAACGCGAAGGAGGAGTAGCCCTATAGATTCCAATCAATCCAGCAGGTCGATCTTTGGGTCCATGATCGTAATCGTCAAATGCCAGTTTTTTTCGACACTTGCCCCCCGCGTCGCGACCGTCGACTTGAATGGCAGCATCAAGCGCTGATAGCGGTTACGCATCCGACCGTAGCCAGGCCAACTGACCATCGTATCAACGTCTTCGAGCCGCGGCTCAAAGGCAGCGGCAACCGAGCGGTAGACTTCCTCGGTCGCGCGGGCATAACGCTTGTCCGGCGCGCTCGATAGTGGTTCACCGAGGCTACGACGCAACCACTTCTGCACATAAACTGAGGTTCTCGCGCCGAAGTCTGAAATGCAATAGTCGTTCGGGGTGGGCTGCTCGAACAACACCCAACGCCCTGCAGCAACAGGATCGATATAACGCAAGGCAGCTGCCGGATCGAATTGATCTCGATGGCTCTGCCAGTAAGCGATGACCTGCTCAAACTTGTCTACGTTAACTTGGGCTGTCAGCGGCAGCCGTCGCGTGCGCAGCGCGCCGGAGCCCAGAGCGCCATAGTCGCGGACCAGTTGCTCAAGGCGCTGCTGACATGCACGTGGTGACAGGAAATACTCGTACTCCCAGTTACCGGAAACGTAATAGGAGATCAGCACACGCTGGGGTTGCTCACTTCTTATCCAGCTGATGATCCGATCAAACGCCTGCGGTGTGATCATGGAGGGCCGCAGCCTGATCCGCACATGGCCTTCGTGGGCCCGCCACTCGACAAGCCCCGTCTCAATGATCGACTGCAGCGTATCGTCGTTGGTGGTTTGATGCGCGACGTCAACGAGGTTCGGCTCGGCGGTCAAAAAACGCCTTCGCCGGGCGCTATGCGCTCCGAATTGCACGTCGCCAAGATCGTCAATCAGGAAGCACGCACTCACGGCAACCTTTCCTCTCCGTCGAGCCAAACCTGTCGCGCACCGCGCCGAGGCACTCAACAGCCCAAATAAAATTTAATCAGTGAAGTGTTGCACAACGTTTGGTCACAGTGGAAGGCTTGACGTGCACATTGATCAGAGTTCTGTGCCGTTCCAGGTCCGCACCGTGACCGGTGCGCATCATCATGCACAATTTCAAGGCAACTAGTGCTCCAGATGCCGATATCTTATTCGAACAAACCGCATTATCGCTGATTGAACTGCCTCTCCCTCTCGCCTCATCTCGTCCGGACCCAATGCCATGTCATCACACCACGTGGGTAATCGTTCGGGCTTCATCACGGTGCGCGATGGACTGCGACTACACGTGAGGCATTTTCCGGCAGCTGCAATGGCCAGTAGCCGCAGACGGCCAGTGCTTTGTCTACCGGGCCTGACACGCAACGGCCGCGACTTCGCTGACATCGCAGATGCCCTATCGCGAGGCGATCAACCACGCGAAGTGTTCACGCTTGACGCTCGCGGACGGGGGCTTTCCGACCACGATCCCGATTGGAAAAATTACAATGTTCCGGTCGAGACGATGGACGTCATCGACGTCATGACCGCACTTGAGCTGCATGACGCGGCGATTGTCGGAACATCACGCGGCGGGCTCGTCGCAATGGTATTGGCCGCGATGCAGCCATCATTCATCGGCGCCGTCGTGCTCAACGATATCGGGCCGATCATCGAGCAGGCGGGGCTCGCACGCATTGCCGGCTACGTCGGCCTGATGCCAGTGCCACTATCGTGGGCCGACGCCGAAAAGACTGTTGCCGAAGCCAGTCGTCGGGCATTTCCAGCCGTGCCCGATACGGCATGGCCCCAACTCGCCCGTGCATGGTTCAACGACAAAGACGGGCGGCCGGTGCGTGCCTATGATCCAAAACTCGCGCAAACGCTGAAAGCAACCGACAGTGCCCCGCCACCTCTTTGGGCACAATTCGGTGCGATGAAACACGCAGGTTTGTTGGTCATCCGCGGCGAGACGTCGGACATCTTGAGCGCGGCCACCGTATCGCAGATGCGGCGGCAGCACCCCAACTGCGCCACGCTCGAGGTCAAGGGCGAAGGCCATGCGCCGGTGCTGATGGATCTGCCGACAATTGCAGCGATCACGAGTTTTCTCGCCGACATGGATGCGGGCAAATCGGTGGCAGGTCGGGTATTCTAAACACCGGGTAGCTCTAACGCTCGAAGCGCTGCCCGTAAATCGACTTTCTCGTCGTCGAAGTGGACCGTGTGTATCCCAAGGTTGGCCGCGGTCGCAATGTTGGCTGCGGAATCGTCTATGAATACGGCCCGACGAGGATCGATCGACTGGCGCTCAAGCAGCACGTGGTAAATCGCCGGATCAGGTTTGATCAGCTTCACCGCGCCAGAAACCACGACGTCATCAAACGATGTCAGATACGGAAAAATCTTGCAGGCAATTGGGAATTTTTCGGCACTGAAATTGGTAATGGCATGCACCGTAACGCCTGCTGCCTTCAAGTCCTGGAGCACAGCAACGTTGGCCTCGATGGCACCGTCTAGACACTCAGTCCAACACGTATCAAAGGCCAGGAGGGCGTCCTCGTGGTGCGGAAAGCGTGCAGCCAGTTGCTTCAGTCCGACTGAGAATGGCTTGCCACGATCGAATTCTGTATTCTCGTGGTGCAAACCAGTCTCATTGATGAAGGCTGCGATCGCCGCCTCGTCCTTGAACATCCGGCCGTAGAGGTTGCGCATATCCCAGCGGATTAGCACGTTGCCAATGTCAAAAATTACCGTATCGATCGACGCCATTCCCTGGTCCCCTCACAAGCGCCTTACGCGCCTCGCTCCCTACGACGCGCGCAAGGCGCGCTTAGCCCACCACACCGCCAATGCCCCGAGCACCACCGGCAGCACGGCGGTCAATGTAAGGACACGCCAAAATGCGGCTGGCGACACCGCGCGCACAACCGTCTCGCTGAGTTGCCCACCCGCGCCGCCAAACGTGTAGGTGATCGCGCCGCTGCTCAAGCCCGCGCCGCCAACGACGAGCCCGAGAAACACTGCGATGACGCCAAATAGCAGCAGCATGACAAAGAAGCCAAGCCGGAATAGGTGGTTTGCCATGGTCGTCCTCTGATCAGCGCGTCGCCCGCGCCAACACACCGCCGGTCAATGGCGTGCCGACACCGGTGGTGCCTGGAAAGGTGATGGGTAGTTTCAGCAACGACCGCACCGCGAGATAGCCCCACGCCTCGGCCTCGATCGCATCGCCATCGAGCCCAACGGCTTCGGCCGGCACCACAGCATTCTGCACGGCGGCAGCCAGCATCCCCATGATCGTCTTGTTGCGGCGACCGCCACCACAGATGATCCACAGTTGCGGCTCTTCTGGGAAATGCTCGCGCGCACGTGCAATCGACGACGCCGTGAACGCGGTCAGTGTC
>JANNRP010000389.1:0-12101 GCA_031401535.1 Hyphomicrobiaceae bacterium | reverse complement strand
TTTGCCTATGCCCGCATTCCTCCCGACACGACAGCACCCGACGAAAAACGCATCTCCGCACTCGGCCCCTCGAAGCACATCGTCTATAAGCTGGCGGCGCTGTTCAGCGTCGACTCGTTCGCGGGCGGATTCGCTGTGCAGTCCTTGGTGGCGCTGTGGCTGTTCAATAAGTTCGGGCTATCGCTCGCGGCGGCCGGGCTGTTCTTTTTCTGGACCGGGGTGCTCGCGGCGTTTTCGTTTCCGGTTGCCGCGTGGCTGTCGAAACGCATCGGCCTTGTCAACACGATGGTCTACACGCACATCCCGTCGGGCCTGTGCCTGATCCTTGCCGCCATTGTACCACGGCTCGATGTCGCGCTCGCGCTTCTGATGGTGCGGGCAGCGCTGTCGCAGATGGATGTACCAACGCGCTCGTCATACGTCATGGCCGTGGTGACGGCGCCCGAGCGTCCGGCAGCGGCCAGCGTCACGTCGGTGCCACGCAGTCTCGCCGCCGCCTTGAGCCCCGCGATAGCCGGTGCACTATTTGCGGCGGGGTTGGAGGCGTGGCCGTTGATCATCTGTGGCGTGCTGAAAATAGCCTATGACTTCGGCCTGCTCTGGACCTTCCGCCACGTCAAGCCACCAGAAGAACGATAGATTATTGTGTCGACTGACTTTTTTTTAGATTCCAGCCAGCGCACCTCGTCCACCTGCGCTGACACTGGAACGGCGGTACTGGGTGCGCACCGTCAATGGCAGGACGGCAGAATGAGCTGCTTCGCATCATGCACTCTACAGATCACATTCCGATCTCGCTTGGTCGGCAGAAGGTGAGGGGAATCCAGAGGCTGGTGTTATCCACGCTCAAACCGGTGATAAAGGCAATCCCTTCCGGATCGACTGCAGCAAGTGGTGGCAGTCCTCAAGCAGGAAGCCATCGAGTGATCAGCGGTTCGGCAGCGTAGAATTCAGCGACGATCTCATCGGCTGCGCTGAGGTCGTCATTGGCCGAATAGAGGCTTGGGCTCGCAATGCACCGCAATCCGGCGGACTTGGCGGCGCGTACGCCGTTGCTCGAGTCTTCGAGTGCGATGCATGTCCCCGCATCAAGCCCGAGCCGTTCGAGTGCGAGCAGGTAGACGTCAGGCGCGGGCTTCTTGGTTGCGACGTCGTCGCCGGCAGCGATCACATTAAATACGTCGCTGGCTGACTTTCCAAAGCAGGCGCGGCACAGGGCATCAACATTCGGACCGCTGGTCGTTGTCGCGACCGCCATGGCAAGCCCGTTCTGGCGCGCCAGCTGCATGAGGCGGGCAATCCCGGGCCGCAAGTCGAGGCCGCCGGACGAAATCAATGCTGCAAATCGCTGCGTTTTCCGTGCATGGATTTCGGCGACCCGTTGCGAAAATGCGACGGCATCGATTGCGAGATCATTTGTCAGATAGGCCGCGATACGCTCCTTGCCACCTGTCGTCTTCAGCAATCGCCCATAGGTCGCAACGCTCCACTGCCAGCCGCCGCACGGATCAGGCCACTCGCGGCTGAGTTCCAATTCGGCAAAGGTCTCATTGAACGCGCGTCGATGTAATTCCTCGGTTTCAGCCAGGGTGCCGTCAACATCAAAGATGAGCGCTTTCAGCCGCATACTGCCTATGATTTCAGCGCTGCTGCGGCGGCCATGCGGATCGCTGCGATGTTGGCACCGTAAACGCTTGGCCGCTCGACCGATCCACCTTTGAACACGGCCGATCCAGCAACCAACACGTCGGCGCCAGCAGCCGTGACGAGCGGTGCCGTCTCAGCTGTCACGCCGCCGTCGATTTCGATATGGATCGGTCGATCGGCGATCATCGTGCGCAAGCGCCTGACCTTATCCGTCATGGCGTGAATGAAGCTCTGGCCACCAAAACCAGGATTGACCGTCATCACGCAGACGAGATCAATCTGGTCGAGCACGTGAGCTATCGCAGTCTCGGGCGTAGACGGGTTGAGCGCGACGCCAGCTTTTTTGCCGAACGAACGGATCAGCTGCAGCGTGCGATGGAGGTGCGGGCCGGCCTCCACATGCACTGTAATGATGTCGGCACCAGCCTTGGCAAAGGCCTCGATATAGGGATCGGTGGGGGCGATCATAAGATGCACATCCATCACCGTCCTGATATGCGGGCGAATAGCAGCACAGGTCTGCGGGCCGAATGTGATGTTGGGCACGAAATGACCGTCCATCACATCGACATGGACCCAGTCGCAGCCTTCGGCCTCGATCGCTCGGCACTCGGCGCCGAAGTTTGCAAAGTCGGCGCTGAGGATCGATGGTGCGATCTTGATAGAGCGGTTGAATGGTTTCATGCCGGTTTTGGTTTCTCGTGGTCAAGCCCGCCAGCAAACACCCGGCTGGCCCGGAAATCTGCCTCGTCGATGGCCGACAGGGCTTTGGCATCGAGCGGGCCGGTAGCGGTATCGAACAAGCGATTGGCCTGCCTCAGGCGCGCGCGATCAAGTGCATTGCGGATCGATCGGGCATTTGCGAAGTGCGGTTGCTGACGACGATGAGCGATGTACTCCGTTAGCGCAGTGCGGGCTGGTTGCGTCAAGCAGTAATTTTGATCGGCGAGCATCGTCTCCGCAATCTGGAACAGTTCGGCGTTCGAATAGTCGGGGAAGTCGATATGGTGCGCAATGCGCGAGCGGAAGCCGGGATTGCTTGAAAAGAATTTATCCATGCGATCGGCATAGCCAGCGAGAATAACCACGAGGTCGTCGCGATTGTTCTCCATCACCTGCAGCAAGATTTCAATGGCTTCCTGCCCGTAGTCGCGCTCGTTGTCGGGTCGATAGAGATTATAGGCCTCGTCGATGAACAAAACGCCGCCCATCGCTTTCTTCAGGATTTCCTTGGTCTTCGGCGCGGTATGACCAATGTACTGTCCAACCAGATCGTCGCGCGTGACTGAGATCAGATGCCCTTTGCGAACGTAGCCGAGCCGGTGCAACAGACCCGCCATCTTCAGCGCGACCGTGGTCTTGCCCGTTCCGGGATTGCCAGTGAAGCTCATGTGCAATGTCGGCGTTGCGTGCGCCAGCCCCAAACGCTTGCGCGCACGCTCCACCAGTAACAGCGCCGCCGTCTCGCGGATACGCTGTTTCACCGGTTTCAAACCGACCAGTTCACGGTCGAGCTCGCCGAGAATCTCGGCCACGCCCGACGAGCGGAAATCGGCTGCTAGATCAACGGTCGTTTCAGGCGCGACAGCAGTGGTGTCCGGCATGGTCATTGCCTCAGGTTCAACGGCGCGCGGTCATCGTGATATTGACAGTGCGCCCAGCAACTTCTGTCCGCGTCATGCTGAGCGTCGGCTCGACTTTCGGGCGATTGACTATGAAGGACATGCGCACGGTCTCGAAGCCGCGCGTAGAGTCAAACGCGTTGAGACGAATGTAACTGTTGCCCTGCGCCTTTCGGCAAGCGGTCAGTTCCATCATCACGCCAGCTGCGTCTTTGAGGTCGAACATCGGGTTGCCCCACATTTCCCAGAACGTATTGCGGGGGTGTGGATCGTCCGTGTACTCGATGCCGATCGCCCAGTCGTTGCGCAGACAGTATTCGACTTGTGCGGAGATTTGCTCATCGGAAAGATCGGGCAGGAACGAGAAGCAGCCTTGAGTTATGCGCATGTGTTTGTCTCCTTTGCGGGGCGGCGACCCGTAGCTGGGCTAGCGCGCTTTGAGTTTCAACTTGCAGCTCCCAAGTCCGGCGCGCAGCCCAACGGCAACCGGCTAGACTTGTTTTGTTGAGTTACGTGCCGCCAGCCAACGAAATGGCTGATGATCCGTTGATGGCACTAATTCAACCTACGTTCCGGATTACATGCCAACCGACGGCATCGGCACGAAGTCCGAGGTGTCGGTCGAGGTATAGTTGAAACTGATGTTGCCCCAGGTATCGAGTGCGGCCTCAAGCGGCTTGCACCACTTGGCTGCCGCACGCAGGATTTCCGGTCCCTCTCCTATGAGGTCGCGGCCCTCGTTGCGGGCGAGCACCATTGCTTCGAGCGCAACACGGTTTGCTGTAGCACCTGCCTGGATGCCCATGGGGTGCCCGATGGTGCCGCCGCCGAACTGCAGCACCACGTCGTCGCCGAACAGGTGCAGCAGCTGGTGCATCTGACCGGCATGGATACCGCCAGACGCAACTGGCATGACCTTGCGGATATCCGCCCAGTCCTGCTCGAAGAAGATGCCACGCGGCAGATCAACTTCGTTCTTCAGTTCGCGGCAGACATTATAGTATCCCTGCACGGTAAGAGGGTCGCCCTCGAGCTTGCCGACTGCGGTGCCGGCATGGATATGATCGACGCCAGCCAGCCGCATCCACTTGGCGATAACGCGGAACGAAATGCCGTGGTTCTTCTGCCGCGTGTAGGTACCGTGCCCAGCCCGATGCAGATGCAGGATCATGTCGTTCTGCCTGCACCACTCCGATATCGATTGGATCGCCGTGTAGCCGATGACCAGATCGATCATCACGATGACAGAGCCGGTCTCTTTGGCGAGTTCGGCGCGGCGATACATCTCCTCCATCGTACCGGCCGTGATGTTGAGATAATGGCCCTTGACCTCGCCGGTCTGTGCCGAGGCGAGATTGACGGCCTCCATGCAGTAGAGGAAGCGGTCGCGCCAGTGCATGAACGGTTGCGAGTTGATGTTCTCGTCATCCTTCATGAAATCGAGGCCGCCCTTGAGACCCTCGTAGACTACGCGGCCATAGTTCTTCGCCGATAATCCAAGCTTCGGCTTCGTGGTGGCGCCAAGCAGCGGCTTGCCGAACTTGTCGAGACGTTCGCGCTCGATGACGATACCGGTAGGCGGCCCCTTGAACGTCTTGATGTAGGCGATCGGCAACCGCATGTCCTCGAGGCGCGCTGCCTTCAACGGCTTGAATGAGAACACGTTACCGATGATCGACGCGGTGAGGTTGGCGATCGAGCCCTCTTCGAACAGGATCAAATCGTAAGCCACGTAGCAGAAGAACTGGCCCGGAATGCCCGGAACGGGATCGACGCGATAGGCCTTCGCGCGATACTGGTCGCACGCGGTCAGCCGGTCGGTCCACACCACGGTCCAGGTTGCCGTCGAGCTTTCACCAGCAACAGCGGCAGCGGCTTCTATGGCATCCACGCCATCTTGCGGCGTGATGCGGAATAGGGCGATCAGGTCGGTGTCCTTCGGCACATAATCGCCGTCCCAATAACCCATTTGGGCATATTTCAGCACACCGGCCTTGTAACGTTCCTTGCCTTTGATTTCAGTCTTCGATCCATCAGCCATGTCGGGGCTCCTCGTTTTGATGACGTTTGGTTATGAGTTCAGGCTGCCTTGGCCGCAGAGATTCTCGGATCGAGCGCACCCCGGGCGTAGCGCTTTGCCATCTCGCTCATTGGCAGCACGGTGATCTTGGACGCGTTTCCGGCCGTGCCGAACGCTTCGAAGCGCTGACGGCAAACCTTGCTCATGGCGTCCATGGCAGGTTTGAGAAACTTGCGCGGATCGAATTCCGACTTGGAGGTGTTGGCGACACGGCGGAACTCGGCCGAAGCGGCAAGCCGAAGATCGGTATCGATATTGATCTTGCGCACACCGTGACGGATGCCGCGTACGATCTCGTCAACTGGCACTCCGTAAGTCTCGCGCATCTCACCACCGTTGGCGTTGAACACGGCCTGCCACTCCTCCGGCACAGATGACGATCCGTGCATGACGATATGAGTGTTGGGCAGGCGTGCGTGGATCTTCTCGATCACGTCCATGGCGAGCACATCGCCGGTCGGCTTGCGCGTAAATTTGTAGGCGCCGTGCGACGTGCCGATGGCGACTGCCAATGCATCGACCTTGGTATCGGCGACGAAGCGCAATGCCTCGTCAGGGTCGGTCAGCAGCATCGACCGATCGAGCTTGCCTTCGAAGCCGTGGCCGTCTTCAGCTTCACCGTGACCCGACTCGAGCGAGCCTAGGCAGCCCAGCTCGCCTTCGACCGATGCGCCGACCATGTGGGCCAGACGCGCAACCTCGGTCGTGATCGCTACATTGTAGCCGTAGTCGGCCGGCGTCTTGGCATCCTCTTTCAGCGAGCCGTCCATCATAACCGACGTGAAACCGTGTTGGATCGCCGACAGGCAGGTCGATACGTTGTTGCCGTGGTCCTGATGGATGCAGATCGGTATCTGCGGATACATGATCTCGAGCGCCTCCATCATCTTGGCCAGCATGATGTCGTTGGCGTAGGTGCGAGCGCCGCGCGAGGCCTGGATAATGACTGGTGCATCGACGGCCTTCGCCGCTTCCAGAATGGCGAGACCTTGCTCCATGTTGTTGATGTTGAAAGCGGGCACGCCGTAACTGTGCTCGGCCGCATGGTCGAGGAGCTGTCGCAAAGTGATACGGGCCATGGATCCACCTTTGAGTTTGAACGAGTACGTTGGAACAACTTGATTGCAGCTCGTTGCGCGAACTAGCCGCGCACCAAATTTCGGGCCTCGTCGGCAACGCGCTTCGGTGTGATACCGAAATGCTCATAGAGGGCTGGCGCGGGCGCCGATGCGCCGAATCCGGTCATGCCGACGAAGCGGCCGCTTTCACCGATCCAGCGATCCCAACCCATGCGCACTGCGGCTTCGACGGCAACCCGCGGGGTCGTGCCCAAGACGGCGGCACGGTAGGCGTCTGATTGCGCCTCGAACAATGTCCAACATGGCATCGACACGACGGCGGCGTTGATCCCTTCTTCGGCCAAGACATCGGCAGCCTTGATCGCGATCTCGACCTCGGAGCCGGTTGCCAGCAGCGTCACATCACGCAGGCCAGCAACCTCGCGCAGCACGTAAGCGCCTTTTGCCGACAGGTTTTCATCGGTGTGCATCGTCCGCAGTGTCGGCAGCGCCTGGCGCGACAGCGACAGCACCGACGGTGTCGTCAACGACTGAAGTGCCGCCAGCCAGCATTCAGCGGTTTCCACCGCATCCGCCGGACGGAACAGGTATGTATTGGGCGTTGCACGCAGCATCGCCAAATGCTCGACCGGCTGATGCGTCGGACCATCCTCACCGAGGCCGATCGAATCGTGCGTCATGACGTAGATGACCCGTTGCCCCATCAACGCCGACAGCCGCATGGAGCCGCGCGCATAGTCCATGAACACCAAGAACGTTCCACCGTAGGGAATAAATCCACCGTGCAACGCGATGCCGTTCATGGCGGCCGCCATGCCGTGTTCGCGAATGCCGTAATGCAGGTAGCGGCCTGTAAAATCGATCGGCGTTATCGATCCAAGTCCTTTGGTGACGGTGTAGTTCGAATGCGTCAGATCGGCCGAGCCGCCGAGTGTCAGCTCCGTTGCCGCATTGATGATGCCGAGCACCATCTCAGAAGACTTGCGGGTTGCGACATGCGGTGCCGTGCTGGATAGCACGTGCTTGTAGGCATTAATTCGCGCCACTGCGTCGACTGAAAGTTCGGTTGCGACCTGCATCTTGAATGCAACGGCCCTTGGCGAGGCGTTCACACGTTTGTCCCAGGCAGCTCTTGCTGCGGCACCGCGACAGGCTACGTTTTGCCATCCGGCAAGGACTGTCGGAGGCACGACAAACGGCGCATGCGGCCACCTGAGTTTGGCTCTGGCCCCCGCGATCTCGTCCGCGCCCAAGGCTTCGCCATGGGCTTTCGCCGTTCCCGCGCGCGTCGGTGCGCCAAAGCCGATGACAGTCCGGCACGCGATCATCGACGGCTGGTCGGCATTGGACCGCGCCGATGCAATTGCCGCTTCGATTGCCACTGCATTGTGCCCATCGATGGCTTGCACATGCCAGCCAGCGGCTTCGAAGCGTTTGATCTGATCCATCGACGTCGAGAGGCTCGTCGGTCCGTCGATCGATATCCGGTTGTCGTCCCACAAGACGATCAGCTTGCCGAGCTTCAAATGCCCGGCCAGGTCGATCGCCTCATGGCTAACGCCTTCCATCAGGCAGCCATCGCCTGCGATCACATAGGTGTGGTGATCGACCAGTTCCGCACCGTAACGAGCAGCCAGCAACTTCTCAGCGATCGCCATGCCGACCGAGGTTGCCAAGCCCTGGCCGAGCGGACCCGTGGTCGTTTCAATGCCAAGTGCATGACCATATTCAGGATGGCCCGCCGTGCGACTGCCAAGCTGCCGGAAAGACTTGAGCTGCTCGATCGGCATGTCCGCGTAGCCAAGCAGATAGTGCAATGCATACTGCAACATCGAACCATGCCCGGCGGATAACACAAACCGGTCGCGATCGGGCCACTGAGGTGCCGACGGATCGAGCCGCATGAAGCGCGTGAACAGCACGGTCGCTACATCGGCCATGCCCATCGGCATGCCCGGGTGCCCGGATTTGGCATTCTCGACGGCATCCATGGCCAGCGCACGGATCGCGTTTGCCATCTCGGAATGGCTGGCGGTGTGTGCTTCGATGGCGGTCATTAGCGAACGTTCCTTGTGGAGTGCTTAGCCAACAGTATGACGTTCACTTCGAGCGCCGACTGCGCTCGACGAGCCGAATGATCATCGGCGTCAGGATCAACTGCATCGCGAGATCCATCCTGTCTCCAGGAATGACGATCGAGTTGGCGCGACTCATCCAGCTGCCCTGGATCATCGAAACGAGGTAGGGAAAATCGATGCCGCGCGGGCTCTTGAAGCGGATCACGACAAGTGACTCCCCAGCCGTTGGTATCCAGCGTGCGACAAAGGGGTTCGACGTATCAACGACGGGGACGCGCTGGAAGTTGATGTCGGTCTCAGTGAACTGCGGGCAGATCACGTTCACATAGCTGTGCATCCGTCGGAGGATGGTATCCGTCACCGCCTCCGTGCTGTAGCCGCGCGAGGCACGGTCACGATGGATCTTCTGAATCCATTCGAGATTGATCACGGGTACGACCCCGATTTTTAGGTCGGCGTGCTGGGCGATGTTGATATTCTCGGCTCGGAGTGCGCCGTGCAATCCTTCGTAGAACAGCAGATCCGCACCGCCACCGATCGTGCGCCACTCGGTGAAATGCCCGGGCGATACACCAAGTACCTCGGCTTCGTCCTGGCTATGGACATACTGCCGCGATCGGCATTCTCCTGTGTCAGCGTAGCTCTTGAACTGCGCCTCTAGTTCATTGAGCAGATTGGCCTCGATCGAGAAATGGCTGAAGTTCTGCTCACCGGCCTCCAAACGACGCGCCATTTCAGCTTTCATGGCCGCCCGGTCGAACGCATGGAATGCATCGCCCTCGATGGAAACCGCTTTGATGCCTTCACGCCGGAAAATTTGGTCGAACGTGTGCTTGACCGTGCTGGTGCCAGCCCCGGACGAGCCGACGACGGAAATGATGGGGTGCTTGACAGACATCGTTTGCGCCTCAGGTCCGGAACAAGCCACGCTGGCCAAAGAGCGGCGATTGCTGCCGCTGGAAATCTGGATCGGCATGATATTTCGCGATGCGGGCGATCTTATCGGCCGAGCCAAAGATCAGTGGCGTGCGCTCATGCAACGCTGCCGGTACCTTGTCGAGTATGCGGACGTGGCCATCCGTGGCGCCGCCATGCGCCTGTTCGGCCAGCATCGCGATTGGCGCCGCCTCGTAGATTAGACGGAGCCGGCCATTCTCATAGCCGGGACGCCGATCTGCTGGATACAGAAACACGCCACCGCGCGAGAAGATGCGATGCGTTTCGGCTACTAGCGAGGCGACCCAACGCATGTTGAAGTCCTTACCGCGCGGGCCGTCGGTTCCATCGAGACAATCATCGATGAAGATTTTGATCGGCTCGAACCAATGCCGGTAGTTCGACGCGTTGATGGCAAATTCCTTTGCCGCTCCAGGGATGGCGATTGCTGTCCGGGCGAGGCGGAACGATCCCGTCTGTCGATCCAGAACGAACAGATCGACACCGGTTCCAGTGGTCAGCACGAGCGCCGTATGGGGGCCATAGACAAAGTATCCGGCGGCGACCTGTTCGTGGCCAGGCCGAAAGAACGAGGCCGTCGCACCGTTTGGTGATGCTGCAAAGATCGAGAAGATCGTGCCGATCGACACGTTGACATCAATGTTGGACGATCCATCCAGCGGGTCGACCGCGATTGCCAGCGTGCCATTTGGATTGAGCGTCAGGATCGCGTCTTCTTCTTCCGAAGCGAAATAGGCTGCAGGCGTTTCGCGAAGCGCGGTCAATACAAATCCGTTGGCAACTTCGTCGAGCTGCTTCTGGAGATCGCCGTCCGAATTGACCGTCCCTGTATCGGCACCGAGCGGACCACCGAGCGGCCCTCTAGCAACCAGCGCGCCAATTTCGATGGCCGCAGCCGCCAACTTCAGGACCACCTGTGCAACATCTGCCGACCCCAGTCGCGCACTCGTCTTAACGAGATACGCGCCCAGGTCGTCTGGCTTTGCACTGTGCGATTGGCTTTTTCGGGCCATCGTCCGGCGTCCTCCTGCCACGGTCTATTGCTGTGACTTGACGTGACGGTGGGCTCAACGTTGCAAAAAGGAAATTTAATAAATTAGAAGCGTGTTGTAGAAAAACTAAATGTCTAATCTTCGCGGCCTGACTTTGAAGCAACTGCGCGCGCTCGCGAGCACTGTGCGTTTGGGCACTGTGACGGGGGCTGCGAACGAGCTGCATGTGACGCCACCAGCGATCACGACACAGTTGAAAATACTCGAAAAAAATGTCGGCGCCCCGCTGTTCGACCGATCGTTGGATGGCTTCGTGCCCACCGAAGTCGGTCGCGAACTAGTCGACACGGCGCTCTACATCGAGAAGTTGATTGCGCACTCCAGCGACCGGATCGCAGCACTGCGCTCAGGTGCCGCAGGCTCGATCGTATTTGCTGTCGTCAGCACCGGCAAGTACGTCGCGCCTTCGATCGTCGCGGGGTTCCAGCAGCTCTACCCGGACATTCGCGTCAAGCTGGTGATCGGCAACCGGAGCGAGATCGTGCGCGGCCTCGAGCACAACGAATTCGATCTGGCCGTGATGGGACGGCCACCGTCCAACGTGCAGGTCGAGAGCGCCGTGTTGGGCGATCACCCGCACGTGCTGATCGCCGCGCCAAACCATATCCTGGCTGGCGATCGCGATATTCTGGTGGAGGATCTGCTGCGCGAACGGTTTCTGGCGCGCGAACAAGGCTCGGGGACGCGATTGCTGATGGATCGGTTTCTGGAGCGGATCGCTAATGGCCGCGCCTTCGACGTCGTCGAGATGGGCACCAACGAGACCATCAAGCAGGCGGTTATGGCGGGCCTCGGCATTGCGATCATCTCCGCCCACACCTGCTTCAACGAATTGCGCGAAGGTCGACTGACGCCGCTGCCCGTGTTTGGTTTGCCGCTGGTTCGCCAATGGTTCCTCATCCATCGCACAGACCGGCGATTGACCGCCGCCGCAACCGTTCTGAAAACCTTCATTGTGGAGCGCGGCCGAGATCTCTTTCCGCGGATTGACGAAACGCACACGTGAGGAGGAAGCGACAACTCTGCAGATCGACGCCAAACCGACAACACCGTGCGCGGGTTGGCCGCCGCCTCCGCCATTAGCGGCTGACAGGGCGTGGGGCCTGGCGAACGTGGTGGCGATGAGTGGGGTAAAAGTTACAGCGGCCGCAATGGCCGACGAAGTAATAGGAAGTACGATTGGCGGTCAAAATCGATCATCAGCGGCTCCTTCAAGCCGTTGTTGTTTTGGCGGCAGCCTATCGACGTGTGGTGATTGAGAGCAACGGTGCCTTTGTTTAAACTTCACCCGATCAACCTGTCGTAGTCCGCGTGATTTCCGATCCAGAACCACAGCAGGCCGTCATCCATTTCGACTGCAAGCGCTCGATAGCGGCGGCCAACGCGCACCGACCAGTAATTACCAACTTTCTTGAACTTCAGAGAGGGATGGGTCGAATTAGCTTTCAGTAACTGGTAGTTCTTGTCAGCAAGCAAACGCACGGTTGCCGGCAAGGAGTCGTAAGCCTGCCAGAAGTCCTGGTTCGCGAAATGCTTCACAGCGGTCTGGACCGACCTGCCTTGTGGTCCTCGCGTGCCTTTTCAGC
>JANNRP010000388.1:0-2096 GCA_031401535.1 Hyphomicrobiaceae bacterium | reverse complement strand
CGAAAAGCGGTTCGGATCGCGGCGAGATTTGAAGGCGCATAGGGCACCAGCAGTCCCAGGGTCTTAATGGTACTGACCGAGGTGACCGCCAGGCCCCAAATAGCGTCAGCCTGTTGATTGTCCCCTTCCGCGACAATGCGTGCGGTAACCACACCCGTTGAGTCGCGTATCCACACGATCTCGATATCTGGATTATCCAGTTCGAACGCCTTTTTGAACTCGGCAATGTGCTCTGGCTCAAGCGTCGAATGCACCACCAACGGAGTTCTATTCTGGGCGACGGCCATCGACGTTGACAGGCTCATCAGCGCCAGCATCACGGCGACGCACCAAACCTTAATCTCGCGCACAGCATTACCAATCATTGCGACGCCCACTACTGCCTCTTACCACGAGTAAACGCCACGGGGGCCTAACACAATGGCCCAGAATCACCACAAATAGACTAGTCTCAGGGCGGATCTCACGCGCGGCCCCAAAGTGTATAAGCCACGCGTGACGATGATGTCGGATCAGGCCGACATTGGCCTGTAATCCGAGTAGCCGCGCTCGCCCGGTGTGTAAAACGTGGTCTCATCTGGAACAGCTAGAGCTGCGCCGGTTTGCAACCGGTAAACAAGGTCGGGATTGGAGATATAGGCTTTGCCGAAGGCTACGGCATCTGCGCCCTCTGCTGCAACGAGATTTACCGCTGCCACCCCATCGAAGCCGCCAGCCGCGATGATCGGGCCTTTGAATAGTCCCCGCGCTAGCCCGACCGGATCAAAGTCAATTGTGTTCATAAACGGCCGCATGACATGGAGATAGGCTAAGCCGAAGGCATCCAACGCCGTGAAGTAGTGCGTGTAGAGCGCGACGGCATCGGCTTCCTCAATGCCATTGAACGTGTGGCCGGGACTGACCCTAATGCCGACGCGACCCGCACCAATCTGAGCGGTGATAGCACTTAGTGCCTCAAGGGGCATCCGCATCCGGTTTTCAACGGAACCACCGTACCGGTCCGTGCGCTGGTTGGCATTGGTCGAGAGGAACTGGTGCGGCAGATAGCCATTAGCAGAGTGGAATTCGACACCGTCGAAGCCGGCCTGCACAGCATTGGCAGCAGCATTTCCATAGTCTGCAACAATGCGGGCGATATCCGCCTTCGTGAGCACGCGTGGCACATCATGCGGCATCATTTGGCTTTGATCGGTCCACATCTGGCCAGGTGCTGGTATCGCGCTGGGTGCGACGACGTCAGCTGAAATACCGCGATTGAGTGTACTGGCGATCCGGCCGACGTGCCCGAGTTGCAGCACGATCCTGCCCCCTGCCTTATGAACAGCATCGGTAATGCGCGACCACGCCGCAACCTGCTCGGGCGTATGAATGCCCGGCGTGCGGGCGTAGCCCATGCCCTCGAATGAAATTTGGGTCATCTCGGCAACGATCAATCCGGCGGTTGCCCGTTGCGCGTAGTAAGTCGCTGCAAAAGTTGCCGGAACGCCCAAAGGCGAGGCGCGTGACCGTGTCAGTGGCGCCATCACGATGCGGTTCTTTACCGCAAGTTGTCCGAGTTGAGCTGGTGCAAACAGGTTTGGATTCGACATTCGCGGGTCCAATCTATTTCGTTTGTTCGGTTATACCGAACTTTAGATAAGATGCAAACCGTCGATGACAAGTGAGCATCGCTGACTTTGTTAGCGACACCTTGACAGCCTCCCTCAATGTCCCTACTTCCTGCGATGTCTGCTAGCACTCCATAGTTGAGAGTGCTAACGCAGTCTGCACCAACTTCAACCATTCATAAGGCTGTGTTTGCCCATGAAATTCCGTCCCCTCCACGACCGCGTGGTCGTTAAGCGCACCGACGCCGAAACCAAGTCAGCCGGCGGCATCATCATTCCTGACACTGCAAGCGAAAAGCCGATGATCGGTGAAATCATTGCAGCCGGCCCAGGCGCCCGCGATGAGAGCGGCAAGATCGTCGCACTCGACGTCAAGAAGGGCGACAAGGTGCTGTTCGGCAAGTGGTCCGGCACCGAAGTCAAGATCGATGGCACCGACCTTCTCATCATGAAGGAGAGTGACATTATGGGCGTGATGGAGAAGTGAGC
>JANNRP010000387.1:0-62010 GCA_031401535.1 Hyphomicrobiaceae bacterium | reverse complement strand
CGATCAGCGTAAGCCTTTCCGCGACGGTGGCCGTGATGCGAGCCGCGATGGCGCCAAGCCAGAGGCCAACCGTGCGCGCACCGGAGAAAACCGTCGACCGGAAAATCGTGATCGGTCCGCTGCTCGGCCCGCAAGCGCCGGTCGCTCAGACGCCAATCGCTCAGGCGACCGTCGCGATGGTCGCAAGAGCTACTGAGGCGTCGTATTGACGTCGTCGATATACGGGGCAAGTGGCGCATTGCGCTGCTTGCCCCGTAATATTATGTCTGGCGCACATTTTCTCTGAGGATGCGCAATGGTGGTTGACCCTTTGAAGCTGCTGGCCCTCGATGCCGAAGACCTGGGCGTGCTGTCTGCCCACATGCAGGATGCCGTGTGCCAGGTTGGCGATATGGCGTATCTGGCAGGCGAGTGCCGGTTCGCGTTGCTGGCTAATCGGTTTGACTGGTCGGCGGCCGGAAAAGATCCTGAAAAGGCAGCCGAGAGCGTCTTCTATCGCCATCGCACGGCGCTCCGTTTCGAACGCGTAACGGCTGCCAAGATATCGGGCCTCGACCTCAAGGATAAGCGTCGCACGCTATCCCTGCTGGCATTGCAGTTCGAAGAGACCGGCGCGCCGGCCGGGCGTATTACGCTCGTATTTGCGGGCGATGCCGCAGTGAGGCTCGATGTCGAGTGCATCGAAGGTGAGCTGAAAGACCTGGGTGCAGCCTGGTCTGCCAAGGGCAAGCCTCGGCATCCCGAGACCAAGGTCTGATCGATTTACGAACCAAGGATCGTGACATGGCGGAACGGCTTGCGACGGCTGATGCGGATTTCGAGCAGCGGTTTCGAACCTTCCTCGGCGCCAAGCGCGAGGCGTCGGCCGACGTGGACGCCACCGTGCGGGCCATCATCGCTGACGTGCGGGCGCGGGGCGATGCCGCGCTGATCGACTATACGACGAAATTCGATCATCTCACGCTGAGCCCAGCAACATTGCGCATCAGCTCCGCCGAGATCGATGCGGCGTTTGCCAGTTGCTCGGCCGAAACACTCACTTCGCTAACCTTCGCCCGCGACCGTATCGAGGCCCACCATCGGCGTCAGCGTCCGTCAGACGACTATTACATCGATGTGCTCGGTGCCGAGCTCGGTAGCCGCTGGACTGCGGTCGAATCGGTCGGGCTCTATGTTCCAGGTGGCCTCGCTTCCTATCCAAGCTCCGTGCTGATGAATGCGGTGCCGGCCCAGGTCGCAGGCGTCCCGCGTATCGTCATGGTGGTGCCGTCGCCCCATGGCGAACTCAATCCGCTGGTGCTGGCTGCCGCTCGCATTGCAGGTGTCGAGGAGATCTACCGGATCGGCGGCGCGCAAGCGATCGCGGCATTGTCGTATGGTACGGCCACGATCGCACCCGTTGTAAAGATTGTCGGTCCTGGCAATGCCTACGTGGCCGCAGCCAAGCGCCAGGTGTTCGGCACGGTCGGTATCGATTCCATCGCTGGACCGTCGGAAGTTCTGGTGATCGCGGATGCCGACAACAATCCCGAATGGATTGCGGCTGATCTACTGGCCCAGGCTGAGCATGACACGGCTGCGCAAGCCATTTTGATGACGGATGATGTTGCATTCGCCACTGCCGTCGAGGCGGCCGTGGCCCGCCAGCTCAGCGTGCTGCCACGTGGCAACATTGCCGGTGAAAGTTGGAACGTGTTCGGCGCGGTCATCGTGCTGCGTTCTTTTGACGAGGCCCCGGCGCTTGCCGACCGGATTGCCGCCGAGCATCTTGAAATCGCGACTGCCGATCCGGAAGGATTAAGCAACCGCATCCGCAACGCCGGTGCAATTTTCCTTGGACGTCACACGCCGGAGGTGATCGGCGACTATGTATCGGGGTCGAACCATGTGCTGCCGACGGCGCGCAGTGCCCGTTTCTCGTCCGGCCTCGGTACCCTCGACTTCATGAAGCGTACGTCGATCCTGAAGCTGACCGCGGCCTCATTGGCGAGCCTCGGTCCTCACGCCATGACGCTGGCGCGCGCCGAAGGCCTGGAGGCGCATCGCCGCTCGGTCGAAGTGCGGCTGACAGGTAAGGCTTAACGTTACATCAGGTGATCGGCGATGTTTCTGCTCCTTGATCTTCTGCCTAAATAGCGGGAGGCACTGTAATTAGGCGTATGGTTTCGGTCAGTTTCTGGTCGATGAGTTGGCGGTCGTCAGTGAACCCGTTCGCGATCCACCAGTGTTCCAGTTCTCGCAATATGTCTCCGATTCGTGGGCCTGGCACCGCACCGCGTGCAATGACGTCTTTGCCTGTGACTGGCAACTGCGGTGGCACATGGCCGCTAATTTCAAGTAGCTGATGCCATCGTGGATGGTCCGTTGCATCGCCGGATGCCGCCCATGCCATCACGAGCGCGTTGCGCAATCCCGCGTTACCGCGCGCGTAAAGTTGGCGACGAGCTTCAGCGTCATCGATTGATCGCAGTTGGGCAACATCGCGCCAGATGCTTGCTGCAATCAGATCGCGTTCACGGTTGGATAGCCTCAGGCGTTCAGCGACGCGGCTGGCGTCCTCAGTCACGGCGACGGTCAATGCGCCCAGTCGTAAGGCGGGATCAGGAGGCGTATTCAATGCCGCTTCGATCGTCACCAATCGTTCGAACAAGGCCACTTGCGGCGCGACGCCGAGCACTTGCTGCAACAGTCCGTTATCATACATGGTGCTGACCACGCGCACGGCACCAGGCGCCACCAGCAGCTTCATCAATTCGGCGCGAATACGTTCTGCTGAAAGTTGTTGCAATCCGGATCGGCCAGCAACGCAACTGGCAAGGCCTTCGGCATCCAACGCACCCGCTGCATATTCCGCCGAGAAGCGAAAGAACCGCAGGATGCGCAAATAATCTTCGGCAATGCGGCATCGCGCATCACCGACAAAACGTACCCTGCTGGCGATCAGGTCGGGAAAGCCGTCGAGGGGGTCGAAGACGGTCCCGTCAGCGTCGCAATAAAGCGCGTTGATGGTGAAGTCGCGGCGGCTGGCGTCTGCCGTCCAATCATCTGTAAATGCAACTGTGGCATGGCGACCATCGGTTTCCACATCGTGGCGCAGCGTGGTCACTTCGAATGGTACGCCGCTTGCAAACACCGTCACGGTGCCATGGGCTAATCCGGTTGGAGCAGTCTTGAGGCCAGCCGTTGCCGCCAACGCCATCACCTCCTCCGGCGTTGCATCTGTCGCGATGTCGATATCGCGCACAGCGCGTCCCATGGCGGCGTTGCGCACCGCGCCGCCAACGACCCGTGCTTTGTTGCCGCGCATACTAAGCGCAAGCAGCACAGTCTGCGTTGAGGTCGCTTCCAGCCAAGTTGTGTTGATAAGACGCGGCCGTCCCTCAGCGGCAGAGAAGGCGTCGTTAGCAGGACGTGTCGACATTGGCTATTTGATTCGGCCTGGTTGGATCACGCCATCTTTATAGATCGCAGGCTCATAGGCCTTCCCGGTATTATTTCCTGATGTGGTGCCGAAGAATATCAAAACGATGACGACAAGCAGCGCACCGGCCGATGAGAGCAACAGGATCGGCGCATCGTCGAATAGCGGTTGGGTCGAGCCGGTGCCCTGCCGCCTTATGTACGTGTAAGTGAGGTAGATCAGCGTCGGCGCGAGGAACAGCAGCAGGTTTTCAATGATAATGCGGATCATGGGGCGCTTTTCAAACAAGTCTCGATGCCGGGTTCAGGTCTGATCGTAGAGCCGCGCATGCATGTTTTTAAGCATGCCGGCAGTTGCACCCCAGATATAACGCTCGCCATAGGGCATCGCATAGAACGAGCGTCGCCGCCCGCGCCATTCACGCTCGTGGCGTTGATGGTTGTTTTGATCCATCAGGAATTGCAGGGGTACCTCGAAGACGTCGGATACTTCGGCAGGATTGAGGGTCAAGGTGAAGCCGGGCGCAACGATGGCGACCACGGGCGAGATTCGGAAGCCGGTGCCGGTGCGGTAGCTGTCGATAAAGCCGAGCGGTTCGACGAACCGGCGGTCTAGTCCGATTTCCTCCTCGGCTTCGCGCAGCGCCGCGTCAGTAATTGATGCATCCTCCGGATCAACGCGCCCACCTGGGAATGCAATCTGTCCCGCGTGCGTGGAAAGATTGGTGGTGCGCTGCGTGAACAGAACCATAAGCTCGTCACGTGCGACGATGGGAATCAATACTGCGGCCGGTCTCGCCGGTTCCATTACGGCAAAGTCGGCGACCATGTCGGGATTGAGGTCGAAGTCACTTGGCGCCCAGGTCTGGCCGCTGCGCGGATCGAAAATATCGTCCGACGGATTGGTGTGCAGATGCCGACTGGCAAGTTCGCGCAGGCGCGCAGTTGAGAATTTTGAGGCTATCGAGCGGGTGAGATCAGGCATATCCGAAGGATACCACAGGTGTGCGCTGTCGATGCAAGAGGCTCGATCATCAAACGGGGATCAAGTGGCTGCTGGCGAGCAAGACGCAACCAACGACGCTTGGGCGCGTCGCTTTGTAGTGATTAATCCTCATCGGCGAGGCCGCAGCTAGAAAATTCCTCCATTTCAATTAAATAGAAACAAATTTCTGTGTTTATCATAATTAACAGCTATAAATAGAATAAAAATTCTGTATGGTCTTCTCCAGACAATGGAGTTCCAACCATGCTGAGAGACACCTTTGATCGGACCTACGAAAGTCGCACTGACGTTGTCGTGCCAGAGCAGGCATCGGCCGATGCAGACGAGCCGTTCCTGACCCTCAATGTGCGGCTTGCCGACGGATCGCACTTCAAGCCGGAGGCCGCAGCTGGCTTCCGCATCATGGAGTTGATTCGCGCTTACGGACTGCCCATCAAAGCCGAATGCGGCGGTGCCGGCGTCTGCGCCACCTGCCATGTTCGCATTGCCGATCGCTGGCGTGACCGTTTGCCCGAGCCGTCCGACGAAGAGTTGGCCAAGCTTGACGACATTGCCGGTGCCGATGACGGCTCGCGGCTGGCGTGCCAACTCGTGATGACGTCGGATCTCGACGGGCTGGAACTGGAAGTTCAGGCCGATAGCTTGGCATCGCAGGGATCATGGGTAGCAGGGTAAGGTCAGATGAGCAGTTTTCCAATCTTCCTTGAGTTTGGAGCGGTGCCGCCTCTTGTCGTAGGTGGTGGCGAGCTCGCGGCAATAAAGGCGCGGTTGCTGCTGAAGCGGGCGTCGCGCGTCACGGTCGCAGCCGACACGCTTTCGGCCGGTATGGCGACGCTCGCCGCAGGTGGCGGCATCGAGCAGATCCCCCTCAGCCTCGACATCCGGCACTTGCGCGGCC
Source organism: Hyphomicrobiaceae bacterium (assembly GCA_031401535.1). Taxonomy (GTDB): domain Bacteria; phylum Pseudomonadota; class Alphaproteobacteria; order Rhizobiales; family Hyphomicrobiaceae; genus JAKFWF01. Next base: position 56,686 of record JANNRP010000387.1, on the reverse strand, counting down.
GCCCTCTGGTCATTGCAGCTACGCTCGACATCAACGAAGACGCGCGCATCTCTGGGCTTGCTCGTGCCTTGGGCGTGCCCGTGAACGTGCCTGACCGGCCAGAGCTGTGTACGTTCTCACTGGCCGCGATCGTTGATCGAGGCACGGTGACGGTTGCGATTGGCACCGAAGGAGCGGCGCCGGTGCTGGCAACGCGTCTGCGCGCGCAACTGGAACAGGACCTCCACCCACGGCTGGGTCAGCTAGCCGATATCGCTCGCAGCTACCGCCCTGTAATAGCGGAGACGTTGCCGCCGGGTGCAGCGCGCCGTGCCTTTTGGGACGATGTATTTGGTGGTCGCCCGGCCGCGGCAATTCTCGACGGCGACGACGTTGAAGGCCGTCGCCTGATCGAAGCGACGTTGGCGGGCCAGCCAACCGATGTTCAAAAAGCTGGCCGCGTGCTGCTCGTTGGTGCCGGTCCGGGTGACCCTGAGTTGCTGACCATGAAGGCTGTGCGCGCTCTAAAATCTGCCGATGTGATTTTACACGATTATCTCAGTGGTGAGGGTGTGCTCGAACACGCCCGACGTGAGGCGCAGATCATCTGCGTCGGCAAGGCCAAAGGTCGGCACTCCAAGACCCAAGCCGAGATCAACGCGCTGATTGTTGCCTTCGCGCGGGAGGGCAAGACTGTCGTGCGGCTCAAAGGCGGCGATCCGTTCGTGTTCGGACGTGGCGGCGAGGAGATCGATACGCTGCGGGCATCTGGCATCGCGGTCGACGTCATTCCCGGCATCACCGCTGCAACGGCGGCAGCTGCTTCGCTACAAATCCCTTTGACGCATCGCGATATCTCGCGGTCAGTAACCTTCGTGTCCGGTCATGCCGCAGGCGACGGGGCCGCCGACTTCGATCAAGTGGATTTTGCGGCGCTGGCGAAGGGCCGCAACACGCTGGCTGTTTACATGGGCGTTGCGACGGCTGGCATTCTGGCGACCACGCTCCTTGATGCCGGGTGGTCGCCAGCGACGCCGGTGATTGCGGTTAGTAAGGCCTCGATGGCCACTGAGCGCCGGGTCTCGACAACACTCGACGTCCTTGCAGCGAGCCCCGAGCGGTTGGCGCTCGAGGGGCCGACACTGCTGTTATGTGGCGAGGTAGCGGGGCTGACGCCAGCAGGCGTCATCGAACGGATTGCTGCAGACGTTCAAATCGCCGAGGTGGCTTATGCCTAATGTTGTTACAGCGAACCTGCTCGCTAGCGGTGATGTGGTCTATCTTGGTTCAAACGAACGCTGGGTGCGGGATCTGCGCGATGCCCGCGTTGCCGACGACAAAGCACAACTGAGCGTTCTGGAAGCCATCGCCAACCAGGCGGTCGCTGACCGGGAGGTTACCGCTGTCTATGCATTCGCCGTCACCATCTACGATGGTCGGCCAGTGGCGACATCAGTGCGGGAAAAAATTCGCGCCCAGCACGGCCCGACCGTTTAAGAGACCCGGAGATCAGCCCATGTATCGGTATGATGAATTCGACACGGCCTTCGTCAATGGCCGCACCAGTCAGTTCCGTGATCAGGTAACGCGCCGCCTTGGCGGTGACCTGACCGAGGATGAGTTCAAACCGCTGCGACTGCAGAACGGGCTCTATCTGCAACTACACGCCTATATGCTGCGCGTCGCCATTCCCTACGGAGTGTTATCGTCTCTGCAGATGCGGCAGCTGGCTACCATCGCGCAAAAGTGGGATCGCGGTTTTGGCCACTTCACGACGCGCCAGAACATCCAGTATAATTGGATCAAGCTGGTCGAGACGCCGGATATTCTGAGCGCACTCGCTGACGTTGAGATGCACGCGATTCAAACCAGTGGCAACTGCATCCGCAACGTTACCGCCGACCCTTACGCCGGTGTCGCGCCTGACGAGATCGAGGACCCGCGCATCTGGGCCGAGGTCATGCGTCAGTGGTCGACGATCCATCCTGAGTTCACGTTCCTGCCGCGCAAGTTCAAGATCGCGATAACGGGGGCCGCCGTCGACCGGGCGGCGATCCTATTTCACGACATCGGTATTCGCATCGTGAGGGGCAGCGACGCCAACAAGGGCAAGACTGGTTTCGCGATCTATGTCGGCGGTGGTCAGGGGCGCACACCCTATGTCGCGCAACTAATCAACGGCTTCCTCGAGAAGGAACATCTGCTGTCCTATCTCGAGGCGATCCTGCGTGTCTATAATCTGGCTGGCCGTCGTGACAACATTTACAAGGCGCGTATCAAGATCCTGATCAACGCGCTTGGAATTGACGGCTTCCGTAAGGAAGTCGACGCTGAATGGGAGCGCATGAACCGGCAGACCGTAGATCTGCCGCAAGCTGAGCGTGACCGGATCGCCGCATACTTCGCTCCGCTGCCGCTGAAGCCAGCGGCGTTAAAGAATCAGGCTGTTGAAGCGCGCCGTGTGCGTGACTCAGCCTTCGCGCGCTGGCTGCGCCACAACGTGCTGCCGCACCGTGTCAGCGGTCACGTCATCGTCAACATCTCCTTGAAGGAGCCAGGCAAGATTCCCGGGGACGCGAATTCAGCTCAGATGAACGCCGTCGCCGATCTGGCAGAAACCTTCGGCAATGACGAGATCCGTGTTACCTATTCGCAGAATTTGGTGTTGCCAAATGTCGCTTTGAAGGATGTGAGCGACGTTTACGACGGCTTGGTGGCAGCAGGGCTTGCGACAGGCAACACTGAACTCATCACCGACATTATTGCCTGTCCCGGCCTCGACTATTGCAACCTGGCCAATGCACGTTCGATCCCGATCGCCCAGGCCATCGCTCTGCGGTTCGCCGATCCGGTGCGTGCCGAAGAGATCGGGCCGTTGCGACTTAATATCTCGGGTTGCATCAATGCCTGCGGACATCATCACGCCGGCAACATCGGAATTCTTGGCGTCGACAAAAAAGGCACCGAGCATTATCAGATCACGCTCGGTGGAAGCCCAAAGGACGATGCCGAGGTCGGCGATATCGTCGGGCCTAGTTTCCCGGCGGAGGAGTTGCCGGGCGCCATCGAGACGATTGTCGAGACCTATTTGTCAAAGCGCCATGACCGATCCGAAGATTTTCTCAGCGCCTACCGTCGTCTGGGTAAGGAGCCGTTCAAGCACGCGCTCTACGGACCGTCCGCTGCAAAAGTATCTCACGAAGCGACAGAGGCTTGAATCATGCGCTTCTTCAAAAACAATGTCTTCGCGACCGATGCATGGGCGCACGTTACGGACGCTGATCCGCTGCCGGTCAATGGCTACGCCATCGTTTCGTTGAAGCGGTGGCGTGCGGAGCAAGCGCTGCTTGTGAGCCTTGGTGTTCCGTTGGGCGTCAAGGTCGACGCGGGCGAAACACTCGATGCTGCAACCGACGATCTCGGGCGTCTCACCGTGATTGCGCTGGCCTTTCCGAAGTTCAGCGACGGGCGCAGCTATTCCAAGGCGCGCTGCCTGCGTGAACAGTTTGGTTTTCGCGGTGAATTGCGCGCTGTTGGTGAGGTGTTGCTTGACCAGATCCCTCTTATGCTACGCTGCGGTTTTGACGCATTCGAGATCAGCAACGAGCCGACGCAGCGCGCACTAGATAGAGGGCACTTACCTGCCATCTACGAGACCTATCAGCCGACCGGCCTCCAGAATTCAGCGGCGCGGCGCTTTGCGGAGGCCGGCTGACAGCGGCAAAGATCAGCCCAGTCTACCGTTGATCGCTGGGTATAGGAATGACTTGGAGCGTCTCGCCTCGTTTTGCTCCAAGCGCCATGCGACCCGAGTTCCAGTCACGCGCTTCCCGTGAAGAACGTGAGCGGCTGGCCGAGTTGCTAGCCGAACGGCTGCCTCCCGACAGCGAGACGAAGTGCTGGCCGATATCGACATGAATGTGGTCCATGCCGGCATAGGTCATCGTGCCACCGTTGTGGTGGTTCTGCTTGAGCCAGCTGATGACGGCGCCCTTCCGATGCCCGGCGCTGAAGTCGATGGCGTTGCCGCTGGCGTGACGCGACACTCGGCCCGAGCCGGCAATCGTTGCACCCGGGCGGCATGTCGAAACGATTTGCATGGCGCCGAATTTGGACTCGATCCGGTTGAGCAGGGCGCGGGCTGATGATGTCAGGCAGGAGCGCGATGAGCCGGAGCCGCGATGTTCCGAACTGCTGTGTGATCGCCCACTCGACGAATTGCTCGTTCGTGCCTCGGCGTCGCTCGTGATGAACAAGGCCGATGCAAGCAACGCTGTCATCATCCATGCGGTAATGGTTCGCTGTGTCATTATTAACTCCAGATTGTATAAGGCTCAACTGGCCACCGCCGTCGAAACAGCGTGGTCAGTGATGATGAATGATGACGGCACGCCTCGGGTGCGCCGCACGGCAAGGGAGCGTGGCAGGGTCCACGCAACTCCCATCGTTTCAGGCTCAAACCCCAGCCCGGTCTCGTGTGGACGACAAACTATTCGAGCATGTGTCGAAAATAGGGCGGCCATCAAATCTGTTAGCTGTTTGATTTCATGAGATTGCGGCTCAGAATTGAGGAAATGGTTCCGATGACAACAATCGCATTTGAGGACGGCACCGTGGTGGTCGACGCGTCAATCATCGGCAGCGGTCTCGGCGTCGAAGTAGTGTCTGTACAAGGACTGATGCGCGCGGGAGACCTTACGAGTCTGTGCGAGACAGGGACAGATGTAGATGTCGGCCTCCATCGCCTGACCTTCTTCTACAAGAACCGTCGCCTGCGGCTGGTCGTCGATGCCACGGGACGCGTCATCAACCGGTCCGTCATTGACTATGGTGATCGACCATTGCCAAAATCGGTCAGGCGGCCAGGACCATAGGATCTGTCAAAGTGTGTGCGTTCCTGTTAGCTTGAGTTATTAACGCGCGGTGGGGAGATGTTGATATGGCACGGCATAATATAGCTTTGATCGGACTTGGCATGGCAGTCGCTCCGCATGCGAAGAGCCTGCTGGATTTGACGGACCGTGTTTCGGTCGCCGCAGCATTCAGCCCGAGTGCTGAGCGCCGCGATGCGTTCGCCGGACAGTATGCGTTTCCCAAGTCCGACGATCTGGATCGGATCTTCAAGGACCGACTGATCAACGCGGTGGCCATCCTGACGCCGCCTAATACGCATCTCGAACTGGTGCAGCGCGCAGCGGCGGCCGGAAAGCATATACTGCTCGAAAAGCCACTGGAATTGACGACAGCACGAGCCGAGGAATTGGTGTCCATCTGCGAGCGGGCGGGTGTGATCCTTGCCGTCACTCTGCAGCATCGTTTTCGCCCCGCAGCCGAACGATTGGCTGCGATCCTGGCTTCGGGACGACTTGGCAAGATTATCAATTGCTCGACCACGATCCGGGTCTGGCGCCCGCAGTCTTACTACGATCAACCAGGGCGAGGCACCATCGCGCGTGATGGCGGCGGAGTGCTGTTGACGCAGGGCATTCACACGCTCGACCTGATGCTTAGCTTGGCTGGTCCCATCGCTGAGGTGCGGGGCTATGCCATGACGTCGCCGGTGCATCGGATGGAGACTGAGGATATGGTTGCCGCCGCTGTGTGCTTTAACAACGGTGCGCTCGGCGTGATTGATGCGACAACAACAGCCTATCCTGGCTTCTCCGAACGCATCGAAATGATCGGTGTGAAAGGCACGGCAGTGTTCACCGGCAGTTCGCTGCTTGTGCAATGTCACGATGGATCTGCTGAACGTATTGAGCCGGATGGGTCGGCGGGCGGCACGGGTGCAGATCCGATGGCCTTCCCGCACGATTGGCACCGCAGTGCCTGGGTCGATTTCCTCGATGCGATCGAAGAGCGGCGGCAACCGCGTATCTCGGGCGCTGATGGCCTGCGTGTCCATCGTCTGATTGATGCGTTGCTCGAGACGGCCCGCACCGGAAAATCGGCCCGGGTCGCCTGAGGCAAAGCGCGGGCCTTTTTATGCCGCGATGTGTTTGAACATGTTACGGCGAGCCTCGTCGTCCATCTCTGCCTTGAAAGTGAACTTATCCTTGAGTGCCATCGCCTTGGCAGCTGCCGGACGTGCACTGATCTCATCGACAAGACGCTTGATGCTCGGATACTCCGACCAAGCTGCTTCGCCAAGAATGAATGGGATCATCCGTGCCCAGCCCCAAACTTCCATGTCGATGATTGTATACGTGTTGCCGACCATGTACGTGTGCGATTTCAAGCGATCTTCTATGATGCCAAAGTGGCGCCGGGCCTCGAATTGATAGCGCTTGTCGGCGTACGGCACCTTCTCTGGCGCAAAGTGTTTGAAGTGGACGGCCTGACCTGAAAATGGTCCAAGGCCAGAGGCGACGAACATCAGCCAGGACAGCAGTTCACCACGGTTCACTGGCGTGTTGGCGGGAAGGAACTTGCCGGTCTTTTCGGCGAGATACAGCAGGATCGCGTTGCTATCAAAGACCGTGACGTCGCCATCAATGATCACCGGCACTTTTGCGTTAGGATTTATCGCCATGAATGCGGGGGTGAACTGTTCACCCTTGCGCGTGTCGACCGGCATTGGCTCGAACGGCAAGCCAGCTTCCTCAAGAAACAGGGCCACTTTTGTCGGATTGGGCGAGCCGTTGAAATAGAATTTTAGCATGGGAGAGCCTTTCGGGTTGGGATGGCGGAGAACCACATGCGATAGTTCGGATGTAGCGAACTAGGCAGTGATAGCGCATCTCGGTCGGCGGCTGCAATCAAAGCGTTGTGATGGGCGTCGGCGACCCAGTGCGGTGATAGAATTAGAGTATGCGCAACCTCTCAATTCACCGAATTGGTCGCTAGGTGATCAGTTTTGCTCTTCCACCGTCAGTTGCTATGTGAGGGGTAGCCGCAAGCCGCACCCCTTTTTCGCCAAGGAGGTACTTTATTGGGCACGCGAACTCGTGTCCGCGGCTCATTCGGGCTGTACCATCGGACCTGTCACCAGATGCATCGTTTTGATGCTCGCGTGCCTTAGGCCAACGAACATGCTATGCCGCGCAATCGTGACGTTAACCAAAGCCTGCTGAACCATGCCCGCTGTCATCCCTCGCGACATGCAAGCCCTGAGCCGATGGACGGTGAACGCCGCGCTGTTCAGTGGCGCATTGATCGTCACCGGGGTCGTGGCGCACCGGTTGTTCGGCATGGCGACGCCAATTGCGCTCAACCTGTTCAAGGTTGGCCTTGCGGGTGCCGGCATCGCCCTGCTGGTTGGCGTAGCGTCGATCGCAACCATTTGGCGGCATGGGTCGCCTGGCGGCGTCGCAACCGGGTTCGGCATTTTGGTCGCACTCGGTATTATCGGTTGGCCGCTCGCTTATCTACCTGCCGTACAGGCCTTTCCCCGCATCAACGACATAACAACGGACCTGCAGGCGCCGCCGCGTTTCGTGAACCTCGCGAAGGAGCGCGGTATCGGCGCCAATGGCGCGGTTTATCAGACGGCTGCGTTCAGCGCTGCCCAGACCAAGGCTTATCCCGATCTGCGAACGTTTGTACTCGATCGATCTGCGGAGGAGGCCTATGAACTGGTACTGGCGGCGTTGCGCTCGAAGACCATGAAATTCAAACTTATTGCCGAGGAGCCACCGAAAGGACGGTTTGGACAACCGGGATGGATCGAATTCGTCGACCGCACCCTGGTTATTGGCTTCTACGACGATGTGGTGATCCGGATCGACGGCGACGGCAGCCAGTCACGCGTCGACGTGCGGTCTGCCTCTCGTTATGGCAGCCATGACCTCGGGCGCAATGCATTGCGGGTCCGCCGTATCCTCAAAGAGGTGCAGGCCCAAGTCGAAGCCTCGGTTTCATCGACCCGCGCCGAACGCTTGAGCCGGCTCAGGGCGAAGGGGGGGAAGGCTGCGGTTCCGAAGCGGCAGACAGGAGTTGGTCAAACGTCAACGGGCCCGCGCAGTGGACCAAACCGCGCGACATCAGATGCTCCACGTGCGCCTGGACAGAAAGAGAGGCTGCCGTCACGAGACGCGCGTCGAGATCCTGGTACACGCGGCTGACGATGGCGCGCACGGTATCTGTGCCCTGGCGGATGGCACCGAGGATTGCCTGCTCCCGCCATGTGCGATGGACGACAAAGGCTTTGACGACCCGCGCTGGCGTTTCGATGCGTCCGCCGTGGCCTGGCAAATAGACTGTGTCTTGATCGGCGCGCGCCAGCAAGGTCTGCAGTGACGCCATATAGTCGGCCATGTTGCCCTCGGGTGGCGCCACCACCGTTGTATTCCAGGCCATCACATGGTCACCGGCAAACAGTGCGCCGTGTTTGTCGAGTGCGAAGCACAGGTGATCGGGTGCATGGCCGGGCGTGAATACAGCATCGAGCGCCCAGTCTGGACCGGCGACCCGATCGCCGTGACGCAGGACGATATCGGGTCGGAAATCCTGATCGACGAACTCCGATCCTGACGGGCTGGTGCGCACGGACCCCGGGTTGATCGCTGAGCGACCATAGCCACAGGTTTTGGCACCCGTCATTGCCAGCACTTTAGGCAGTGCGTCGGTGTGATCGCGGTGGGTATGCGTGATGAGTATGTGACTGACCCGGCGGCCCCCGATCGCGGATCGAATGGCCTCGATATGTTCGGGCAGATCTGGACCCGGATCGATCAATGCCAGCTCGGTGCTGCCGACGAGATAGGTATTGGTGCCCTTGAACGTCATCATGCTGGGGTTGTTGGCGACAATGCGATGCACGCCCGGCACCAGTTCGGCTGGCACGCCGTATTCGAACTCCATGGTCTTCTTGAAAGTCAGTTCCGCGGTCATGATGCGGGCCTGCCAACCCGCTCCCAGTGCAGGATGCGATCGCCGTTGAGCAGGGTCATGCGGTCGCCATCAAAGCGCACGCGGCGATGCTGGTCGCCGCCAACCCACGCTGGGTTCGACGAGCCATCAACTCGCGTCACCAGCCGGTCGCCATCGAATGTAAAGGCACCGATGTAGGAATTATATTCGCGGGCGGCACCGCTATGATTCTCGGGACGGCCGTCGCATAGAGCGGCGTGCATGCGACCATCTAAACCGAAGCTGACAACCCCTTGCGGCAATGGTCCGTAGGGTTTGGCAATAGGCGGCTTGGCATCCGGCGAAACCTCCGTGGCCACCAGCCGCCAAGTGCCGATCAACTTAGTCATGGCATCGCTCATACCTCGATCACCTCAGGTTCCACGACCTTGCCGCCGATCAACCGCATCCGGCCACGGACGTGGGCGACGACGGTCGGTGGCGTGCCGTGACCACGCTCGATCCAGAGTTTCACGTCCAGCAGGCAGTTGCGCCCTTCGCGATATACCTCAATCGCTTCCGAGATGACCCGATCGCCGACCCGTGGCGAGGCCAGCATTTCGATCGACGCGCCACCAGTCACTGCCCGTTCGTTAGCTGAATTGCAGGTGAAGCCGAACGTCATGTCGGCCAGCGCGAAGATCATGCCGCCGTGCAACGTATCGAACGTGTTAGTCAATTCAGGCCGCACGACCATGGCAAAACGCGAGCGGCCACGTACGGCTTCGAGCACCTCGATCTGGAGGTGACGGAAGACAGCGTTGCGCTCCGCCATGAAGGTAATGACGTCGCGCGGGGACGGATTCTTGCTCAACGGTCAGCTCACTTCTTGTCGGCGTTGTTGAGACGCGCAATCAGGCTTGACGTATCCCAACGGGCGCCACCCATTTTCTGCACCTCGGAATAAAACTGGTCGACGAGGGCTGCCACCGGCAGGCTCGCGCCGTTGCGGCGCGATTCATCGAGACATATCGACAGGTCCTTGCGCATCCAGTCGACGGCGAAGCCGAAGTCGAACTTGTTTGCCTCCATTGTCTTCCAACGATTTTCCATTTGCCAGGAGCCGGCTGCACCCTTCGCGATCGTTTCCATCACGGCCGGCACGTCGAGACCGGCCTTCTGGGCAAAGTGGATGCCTTCGGCCAAGCCCTGCACGAGGCCCGCGATGCAGATCTGGTTCACCATCTTGGTCAACTGCCCGGCGCCCGCCGGTCCGATCAGCGTCACCATACGGGCGAAGTTGGCAATAACTGGCTGCGCGCGTTCGAATACGTCCTTCTTGCCTCCGACCATCACCGTCAGCACGCCATTGACCGCACCGGCCTGGCCGCCGGAGACGGGCGCATCGAGGAAGCCGAAACCGCCAGCGGTGGCGGCTGCGTCCAATTCGCGGGCGACGTCGGCGGAGGCGGTGGTATTGTCGATGAAGATCGCGCCCTTCTTCATGCCCGCGAATGCGCCGTCCTTGCCCAGCGTGATCGCGCGCAGATCCCGGTCGTTGCCGACACATGAGAATACGAAGTCCGCACCGGCAGCAGCAGCGGCAGGTGTCGCTGCGGTTTTGCCGCCGCCGTATTCCGTGACCCAGGCGTCGGCCTTGGAAGCATTGCGGTTGTAAACGGTGAGGGTATGACCGCCCTTTTTCGCCAGATGCCCCGCCATCGGGTAGCCCATTACGCCCAAGCCGATCCAAGCAACGTTCGCCATAACGCGTCTCCCATAGCCACAATGACTGTTGCGAAGCGTTCTAGCTAATGCGCGGCGACTTGTCAGCGCTTTCTACTGAAAGCTGGTATGCAGGCCGCGAAGCCGCTATGAGGGCAATCGGCATGGTTTGCGGACGTGGCGAAATCGGTAGACGCAACGGACTTAAATCGAGACGGAATTTGAGTGCCCGGTGGGAAATCGCCGGTGCAGAACCGCTCAAAGTCGGGGAAGGCTGATGGCCCTTGAGTGATCAAGGGCGTGCTAATCCCGAGCCAAGCCTGCGTTGGCCGTCAAGGCTGCACGCGGGAAGGTGTAGAGACTAGACGGGCGGCGCCTAAATGGTGAGGGGAACCTTGCCGCACGGCGAAGGGATAGTCCGGACCACGAACGTGCCTTCGTTACGAAGTGCACGGCGGCGAAAGTCGAAGTGGTGCGAAAATCCGTTGGCCGTAAGGTCATGCGGGTTCAAGTCCCGCCGTCCGCACCATGCCGATTTTGTTGCAGCGTTTTCATAGGCCATAAGTTTTGCGACTCGATGCGACAGCGTCGGCGGGATGGTCTGGCGACGGCAGATACCTGTTGCGCCCAAATCTCACTTGACGTTTGGCGCGGGCAGGGTTGCACTCAGGCGGATTTGTACCGCTTTGCCAACTTCAAAGGTGCCGCCGCGTGTCGCCTGCAAGTCAGTCCCGCTCGTTGATCGTTGATGCCTGCCAGTACTGCAACTGGTCGGAACTAATTTTACGTCAGTTGGTCGAGGGGCGCGTTTCAGCCATCACGGTCACCATCGCCTACCACGAGGACTTCCGCGAAACTGTCGAACATCTGGTCGACTGGAACCGCCGGTTCGAGCGGCATGGCGATCTGATCGTCCCCGGCAGGTCGGCAGGCGACATCGATACCGCGGCCCAATCGGGGCGTACGGCGGTGTTTTTTGCCCTGCAGAACTGTTCACCGATCGAGGACGATATCGGGCTGCTGCAGATCTTGCATCAGCTTGGCGTCCGCGTCATGCAACTGACCTACAACAACCAGTCGCTGCTGGGGGCAGGGTGCTATGAGCCGGTCGACGGCGGCATAACGCGCATGGGTCGAGAAGTCATCGCCGAGATGAACCGATTGGGTTTCCTGATCGATATGTCCCACTCGGGCGAGCGCTCGACTTTGGAGGCGATAGCAGCTTCGCAACGGCCGATCGCGATCACACACGCCAACCCCCATTGGTGGCGACCAGCCGTGCGCAACAAATCGGATGCGGTGCTGAAGGCGTTGGCCGACAGCGGTGGCATGTTGGGGTTGTCGCTCTATCCGCATCATTTGAAGGACGGTTCGGCATGCGCGGTCACGAGTTTTGCCGAAATGGCGGCACGACTTGCCGACGAGATCGGCGTCGATCATATCGGAATCGGTTCGGACCTGTGTCAGGATCAACCCGATAGCGTCGTGTTTTGGATGCGCGATGGACGTTGGACCAAGACAACACAAGCCGGTGCCGGTGCCAAAGCTGGCGAAGGCTTCCCGCCGCAGCCGCATTGGTTTCGCGACAACCGGGACTGGCCGCATATCCGTGCGGCACTGATCGAAGCGGGCTTCAGTGTCACCGATGCAGATAAGGTGATGGGCGGTAATTGGCGTCGCTTTTACGGCGACGCATTCGCCGTCGGCGTTTGAAGGAGAACGGACCGATGGCTGAACCAGTGGTGCTCAAAGTTGCCGAAATCGAGCATCTTGCTCGCACGGCACTCGAGCGGGCCGGATGCAGGCGGGAGAGCGCCGCAAGCCTTGCGCGAGCTATCGCCAGCGCTGAGCGTGACGGACTGGCCTCGCATGGTCTCGCATATCTGGGCACCTATTGCGATCACCTCACCCATGGCCGCGTGATCGGATCGGCCGAACCCAAGGTCGCCAAGCCGAAGTCGGCACTTGTCACGGTCGATGCCGGATCGGGATTTGCCCATTACGCCATCGATCGAGGGTTTGCCGCCCTGATGCCACTGGCGCGCACCCAGGGCATCGCTGCTATGAGCATCCGCAATTCCTATAACTGTGGTGTGCTCGGTTATCACACCGAGCGGCTGGCCTGCGAAGGCTTGGTTGGTCTGGGGTTCACCAATGCCCCGGCCTCGATCGCCCCGTCGGGCGCCAAGAAGGCGGTGCTCGGCACCAACCCCTGGTCGATCAGCGTTCCAGACGGTCGGGGCGGTGCCGCCATCTCGATCGACCAGAGCGCCAGCACGGTTGCCAAGAGCGAAGTGATGAAAGCGGCCCGCAAGGGCGAAGCGATCCCGCTCGGTTGGGCGCTCGATCCCGACGGAACGCCAACGACCGATCCTGTCATCGGCCTCAAGGGTACGATGGTGCCGGCTGGCGGTTATAAGGGGGTTGGCACGGCGCTGCTTGTCGAGTTGATGGCGGCATGCCTAGCCGGTGCAACGATCGGGGCGAAGGCAAGCCCGTTCGGTGGCAATGCGGGCGGCCCGCCGAAAACCGGGCAGTTCTTTATCGCGATCGATCCTGACGCCTCGTCCGGCGGACTGTTTTCCGAGCGCTTGGAGATGCTCGTTGATGCCATGACGGCTGAGGCTGGCGCGCATCTACCCGGTAGCGGTCGGCAGGGGCGGCGCCTCAAATCGGATGCGAACGGCGTCGCCGTCGATGCAGGCATCCACGAAATTGTGATGCGGCTGCAGGGATAGTCGGCTGGCTAGTGCAAGGGGAGACTGACGCGCAATGACGTTGAAAGCAGAGACTGCCGGCTTCATGGCGATGAAGGGGGATGGCTACTATTCGAAGGCGACGACTGGTGCGCGCGATGTGATGATCGCGGCGGCCCCGCTATTGACCGGCGCCATCGACCGCATGGATCTAAAGGCCGATGATCCGTATCCGATCCGCGTTTCCGACATGGGCTGTGCGGATGGTGGCACCTCGGTCGAGATGTGGCGCCGGGTGCTGGGACACATGCGGGCAAAGCTCTCCACCCGACCGATCGAAATCGTCTATACTGATTTACCGCGCAATGACTTCAGCCAGTTGTTCCGGATGATCCACGGGCAGACTGATATCAAGAGCTATTACGGCGAGATAGCGGAGGTCTACCCGTTTGCGTCGGGCACGTCGTTCCATCAGGCGATCTTCGCGCCCGCCACTGTCGATCTGGCATTCTCGGCAACGGCGTCGCATTATATCTCCAAGGTGCCGGTCAATATCTCCAATCACGTCCACATGGTCGGTGCCGTCGGCGAGGAACGCCGCGCCTATGATCAGACCGGCGCCATCGAATGGGAGCGGATGCTGCACTATCGCGCCCGTGAGCTGAAGCGCGGCGGACGCTTGTGCCTGCTCAATTTCGGTATCGACGACCAGGGCCGCTACCTTGGTAGCACCGGGGGCGTGTCGATGTTTGACACCTTCGACGCTCTGTGGAAGGGGCTCGCCAGCGAGGGCCGCATCACGGCTGCCGAATACCAGAACACGAATTTTCCGCAGGTCTATCGTACGACTGAGCAGTTCACGGCACCGCTGCACGACCAGTCGGGGCCCGTTTACCGCGCCGGTTTGCGGCTCGAGCACGTTGAGCAGCGCCATCTCGTCTGCCCGTTTGCGCGCTCCTATGAAACGCACCAGGACGCCGAGCGCTTCGCAATCGAATACATCCCGACGCTGCGCTCCTGGAGCGAGCCGACGTTTGCCAGCGGATTGTCGCCGTCGCGACCCTTGGCCGAACGTCAAGCCATTCTCGACGAGTTCTACGGACGTTATCAGCGGATGGTCGCCGCAAACCCCTCGGGCCACGGCATGGACTACATCCACGTTCATCTGATCTGCGTGAAGGAGTAGGCACCGGCAATGCGAGCAGTGTGCGATGGCGTCGAGGGAAGGGGGCTCAGATCACCGGATCAGGTGATGCGGCTCGACCGCATGGGCGCGTTTCACCAAACGCGATTGAGCTTCGTGCGTGCGATGGTGCGGCGGTTGTCGCACGAGGGCTGGCGCATCGATCGACCGTTGTTCAACTTCGATGCCAAAGGTGTCGGCACCGGGCTTTACATTGCCCATGGCCCGCAGCATGCCTACACCCTTGTCTGTTTTGGCCACGACCTTCCCGCCGAGCAGCGCACCGACCGCGTCATCGCGGAGGCATGGGATGCGACGTTTGCACTTTATGACGGCATTCCTGATGCGATCGAGATTGAGCGGCTACGGGCAAACGTGCCGCGCCAGGAGGCGGGTCGTTATCTGTCGTCTGATCTGGTATTGGCACGCGCCAACCGGAGCGTGCGGCTGTTTGATGAAATCGTGGCATGCCTCAGTCAGGGCCGCCAGCCTGAACCGACCAAGATCGAAACTGTCGGCTATCTGATGCGGACCACGGCGGTCTATGGCAACGGTAAGTTCGGGATCGCCGATCGTGATGTCTATGCCAACCGACCAGAAATGAAAGGGCCCTTCCGCGCCGAAATGCTGACCGTCTGGTTGATTCGCGCGTTCACGGTCGATCTCGTCGAGCATATGGCGCATCTGTCAGGCGGCGACCGCGCCGTTGTGGTGGACCCGCCGGTGCGGCGGCGCATCGGCGTCGGCAATGCCACCGGGCTCGGCATGGCGCCGTTTCTGATCAAGCATCCAGCACTGATCGACCGCTGGATCAACGCACGGGAGACTGCCCTCGCACGGGTTCGCACTATTGAAACTGCTGCTGGCAAAACCCGCAAGGTGTTTGCCGATACATTGGCGGCTGCCGCTGCCGGGCTCGCTCACTGGACGACGGATGATGCCGTGCAGGCCGCGCGGTTGCCTGTGCTGGCCACCGACCTCGCCGAGCTGCGGGCACACGTGGAATCGGGCGCGCTGGATCAGCCGATGCCGTGGGATCGGCTTTATCGCTGGGCGGAAAGCCGGTTGTCGCTCGAGGCGCAAGAACTGCTGGTCTCCTTGCTTCTCGAGCCACACGGCGCGCTGATCGACGATCTCGCAGACACTATGGACGTGGATGAGAGCGCTGTCTTTCGCATCGCCGGCCGACAGTCGTGTGGGCAATTAAGAGCGGCACTGGCGGACGGCTACCATTGGGCGCTGGCAATAGATTTTGATATCAAAGAGGCGCAAGCGCGCTTTTGGTATGTGTCGGAGGAAAAGCTCGAGCCGCGTCTTGGCGAGCGCTGGGAGGAGGCCGGTAGCGATCTGGAGCAGCCGCTGGCCATCGCGCGCGATATAGGTTCGCTCTATGTGGCACTGGAGCGCGAACCTTCCGATGAGCTGCTGGCGGCGTTCCTGCTGCGCCATCCGGAGCATCGCCATGTCGTGCGGCGCGTGCAGGCAGCCTTGCACCATCCCTACGGCGAGGTGCGCGACAATCTGATATCATCGACGATGCGGCCGATCGACCTGCTGCGGTGCAAGCTGTCGTTCTTCGGCGTCACGCGGTTCGACCCGCGTTCCGACAAGTGGCTGCGCATCACGCTGTGCCAGGGCGCACCATTCCCCGATGAGTTGCTGAACGGCGATGATGGCTGGATCTGGGCTACCTCCGGCCTCTCCCCCGCATGATTCTGTCGCTCAACGAAATCGAAGGAACGGTCTTCAAGGCGGCGCGTGGGGTTGGCATGAGTTGGGGGCTGGCTGAGGAAGCCGCGATCGCCGCGCGCTGGCTTGCCGGTCGTGGTATCGATTTTGGCTGCGCGCTCCTCGCGCTATTGGATGCGCCTCCCAATCGGGCATCTGGCTGTCCCATTGCGATGGGTGCCTTGATCTCGGATCATGGCGGCGTTCCGGGTTCGGTTAGGCTCGATGCCGTGCGATCGCCGGTGCTGTTGTTGCCCTTCCTGGCGCGGCTGGCGCATGACGCTGGTGTGATCACCGTGGAATATAACCACCACCAGATTTGGTTCGCACAGGGCGGCTTGCATGGATCACCTGAAGCGCTGTCGCACCTGGCTCGATTGTCAGCCGGTGCCGGACTGCGGATTGCACGATCGGATGCCGCACCTGCGCCCAATGTCACGCACTGGCCGTTGCGCCACGATGGTTGTAGGCTCGTTTCCGATGTGTGGGTGCGTATCAATGCTTTGGCGGCTCGAACATATGTGTCGGCAAGCACGCAATCCCGCATTTCGGGCGCCGGCGCCGGTGCCTCGGATAACGATTAGGCATCCCATTTTCGTCTCAACGTGCAATTCTCTGCTGTCGTCTAAAACCGGGAGGACCCACTACCAATGACCGCAAAGCTTCATCGCCGCCAATTCATGAAGAAAGCCGCTGCTGGCGGCTCGGTAATTGCCGCATCGGCACTTGCCGCGCCTGCGATCGCGCAGTCGAGTCCTGAAATCAAATGGCGGTTGACCGCCAGTTGGCCGAAGTCGCTGGATACGCTTTACGGCGGACCGGAAAACTTCGCCAAGTATGTCGCCGAGGCGACCGATAACAAGTTCCAGATTCAGTGTTTTGCCGGTGGCGAGATTGTACCGCCGCTGCAGGCGACCGATGCCGTCATCAACGGTACAGTCGAGATGTGCCACACCGCACAATACTATATGTGGGGCAAGGACCCGACATGGGCGCTAGGCTGCGCTGTGCCGTTCGGGCTCAACGGTCGTCAACAGACGGCGTGGTGGCACGAAGGCGGCGGTGAGGCGCTCATGAACGCGTTCCATGCCAAGAGCAACGTCTACAGCCTATTGTGTGGCAACACGAGCGCACAGATGGGCGGCTGGTTCCGCAAGGAGATCAATACGGTTGAAGATCTAAAGGGCTTGAAATTCCGAGCGGGCGGCTTTGCTGGTGCCGTTATGTCGAAGCTCGGCGTCGTGCCGCAGCAGATCGGCGGCGGTGATATCTACCCGGCACTTGAAAAGGGCACCATCGACGGCGCCGAGTGGGTCGGTCCCTACGACGACGAAAAGCTCGGTTTCTACAAGGTTGCCAAGTACTACTATTACCCTGGCTGGTGGGAAGGCGGCGCTATGCTTAGCCTACACATCAACAAAGCCAAGTGGGACAGCCTGCCGAAGAACTATCAGGCGATTTGCAAGCAGGCTGCGGCCCTTGCCAACAATGTAATGGTTGGTCGCTACGATGTGCAAAACCCGGCGGCCATAAAGCGTTTGGTCGCCAACGGCACGCAACTGCGTCCCTTTACTGAACCGGTGCTCGATGCGTGTTTCAAAGCCGCCAACGAGGTTTATGCCGACATTTCGGGCAAGAACGAAGACTTCAAGAAAATCTGGGAGCACATGAAGGCGTTCCGCGCCGAAAGCTACCTGTGGCTGCAACTGCCGGATAATACCTTCGACACCTACATGATGATCCAACAGCGCAAGAACACACTCTGACGGACGACGTAGAAACGTCGAAATCGTTACCGGGCTGGTCTGCTCAATAGTCGAGCAGATCGGCCCGGCGCATATGTAGGGTTAGTCCGAAGTTGGGGCACTCGATGTCGTTATCTATGCCGTCACCGTAACTTCAACCGACATCCGCTCGAACGCATGGCTGCCGCCGACGAAACTGCCGATGACCGGCATCGCCTGACGGATGTCACGGGCAACGGCAACGGGGATCAGATTGAAGCCGCCAACGCACCGGTTGGTCGGATCGAACGTGATCCACCCAGCACCCGGCACGAAGATCTCGGCCCAGGCATGTGTTGTTCCAGCGGCGGCGGAGCCGGTCAGGTACTGATCGGGATTGTAGAGATAGCCGGATACGATCCGGGCGCCGAATCCCAGACAGCGTGCCGCCTCGATAAACAGCACGGCAAAATCTCGACACGACCCGTAGCCGCGATCGAGCGTTTGAATCGGTGACTGGGTGCCTTCGTCCTCACGGCTCACATAAGTAACCGCCGAGGCAACGCCCAAGCTCAAGTCCTTGAGCAACGCCAAGGTGTCGGTTGGGGACGAGCGAACGAAGGCACGAGCCCATGCCTGCACACGGCCAGCGGTGTCGGGATATTGCGGACGGGTCAACGCACAAAGGTCGACCCAGTCGTCGTCCGTGTATCGGAACGGGTACCGGATGGCCGTGGCTGCAATATCGAACACCGGCCATTCAGTAGCATCCAGTTCCAGTTTTGAGATGCTGTCAATCACCAGCGTGTCGGCGAGTACTGGGAACGTTGCGGTGGCGATGGTGTTACCGTAGACATCGTGCGCCCAGGTAACCTTGGCGGCCGGTGTGACAGTCACATTGGTCCAAACCAGACGCAGATCACGACTTTCGCGTGGGCGCAGCATCAGACGGTGTGGCCCCAGGCTGACCGGTTCACGATAAAAATAGGTTGTGGTATGTCGAACAGTGAGAAGGAGCACTGACGGTTTCCAGGTTTGGCAACGGGCGTCCACAGCGAACAGAAATACAGAAACGACTAATCCTGCGGATCGTTCCAACTATATCGGAAGTTATCCAGTACGGGTGATTCCAAGCAGCTTGTGTTTTGCGATTTTCGGGCGATAGCTATTTGCCGTCGTACCGCGTTGTCGCCTGGCTTGGATTGCGACCGACTACGTTGATCGATTTCAGGAGAGAAAAGCACCATGGCTAAAGAGCAAAAGCGCAGCAATCGCGAAGTCAAGAAGCCAAAGGCGAGCAAGCAGCCTGCCGCCGTTGCGGCGTCGGCCGCACCCGGCAAGGGTATGCTGGGTGGCATCAACAATCCGAAGAAAAAGAAATGATCGCTTAGGCTTGACAGAGCCGGGGCGCGAAGGATTTTTAGCACCTGTCCTCGACCGAATTGACGTGTCTGCGGTGGCTTGCCGGTGGCGGCCACCGCAATATATGCCGCTGCGATAGCGTTCGGTGACTGGGATTTTCAGGCAGTTGACAGACATCGTCACGGCCGCACGGGTAAGGCCGCCGTCAACGACATGGGTGGCGGCCAACCACACGATCATTTCAACTGGATTTGAACGATTGTGAATCGCGCACGGCGCAGCATCCGGAAATATTCATTGGGGTACGTTGCGCCCCAACTCGGAGATCCAGATGCGCTCAGCTACAACCTCCACCATTGTTGCGACTGCGGTGGCCGTTATGACGTGGACCACCACAGCACCGGCTGCCGAGCCGGAAAAGATTGTCGATGCACTAGGTACTGTTTTAGGAAAGCATAAAGCCCGCGCTAGCGGCGCCAAGGGGCAATGCGTGGCAGGCACATTCATGCCGTCGGCTGAAGCCAAGCAATTCACAAAGTCGGTAAATTTTGAGAAGGCGGTGCCGGTCCTCGGCCGCTTTTCGATGGGAGGCGGAAACCCCAAAATCTCAGATGCGGCCAAGGCTGCTGTGCGCGGCTTCGCGTTCAAACTCGATCCCGATGGACGGCGGTCGACGGAGTTTGTCATGGTGTCGGCACCCGTCAACTTTGCCAAAACGCCGGCCCAAATGTTTGGTTTTCTGGAAGCCCGGTTTCCGGGTGCAGACGGCAAGATGGACCCCGAGAAGATCAAGGCGTTTGCAGCAGCCAATCCGGAGACGACCAAACAGGGGCAGTGGCTCGCCAGCAAACCCGTTCCTGCCAGCTATGTCGGCGTCAGCTACTGGGGCATCCACGCCTACACGCTGACGAATGCGGCGGGCAATGCTCAATTGGTCAAATTCAAACTGATGCCGACTGCTGGCGAGGTCGGGCTTACCGATGACGAGGCCAAGGCCAAGCCTGCTGAATTTCTCGTGGCGGAGTTGAGCGAGCGTGTTGAGAAAAAGATGCCGTCCGGCTTCGATGTGATAGCCATGCTCGGCGAGGCGGGTGATCCCACCAGCTATCCCACGATGATGTGGCAGGATGAAGATAAGCGCCGGACGGTGAAGTTGGGAACGATCACCATCACGGCGGTTGAAAAAAACGAGCGTTGCGACGCTGGTATCTTCGATCCGACCAATCTCGCCGACGGAATTGCCGGGCCAAAGGACGATCCGATGTTCCTGCCGCGCCAACCGGCTTACGCGATCTCGCTCACGCGTCGAGCCAATTGAGATCGATTTAATCGAACGATGCGTGCCAAACTCGGTCCTCGCATCGCTTGGTTTTTATCCACCTCGTGCCCCCGCCACTGTTGATGGTGGGGGTTACTTCTTGGCGTAGTTCGTAAGGAAGTCCGTCACGATGCGGACGATGCCACGCGACAGAAGGTCGTCCATCGCTGTGACGAAAGTATCGACGTCGATAGCGCTGCAAATCAGCGGGGGCTCGAGTCGGATCACATTACGATTATACTCCGTAAACGCTACCAGTACGTTATAATCGCGCAGCAGGATTGAGCCGATGAATCCGGAGAGCGAGCCCTTCAACTTGTCGTCCAGTACCGACACGGCCTGCTTGAGCATGAACGGCAACGTTGCCGAGAAATCCTGAAACTCCAGGCCCACCATCAAGCCTTGACCGCGCACATCTTTGATAAGCTTGGGGTACTTCGCCTGCAGCGCCTTGAGGCGGGCGATCAGATAATCGCCCTGCTCAGCGGCATTGTCGATCAAGCCCTCATCGTACAGGATGTTCAGCGCTTCGATCGACGTAATGCAACCCTCGCCGATGCCGCCGAAGGTTGCCGGGCCATGGATCAGCGCCGTCTTCGGCGTGCCGTAGGCCTTCATGTAAACCTCGCGCCTGGCGATCATTGCCGCCATGGCGCACTTGCCGCCGCCGAGCGATTTGGCCAGTGCGGTGACATCAGGCACGACGCCGGCGTGCTCGAATGCATAAAAGCGTCCCGAACGACCGAGCCCGCATTGCACTTCGTCAGCGATCCACAACACCTTATGCTTGTCGCACAACGCCCGCAGGTCCTGCCAGAATGATACGGGAGCGGTGTTAATGCCGCCGCCGCCCTGGATCGTTTCGAGACAGACGATACCTATGCTCTTGTCTGATTCCAACGCGCGGCGGATCGCATCGATATCGCCGAACGGCACCTTGACATTATGCTTCGACAACTCGAAGCCTGCGCGATACAGCGGCCCATCAGTGATGGCGAGCGTTCCTTTGGTTTTGCCGTGGAACGAGTTTTCGGCATAGAGCACTTTTGATCGCTCCGGACCTTGTGCCTGCTCGCAAACCTTCAGTGCGGCTTCCATGGCTTCCGAACCGGATGAGCCGAGGAACACCATGTCGAGATCGCCGGGCGACACCTTGGCCAAGTTGTGCGCCAGCGCCGATGCGTACTGCGACAGGAACGCCATCGCAATTTCGTGGCGGTTCTCGTCCTGGAATTTCTTGCGCGTGGCGATGATGCGCGGATGGTTGTGGCCGAAGGCGAGCGATCCGAAGCCACCGAAGAAGTCGAGGATGCGGCGACCGTCGCGCGTGATGTAGTGCATGCCTTCGGCACGGTCGATGATGACCTTGTGAAAACCGAGCAGCTTCATGAAGTGCAGTTGACCAGGGTTCAAATGCGCCGAGAAGAGATCGGTAATTCGATCCTGCGACAGATCCTTTGCTTGTTCGGCGCCGATCAGGTCGGGCTTGGGCAAACGATTGCGCTTCAACGGCACCGACGTCTCAGGTGCTGGAGCATCCAGGGGGACGGCGATCATAGGCTGCGTGTTCATGGACGTGCTCTTTGTTCAGACGGGTTGGGCCTTGCCGCCATGTGGTCGTGCTTCACTGGTGCGGCCAGCGCGATATTCCTGATAGGCGGCGATCAGCATGTCATCATCGCGGAACTGAGGTTGCCAGCCGATCTCACGTTTTGCTTTCGAGCAGTCGAGTAGGCATTCCTCGTCGGCGATCAGATATTGCTCGGGGTCCATTAACGGCATGTTGACAGCGTCGAGTGCGTTGAGCGCCATCTTCACCAAAAATCCCGGTGTTGGCACCAGAATGGAGCGACTGCCCGCCTCCTTGATGAGACGCCCAAGTAGTGTGCGCACGGGCGGCGGATTATCTGAGCCGAGATTATAGGCCTCGTTCGGCACGCCCGCCCGCCAGGCGAGCTCGGCTGCTGATGCACAATCGAACACTGAGACAAACTGGTAGGGGTTGCGGCCAGAGCCGATCATCGGCACTGGCAAGTTGGCATCAATCAACTTGAAAAGTTTCGACAATATGCCGAGACGGCCCGGGCCAATGATCAGTCGCGGTCGGAAGATCGTTATACTGAAGCCTTTGGCGCGATAGTCGTCCGCCAATGCCTCAGTATCGAGCTTGCTCTGGCCGTAGTGGCCTAGCGGGGTGGTTGGGTGATCCTCTGTTTGCGGTGTCACCTTCGAATGACCGTAGACCATGTCGGTCGTATAGTGCACGAGGCGGCGGGCGCTCGCTGCCTCCATCCACTCCAGGATATGCTTCGTGCCGTAATAGTTCACGGGATAGAAGAAGTCGTAGCGCTTGGCCTTCGGCATGATCGGCGACAACATCTTCGCAGACAGATTGTAGACCATGTCGTCGGGGTTAAGTGGCAGGGCTGCAAACGATAAGGGGTTGGTCACATCTAGATGGATAAAAGGGATGTGGGTGTAGACCTCGTGATCGCTTTTGGTGATGTCGGCCACCACCACCTGCTCACCGGCCTTGTGCAGGTCGGCTGCCAATATGTGTCCGACGAAGCCATCGCCGCCGATGATGATATGACGCATCGCTGTTCTCTACTGGTTCAGGATCGGGAAATGAGGATGGCGCCGAGGCAGATCAAACCGATGCCAGCAATGCGCAAGCTGTTCACGTCCTCTTTGAAGACGTAGTAGGCGTAAATTGCGACGACGACATAGGCGAGGCTGAGGAACGGATAGGCGAACGAGAGATCGACACGGCTCAATACCACAAGGTGAGAGGCCATGCTGATGACGAAGGTTACGAGTCCCAAAAACACCCATGGATTGAGCACGATGCGGAACACCGTCGTGATCAGGCCAGCGTCGAGTGTGACCGGTCCTAGGCTCAACATGCCCTTCTTGAGCATGATCTGGGCCGCTGCATTGGTGAGCACGGTAAACAATATCAGAGGAATATAGCGGGTCACGGGTGCTCGCATTCGTTAACGGACTGGACCCAGCGGATACAAGCCCGGCGTTGTGGTGGTCTGACTTGATGTTGCGCGCAAGTTAATACGAGAGCAGTCGTTACCGGGAGGTCACTATCTAGCTTTGGTCTACGTTGGATCAGCGCTGGCCAGTCTGTGCCGCAGTGGTTTGACGACCGCCAGATCGGCGAGCACCATGGCGCAGCGAGCATATCTGGCTGCCAGTCGCCGCGGATTGGTCGCTAATCGCCAAAGCCATTCAGTGCCGGTGGTCTGCATGATGCGGGGCGCACGCATTTGAGCGCCGACAAGGAAGTCGAGAGCAGCGCCGATGCATACAAAACCGCACTGCACACCCTGAGCTTGGGCGCGGGCAGCAAAAATCTCCTGCTTCGGCGCGCCTAGAGCAATGAGCGCAATCCGTGCACCGGATGCCGCGATGCGCTGTATCGCCGCATCGGCCTCAGGGCCGATTGGATCGAAGCCATGGGCGGGGGCATCAGTGCCGACGATATCGAGCGCGCCGTTGGTACGCTCGACCAATTGCTGGCCGACTTTGGCCAGCACTGCGCCGGTTGTTCCAAACATGTATACGGGCAAGCGGCGGCGAGCGGCCTCTGCCATCAGCGGAACGACGAGATCAGCGCCGGTAGCGCGTGATACCTCAGCGCCCTGGAGACGGGACAACCAGACGATGGGCGCTCCATCAGCCGTCACCAGGGATGCGGTGTGGTACGCATCACGAAATTGTGCGTCGCGGCGCAGTTTCACCAGATGATCGAGATTGAGGGTGAACGCTGTGAAGCTGCGGCCTTCTTGGGCTTGCATCGCGATCGCAGCTACAGCCGCCTCGAGCGTCGGTACAGTGATGGACCAACCGTCGATAGAAGCCAGACGTTCGGTGTCGAGGGGCTGTGCTCTATGCCGGTTTTGTGACACGCAACGCGAACTCTGATGCATAACGTTTGGACCTGACGACAGTTTTTGCACGTTGCTAAACGAGCATGGTTATTTTAACGACTTCGCAACCTTTTCCAATAGGGCGCAGTGACGTTCGGCTAAGTCATAAGTGTCGGCTTAGTCTTGAGATCGGCGCCCGGCGTGTTGCGTGCTGAGGGTATCTGCCAGAATCGTGCCGGGTTGTGAGCGAGCCAGGAACGAGTTGGCATCAGGTCTGCACCGGCAGAAAAGTCGCTGTCGAGTTTATCGAGCTAGTCAGGGTGAATGTTGTGAGTGGCGTGCAACGGATTGTCGGACATGGCGTAGCGCCGGAACAGTCCGCAAGTGGCGATCATGGCGTGCGCCGCACTCAACGCTGGGTACTGGGGCCCATTGGCTTTCCACTTGCTGCTGGAGCGTTGATCGCACTGGTTATTGTGTCGCTATCGGTATCATCCGGTGTCGTCTATCACGCCGTGGTCTATGAAAATTTTGGAACGGAGAACGTCTGGCTGGTTCGGCGGTTCGTCGCCATCGGTGCACTCGTTGCCTTCCTCTATTTACTGCCGTTCGCGTTCCGCGGTGAATTCCGCGTTGATCGCTTTCTCGACAATCGGCCACCCATTACACGTCTCATTATGACCTGGAGTTACGCCTTCGTCGCACTTGCTATTGTCGCGTTCCTGACCAAAACGACCGCAACGTTCTCGCGTGGTTGGTTGCTGTTGTTTTATGCGAGCGGCGTGGGCGCGATGCCGGTATTGGAGATCGGTTTGCGCCGGATGGTCGGCTCTGCGCTTGCCGGTGGTCGAATTTCACGGCGCCGTTTGATGTTGATCGGATTGCCCGAGGAAATTCAGCGGTTCACTCTGGCAGCAACTGCCAATCAGTCCACGGCTGAGGTGGCCTCTGTCGTCGCAATTCCGGCCTCGGTCATTGCGGCAGTCGGTGCAAGTACCGAACCGTTACTTAGCGATATTTTGGACAGGGCAGCGGTCAGCGCACGGGCCCATGAGATTGATTGCATCGTTTTGCTGACTGACTTGAACAATGTTGCATTCGTCGATCACTGTGTCGCTGCGTTCTCCATGTTGCCCGTGTCTATACATTTGGATGCCGGTCGGCTCGCGGAGCGCTTCAACGGGATCAGCATTGGTCGGATTGGGCCGGTGGCGGCTCTTGCCTTGACCGAAGCGCCCCTTGGCCCGTTGCAAACACTGGCTAAACGTTCGTTTGATTTTGTGGTGGCTGGCTGCGCGCTGTTGGGACTTTGGATTGCGTTTACCGCCATTGCGATACTGATCAAACTCGATAGTCCCGGTCCGGTATTCTTCCGGCAACGACGCCTTGGCTTTAATCAGCGCGAATTTCTTATCTACAAGTTCCGCAGCATGTCCGTCATGGACGATGGCGCTAACATCAGTCAGGCGCAGCACAATGACCCGCGCGTGACCAGGGTCGGACAGTACTTGCGGCGCTACAATCTTGATGAGCTACCGCAGTTGATCAACGTGTTGCGTGGAGAAATGTCGCTTGTTGGTCCGCGCCCGCACGCCGTGGCACATGATCGGTTGTTCGAAAAGCGTATTGGCAGGTATCCGCGTCGGCTCAATGTGAAGCCCGGCATCACCGGTTGGGCCCAGGTGCACGGCTTCCGTGGTGAAACCGATACCGATGCCAAGATGCAGGCGCGGGTCGAGTACGATTTGTACTACATCGATAACTGGTCGCTGTGGCTCGATATCTACATCATGGGTTTGACGGTCGTTTCACCGGCGGCATACCGCAACGCACATTAGTTGACGGCTGCGCCGTTCAGCTCTCCCGGAATGCACGTGTCGTGAGGTCGCCGAGCGGTTTGAGGAAGTAGCTAAGGATCGAGCGCGAGCCGGTCTCGATGTAGACCTCGGCTGGCATGCCAGGTTTGAGTTCGTGGCCGCGGCCGAGCTTCTTCAATTCCTGGACAGATATCTCGACTTGAGCCGTGAAGTAAGTCTTGCCCTGATTGTCAGTTAGTTGCGCGGCGCTGGTGCTAAGCACGCGGCCGTCGAGGCGTGGTGTCGATTTGGCGTCGAACGCGGGGAACCGGACGCTCGCGGTCATATCCCGACGAACCTTGTCGATATCCTGCGGTGGCAATTGCGCTTCAACGATGAGTTTCTCGCCCTCGGGGATGATCTGCAGAATTGTATTCGCCGGCTGGATGACGCCACCCTCGGTATGGGCATTAAGCGCGTGCACGCGGCCGCTACGGGGGCTGCGGATTTCGGTGCGCGCAAGCTTGTCGGCTAGTGTCGTTTGGTTTTCTTCCTGCTCGGCGAGCGTCGCCTGCACTTTTTTCAACTCGTCGACGACGCTCTGCGTATAATCCTTCTCGCTTTGCAGTACCTTCAACTCGGCCTCTGCGATCGCGCCCTTGCCGCGCTGCAGATCGCTGGTCAGGCGGCCGACCTCGCCTTCGAGGCGGGCGGAATCACGCTGCAAACCACCATAGCGCTGCTGATTGGCGAACCCCTTCTCGAACAGCGGTTTGACGTTGGCAAGTTCTTGCGTGGTCAGGTCGAACTCCCGCTGGCGGGCGGTAAACTGTGCCTCGACGCCGCCGATGTCGGACTTGAGTTGGCCGAGCCGCTGGCGCAGCACCGATAACTCGCCGTCATGGGCGCTGCGGCGTGCTTCGAACAGCGATAGCTGTGTCGTGATGATTTTAGCGAGGCCGGGTTCGTTGGCAAGTGCTAGCACGCGCTTTGGCAACTGCAACTTGGACTGCCGGTCACGTTCGGCCTCGAGACGGGCCTGCTGCACCAGTTGCTCGTTGACGCGGCCTTGGACCACGGTCAGCGCTGCCTTGGCGGCGGTATCGTCGAGCCGGATCAGGACGTCACCTTGCCCAACCCGATCGCCGTTGCGCACGAGAATTTTCGAGACGATGCCACCATCGAGGTGCTGCACGCTCTTGTAGTTGCTTTCAACCGTGACGGTGCCGGTCGCCACTACAGCGCCATTGATCGATACAAGCGACGTAAACAGCACAAGGCCGCCGAGCAACCCGAACACGGCACGGTTGCCTGTGCGGATCCACGGATCCGTTGAGTGCCAGTTCGCCGGACTGGCGACCGCTGAGCTGAGCGACTGGGGTAATGTGAGGGACTTCGACAAGGGCGGGTCTCGATCTTTCAGAATTGGCGATCAGGCGCCGATGGCTGTTGCGAGCGAGGGTCTGCCAGCCGCGACGTCAGGTCTGGGCTGCGGCGAGCCGCCGACGCTTTGGCCTTGGAACATCTTCATGACTTCGTTGCGCGGCCCAAAGGCCCGCTGCACGCCGCGGTCGAGATAGAGCAGCGTGTCTGCCTTGCCGATCGCCTGAACGCGATGTGACACTAGTACAACCGCTTGCCCGCGCAAGCGCATACCGTCGATCGCGGACGCCAAGGCCTCGTCACCGAGGCGATCAAGATTGGAGTTGGGCTCATCGAGCACCACGAGCGCTGGGTCGCCATAAAGGGCGCGGGCAAGACCGATGCGTTGGCGTTGGCCGGCCGACAGATACGTGCCGTAGTTGCCGAGCTGGGTATCGTAGCCATGCGGCAGCGCCAGGATCATGTCGTGTGCGTGCGCCATGCGGGCGGCCTCGATCACGTTGCTATCTGCGGCATCGGCGCGGAAGCGGGAGATGTTCTCCTTGACGGTGCCGGCAAACAGTTCGACGTCCTGCGGCAAGTAGCCAAGGTATTGGCCAAGATCTTCCTGGTTCCATTGGTCGAGCCGGGCACCGTCGAGTTTGATCGATCCTCCGAACGGTGGCCAGATACCGACCAGGGTTCGCGCCAACGTCGATTTGCCCGATGCCGATGGTCCGATCACTGCCAGCATCTGACCGGGCGTGACTTCGAAGTTTAAGTTCGACAGGATCAATGTGCGCGTATCGGGAGCAGCAACCCGGAGACCCGTCACCTCCAAGTGGCCTTTGGGTGGCGGCAATGCGGTCTTGACCGGCGGCTCGGGTTCGCGCCGTAACAATTCGTCGAGCTTGGCATAGCTTTCGCGCGCCTTGACGAACGAGCGCCAATGGCCGATCGCCTGTTCGACGGGAGCCAGCGCACGGCCGAAAATAATTGTTGCCGCGACAATCGAGCCAGCGGAAATCTCGCCTTTGATCGCCAGCGCGGCACCGATTGCCAGCATCAAAGACTGCAGTAGCAGACGCATTGTTTTTGATAGCGATGACAATGTGCCGAGCCTGTCGGACGCGACGATCTGCCAAGCCAGGGCCTCGCCGTTGACCTGCTGCCAGCGGCTACGATAGGCGCTCAGCATACCCATGGCGGTGATCGCTTCAGCATTGCGCTGACCGGTCTCGGCCAGTTCCAAGCTGCGTGCGGCGGCCTTCCCGGCATTCTGCAGCGGCATGCGGCTGGTGCTTTCGCTCAGCCATGCGATGATGATCAGCAGCACCGAACTCAGAATGGCGGCAATGCCGAGCGTCCAGTGGGTCAAACAAATGACGAGCAGATAGATTGGCGTCCATGGTGCATCGAAGAACGTGAGTGGGCCTGGGCCGGCAAGGAACTGGCGGAGGCTATCGAGTTCTCGCAGTGCTTGCAGTGATGATCCAGGTCCGAGCAGACTGCGCCGTAGCGAGGCCTGAAAGATGCGGTCGCCGAGGCGGCTGTCAACCTCGACGCCGATGCGCACGATGATGCGATTGCGTACCAGTTCGAGCACGCCAATGATGCCATAGAGGCCGGCGGTCATGAGCGCCAGCGCCACCAGAGTCGGCATGCTGCCCGAGGTCATGACGCGGTCGTAGACCTGGAGCATAAATAGCGGGCCAGCCAGCATCAGCATGTTGATCACGAGGCTGTAGAGCCCAGTCGCCTTGAATGCTCGCTTGCTCGCTCGGATGGCCGAGCGGATTTCGCTTTCGCCCGGCAACATGTCGAGCTTGGCTGCAGGCGCTGTGACAGCCGACGGTGGCTTGACGTCGCCGCTGACAAGGCTGCGTAAGCGGGCGGCAAAGCTGGTAGAACTGGCAGCAGAAGGCGACGCGGTTGCCACTGGTGGGAGGGCGGTCGCTGCAAGCGGCGCCATTGGCTCCAGCGGGTCGGCGATGGATTGCAAGGGGGGCTGGCCAACACGACTAACCTTGATACCGGGCCCAGGGTTATCCAGTAGCTGCTGAAGCCGGAGAATGGCCGCGTTCATCCGCTCCGTCGACTCGTCGACGGTGGCAGACCCAGTATTATTCGGTTCACGCGACACAACCGACACCCTTTTGTCCACCTGATGACTCTGGCGGAATGCAACGGTGACTTTGTGCCGAAGAGGGTGAGTATTCGATTAAGGACTACGCCGATATGGCGAGATTGGTCCCGGTGCGCTGCAATTTTT
This sequence comes from Hyphomicrobiaceae bacterium, assembly GCA_031401535.1. GTDB lineage: Bacteria > Pseudomonadota > Alphaproteobacteria > Rhizobiales > Hyphomicrobiaceae > JAKFWF01. The sequence goes on along the minus strand of JANNRP010000387.1, from coordinate 26,870 downwards.
TTGCCCTCGCATTAAACCTTTGTTAGCCAATCCGGTGTGAATTAGAGTTAAGAAAACTTGAGCTTCCGTCCCTGTCTTTGTTTTGCGTTTCAGGAGTCTCTTATGCGTTGGAAGAATCTGGCAACGGCATTGACCGTCATCGTCTCAGCTGGCCTCGCAAGCCTCGGGCGTGCCGAAGCGACCGACCTGCACAGGTCTTATCCACCCGCTGGTTATGGCCATGAGCGGGTGATCAACCACCACGTTTATTACCCGCGCTACCATCACGTTTATCGCGTGCACGGCACGACTGATCCCTATCTGTATCGACCGGGACATCGCGGTTATTATCCGGCCTACAACTCGGGCTATTGGCGGCCGGCACATGAAATGCGTCATCGCCCCCAGCCGCATTACCAATTGCCGAAGTACTACCCGGCCTGGGGCTACACCACGGACCGCCATGCCGTACCACGGTCTCATCATGGTCACCATGCGCCGCGTAGCGTTTACAGTCACGATATTTGGCTTTGGTGATTGTCGTTGCTCCACCGACGCGTTAGCATCCTGGGTGTTGGTGGTTTTACCGCGTTCATGCCACATTCATATGGCTTGAGTTTATCTGCTCACAGGGAGCAGGGGTTCCCATGTCACTAGCCGGGTGTGCCAAATTATTTTGGCGCGCTTACTACACCATCCTGCCACATCGCTCGAAAGGGGAGACAGACCCATGTTCAAGAAGATCGCTACTTCCGCACTGGCACTGACAATGGCGCTCGGCCTCGGCATGACATCCATGTCGCAGTCAGCCGAAGCCCGTGGCGGCCGCACGGCTGCTATTGTCGGCCTTGGCGTATTAGGTGCACTGGCCATCGGCGCCGCGAGCGCCAATGCATCGGGCCGCACCTATTACCGCAGCGGTTGCTACAAGGTTGGTGGCGGTTGCCACTGGCGTGAAGGCCGTTGCTTCATTAACCGGTACGGTGAGGAAGTTTGCCGTCGCGGCGTACAGGTGTGCGAGCCAAGCCGCACCGTCTGCAACTAAATTGCTAGTTGGTCAGCGTAGCTGGATTGAGAGGGGTGGCATCGCTTTGGTGCCGCCCTTTTTCATTTCAGTAACACGCTATTGACCGCTAACCTTCTGGCTGGCAACCCGGCGCCGCATGGCGGCCAGATGCAGCGTCACGGCAGCGGCGTTCGACACGTTCAGGCTTGCAATAGCGCCGTCAGTCGAGATGCGGCACAGCACGTCGCAGTGTTCGCGTGTGAGTTGCCGTAAGCCCTTGCCTTCCGCGCCCAACACGATCGCGACACGACCCGTGAACGGCTCAGCTTCGACGATCCTGTCGCCCTCACCATCGAGCCCGACGCGCCAGAAGGCTAGCTCGCCCAATTCAGCGAGCGCCCGGGCAAGGTTCGGAACCAGAAGCACCGGCACGTGCTCCAGCGCACCGGACGCGGTCTTGGCAAGCGCTCCTCCGAGTGGCGGGCTGTTGCGCCGTGTCATGATCAACCCCTGGGCGCCGAACACGGCCGCAGACCTGAGAATCGCACCGACATTATGTGGATCGGTCACCTGATCCAGCACGATTAGCGGGCCGGGCTGACCTGTTGCATCGGCAAAGCCTTCGAGCGTCGGCTCCGGCAGCGGCTCGGTCTCCAGCAGAACGCCTTGGTGAACGGTGTCGACACCGAGCCGCCGGTCGAGATCACGCGGCATCACGCGCTCGACGCGCATGGTATCGGCCCGGTCGACGCGCACGGCGAAAGCGTCTTTGAGGCGGTTCTCGCCATTGTCGGTGACCAGCGCACGGGCAATAACACGGGCGGGGTTGAGCAGGGCTGCCTCGGCTGCGTGGATCCCGAAAATCAGTGTGGGACCGTCGTCGGCGGCTGGCCGATCACCATCGTGGGCATCGCGGTTACGCCCGCCAGAGTGACGCCGGGAGCCGAAATCGTACTTGGACATGGTGGTTTCGCTTGGTTGACGCCGAGAGCGGCGGTGTTGGGATGTGTTGCCATACCCCGCGGCGACGGCTTTTCCAATTGACATCCGACGCCGTGCTTACGATAACCGCCCGTGTTCATCGCGCTGTACCCTTCGGCGCGACGACGTAAGCTGCACCTCGCGGCGATGGACAGGTGCCCGAGTGGCTAAAGGGGGCGGACTGTAAATCCGCTGGCTTCGCCTACGCTGGTTCGAATCCAGCCCTGTCCACCATACAACCTTTTAAATTGGCTAGAAAATATCATATCTGTTGCACCTTGGAATTCGTCCGGCCTTTCCGGAGGTTAGCGGGATCTGCATCGGCCTGAGCCTAGCCAGAGACGCGATTCGCGTCCGTCGTGCGCGTTTCCTGGCCCAGCGTCTCGGAACGCCACTTTCGGCACAGGCGGTTGGCGATCTGGCGGAAAGGTTCAAGCGCCGTCGGCGCCATCGAGGCGCAACAATCGGCGTTGGCCGGCCCAGTCGAGCGGCAGGTCCTTCGACAGCCGCCTCAGACGATGCGGGCCAAGGTCGGTGGGGGCACGTCCGGCGAGAATGTCATTGACGATCGACGGCGCCAAATAGGAAAGTCGCAGCAGCACGGTCATGTGCCCCTTGCTCTTGCCGAGGCGGTCCGTGATGGCGTTCATGCTCTCATCGGTATCGGCGAGCAGGAGATCCTTAGTGGCGAAGGCTTCTTGCAGCAGTTGGACCAAATGCGGATTGATCTCCATGCGGTTGCCCTCGCTGATAACGAGCCGCCTCCCCTTACCGGGCCGGCGCAGTGCGGCCGCGACTGACAGCACAACGGTTTGCTGCGGCGTATCTGCCGGAGCAATACTGACGCCGAGCGTGTCGCCGAGACCGAGCGTGCCAATCTCGATGGTGATGCGATCTGGCTTCAGAACCACGCGAGCGACCATCCTATGGGCCAGCGCACGCATTTCATCAGGTGGGATCGACTGCCATCGTACCGCGAACTCCGCTGCGCGGCTCAATGCTCGATCGAGTTGTCCGGCGGTCGGCCCGAAGGGGAGCAGTGCGTCGGCGACGGCTTTCGACTCGGAGAGGAATGAGCGCAGCTGATCGAGCACGACGGCCTCTACGTCGCTCGCAGGAACGCGCATCGCATTCGGTCCGCTTTCGTCGCAATTGATTAGGCTGGCCGAGATGTAATAGCGGTACCGCCGTCCCTGCTTGTTGGCATGCGTCGGGGTCATTCGGTTTCCGTCGGCATCGAAAATGAGCCCGCAGAGTAGGCTCGGAGCCTCGGCGCCAACGGATAGGGTGCGGGCCTGCCGGTTGGCAGCAAGCTTCTGCTGCACGATCTGCCAAAGTTCGGCGTCGATGATGGCATCGTGCTGGCCCGGATAGATCTTGCCCTTAAAGGCGATCTGGCCGCGGTAGATTCGGTTCTGCAGTAGTTGGTAGAGAGCGCCGCGGGAGATAGCGGCACCGGCGGCCGCGGCGCGACGTTTGCCGGCAATTCCCAACCGGACGATCTCGTGCGCAAGCAGCCGGACCGATCCCAGCTCGGCGTAGCGCCGAAATATTGTGCGTACGGTCCCGGCTTCGACCTCGTTGACGACGAGCTTTCGGTCCCTGACATCGTAGCCGAGAGGAACGACGCCACCCATCCAAAGTCCTTTGGCCTTCGATGCGGCAATCTTGTCGCGGATGCGTTCGCCGGTGACCTCCCGCTCGAATTGGGCGAACGAGAGCAGCATTTTGAGGGTCAACCGGCCCATGGACGTTGTCGTGTTGAACTGCTGCGTCACCGAGACGAACGAGGCACCGTGGGCATCGAATACCTCGACGATCTTAGCAAAGTCGGCGAGCGAGCGTGTCAGGCGGTCGACTTTGTAGACGACGACAATGCGCACCTTGCCGGCCTCGATGTCAGCGAGCAGCCGCTTGAGGGCGGGACGCTCGAGCGTGCCGCCGGAGAGGCCGCCGTCGTCGTAGAGATCGCGCACGGGCACCCAGCCCGCGTGCTTCTGGCTCGTGATGTAGGCCTCACACGCTTCCCGCTGAGCATCGAGCGAATTGAATGCTTGCTCGAGCCCCTCCTCCGACGACTTGCGTGTATAGATGGCACAGGCGACCCGATTCATTCGAGCCGCCTCATCAGCCGATGCAAACGCACAACTATGAGGCTGACCGCTGCAAGAAGACCGTCACGCTGCCGGTGCTCATCAACGCGACTGGCCTGGCCCTCCGCGGTGAGCACCGCCGCGTCCTCCAGTGCGCCGGTAAGGTCGGCGAAGGTCCTGCGCACGACGTCGAGCCGAGCGTGGCTAGCCACTCGATGCTCCTGCTCTCAGGCCGAAGAATCCTGGTCCTGACCAATGCGCGCCGGTAATCTCGCAGGCGACGACCGAGAGGGACTTGTAACGGCGTCCCCTCCACTCGACACCATCGGCGAGGATGATCACCGTGTGTGTCACGCCATGCCATTCGCGTACCAATTGTGTGCCGGGCTTCGGCACGACGCCGGGGGAGCGGTCCCTGCCCTGAGAAGCTTTCTCGCCGCCACGTTGGAGGCGGCGAAGGCACGATCTCGAGAGACCGCCGAAGGTGCGCTCCTGCAGTTTATAGGTGATGCCTCACAGCAGAATTTCGCGGCTGAGGCGTTGAGGTGGCGGCGTCTGATAAAGACGCCGCCAGGCCTCGCGCAAGTCGATGTGGCTCAGGCTCTCGAGCCGTTCGACCTCGGCCGCGAGGTCGAAGTCTGATCCGCTCATGTCATCGGCCGCGTCGGGCCACGACGCGATAGCGGCGGTGGGGCCCATCCCCCTTCGAGGAAGTCAGCGTCAATCTGAGCTTCTTCTTGACGGTTCCCGCTAGGAAGCCGCGCACACTATGTTGCTGCCAGCCGGTGGCATCGCACAGGTCGGAAATGGTTGCGCCATCGGGCCGATTGAGAAGTGCGATCACGTCGGCCTGCTTGGTGCGACGTGCGGCACTTGGCAGTGGTGAGGCAATCGTGCTGGTGCGCTGCCTTTCAGCGAATGCGCTCTGCTTCGCGGTGGATTTCAGCGCCTTCTGACGGCGCTTCGGTAGAGACAGGGTCTCGTTGGCTTCGGTTGGCATTGGGTATGGGCTCCATATGGCGCGAAGCGTCAGAATTGACGCCCGCACCACCCGAAGCCCCGCAATCTGCGAGGCGAGCCATGCCATTCAGCCGCGATCAGCACGTCGCTGGCGACAACCACAGCAATGCGTGCTTCCCTTTGGAAGTCCAGTTCAATTCGACGCGGCCGATGTAATGCGGCGTCTGCAATCGCACTGCAGAGGTCAGGGGTTCGATCCCCCTCGGCTCCACCAACCTTAATTCATTGATTTCACAGTATTTTTTATTTTCACTGAATGTCGTCGATCGTTATCTGGCCGAACTCGATCGTGCAGATCGGCAGGTGGAGGCTGGCGGCGTGCCTGTGCCTGAAAAGCAGATTGCGGCGATCAAGGATCGCATCGAAGGTTACAAGGAGAAGCTTCAAACGTTGGCCGCGTTGGAGGCGAAGCTGGAAGCATCCGGCGAGAACCAGATTTCACTGACAGATCCCGACGCACGCGCGATGACATCGCAGAGCCATAGTAGCGCTTACACCGTCGGCTATAACGTGCAGAGTGCGGTCGACACGAAGAACCATTTGATCGTCACGCACAAGGTGACGAATGTCGGCATCGACAGAGGTCAGCTGTCGTCCATGGCGAAGGATGCGAGGGACGCATTCGGCGCCAAGACCGTCGAGGTTATCGCCGACAAAGGCTACTTCAACAATCTGGAAATTGCAGCGTGCGAGGACGTCGGCATTACGGCCAATGTGCCGAAGGTGGCGACATCTAACGCGAAAGCAGAAGGCCGCTTCGACAAGCGCGACTTCACCTATGATCCGGCCAAGGATCACTACGTTTGCCCAGCCAGCAATCATCTGACGTACCGCATGACGACCGAAGAGAAAGGTCAGCAAATGCGGAGCTACTGGACCAACGTCTGCGCGACGTGTCCGTTGAAGCGCGATTGCACGACCGGCAAGGAGCGTCGCATCAAGCGGTGGGAACGCGAAGACGTTCTTGACCGCATGCAAGCACGGCTCGACGAAAAGCCCGGTCAGATGCAGGTGCGGCGCGAGACCGTGGAGCACCCCTTCGGCACACTGAAGGCCTGGATGGGCGCCACACACTTCAAGATGAAAACGCTGAAGCACGTCGCGACCGAGATGGCGTTGCATGTGCTCGCCTACAACATCAAACGCGTGCTCTCGATCGTCGGTGTGAAGGACCTGCTGAAGGCCATCGTGGCCTTTTTATCATTGTTTGTAGGCCTTAGGACAGCTTCCAGGAGGCCATTGGGTGCGTTTGAGGCGCGAAACGGGGCAGATTGGCGGATGGTTGCAGTTGTGACGTGAGCGGAGTTTTTGGTTGATTTTCGGCGCCGTTTTCGCACAGTCTCATACAGAGCACCGGAAGTCGATTGAGCAAGGTCGCCGACAACGTGCTCGCGATCAACCACGTCCGGTTGCCGGAGTATAGCGTCAAGCACGTGTGCGTCTGGGCGTTGCGGGAAACATCGCCTGATCGTCGTACGCAAATACAGCCTTCAACTGGCGCCACACGTTCGCAAGTCCAGAGCCCGAGCAGTCAGTGTAAATTCACCCACGCTTTCGCCGCCGCCGTCACAACCGATAGAGCATCAATCGAACCGTCGGCCTCACCTTTCTCGAAGTCACCTTCAATCCGCGCCATCTGGTTGGTGACGTGCGCGAAGCAGATAACGGGCTTTTTGCGTGCGGCCGCGAAGGCATAAAGGGCGGCAGCCTCCATCTCGACCGCGAGCAGCCCTTTTGCCTTCATGGCGGCAATTGCGGCTGCGGTCTCGCGGAACGGCGCGTCGGTCGTCCAAGTGTCGCCGCGCTCCACGACAACGCTCAAGCCGGCAAATGCGTTCGCCAAGACAGCGATGAGTTTTGGATCGGCAGAGCTGTATTCGGAGGGTGGGAGATAGTGATAGCTTGTACCCTCGTCTCGCAGGGATCGTTCGATCAGAATAAAGTAAGGCGGCGGTCGCAACGCGATGAGCTGACCCGACGATGTCACGCTGACGAGCAACTGGCAGCCCGAGGCAAGCAGTTGCTCGGCAACCAGAACGGCGAACGAGGCCCCGACGGCGCACGGCACAATGCCGAGCCGAATGCCGTCGTGGGTCATGCGATACAACTCGGTATGGTAGCATGCCCAATCCGGATCCCGTGTGACGCGCCCGGCTCTCTGCATATGCCGGATGATGTCGCCATCCGGATCAAGGACGCAGACCTTCGGCACCGCTGTCGTTGTCAATCCCTTCTGGCGGCGCGCCTCGCGAAGGAGGTTCTCAGGCACGAACGTCGAGGCCTCATCGTAGTGCTTGTTCTTGAGGATCGGAGGTGTTTTGGTCATGGTCCGGATTGCTGTTTGAAGGCCATCGCTGCTGATGCGCCAGCGGTTGCTGCCTCAGGCCCGTGAGTAAAGCGTGATGCGTTGCGTCTCGTCGACGTCGACGCTGAGCGTCAGGAAATCCGTCACCCAGAGTGCGAGGTCCGGGCAGGCGGCAATGGCCCGGTTGGCGACACCCACGACCCCTGCGCCGGCCGCGCGAGCGGCTTCTATTCCGGCAGGCGCATCCTCGAAGACGATGGCCCGGCTGGTGTCGCAACCAAGCCGTTCCGCCGCAAGACGATAGCCTGCAGGGTGCGGTTTGCCCGTCGTCACGTCGGCCGCCGCGATGAGAACGAGCGGCAGAGGGAGGCCGGCGCCAGTCAGCCATTTGACCGCCAGGCTTCGTTCAGCCGAGGTCACAACCGCCCAGCGATCCCGTGGTAGCGCGGCCAGAAACGCGACGGCCCCTGGCAGCGCCGCGGGCTCCAGTGTCTCCACATGAGCCTGCCGCGACAGCCATAGCTCCTCGGCCTGGAGATCTATGCCAGGCGGCGCAAACGTGCGGACTGTCTCGGACACACGCTGGCCGCGGGACGCCTCGAGCAGGTGTGATGCGTCGACGCCATGGCGCGCAGACCATGTCGTCCAGATGCGCGCGATGACCGCCGTCGCATCGAGCAACGTTCCGTCCATGTCGAACAACAGAATGTCCGCCGACAGCGATTTTTGCACGATCATCGATCCACGGTCCTGTGTTTCATGCGCGTCGCGTCTCGACCTGTTTCCAGAAAAGCGAGGATACCATGCCCGGCACAGAGCGTCTCAAGTTGATCATCCTCACGGACCTCCACGTGACACCGGCCGGTGAGACCATCCTTGGCCTGGATCCTCAGGAACGTCTTGCCGCAGCGCTCGTGCACATCCGCCACCGCCATGCCGACGCCGACCACCTGATCATCACCGGAGACCTGACGCACCACGGCGACCGCGCAGCCTATGACCAGCTGCGAACGCGCTTGGTCGGCGTGACCATTCCGATCTCGTTTTTGCTCGGCAATCACGATCGCCGCGACGCCTTCCGGGCCGCCTTTCCCGAGACACCGACGGACGCGAATGGTTTTGTTCAACGCTGCCTCGATCATGGCCCGCTGCGGCTGATCTATCTCGATACGCTTCACGGCCCACCCTACGACCACGGCGAGATCCACCACAGTGCGCTGTGCCGTCATCGGCTGGCGTGGCTCGATGCCGCGCTCGATCTGCCGGCGCGGCGGCAGGCGATCATCTTCATGCATCATCCCCCGCATGCGGTCGGCTTTCGCGGCATGGGTACCATCCGGTTGAAGGATGAGGCCGCGTTCTTCGACATCGTCCTGCGGCGCGGCAACGTTCGCCACATCGTGGCAGGCCATATCCATCGGACTATCAGTGGTTCGATCCAGGGCATCCCATTCTCGGTCTATAAGAGTCCAGTCCATCAGCAGCCGATGACCTTTGATAGCGAGGACGCCTCGCTGTCAGTCGAGGAGCCCGCCGCCTACGGCATCATCTTTGTCACGCCGCACTCTGTATTGGTGCACACTGAGGACTATCAGGTCTCTCCAGCACTGGCGTGACATCGCTGACCCGTCGGCTCACCGCGCCATCACGATCGTTGTGCAGGCGCTTTCCAACTTCGGCATTTCGCGCGCAGGCGCCATTTGGACCGCGAGCTTGCGTGTGTCGCCGCGCACGATCGGGCAATAGGGATCGGGTTTGTCCAGGGCGCCCATCAACCGCCGCCGGCCGGCGCAGCCACCGCGGCAGGCGGCGACGTGCGCACAGGTTTCACAGGCGCTCGGCACTGATCGTGCGGCAATGAAGGGCGCGCTGCCGACCACGTCCGGGCCGACATCTAGAAGCACATCAAGCGGCTCGCCTTTGCCTGGCCAGTAGACGCAGGGCTGGACGGTGGCACGCGGCGTTACACGGACTGTCGCGACACCGCATCCGCCCGTGCGTGGCGGCATTCCGGCCATGGCGCGCACCAGGGGCTCACCGACGGCGATCACGTCGGTCCTGGCGAACAAAGCCTCGAAGGCGTTCCAGTATTGGTCATAGGTTAATGCGAACTTGTCGGTGCGGACAGCCTGATAGACGTTGATGCGGAGAGGCGCGTCGTACTGCTTGGCAATGGTCGCGATCTCGGCCAGCCGATCAAAATTGGTCTGCATCATGACTGCGATGAAGGTCACGGGCACACCAAGTCGCTGGCAACGGGCGGCCTGTTCGTGCAGCAAATCCCAATTGCCATCCCCGCGCTGCTGGTCCTGTTCGGCCTTGGTCGGATAGTCGAGGGAAAGTTCGATGTCTTTGAAGAATGCAAGGTCGGCGTCACTGACAGCGGCGACCGAATAGCCATTGGACGTCATGGTCAACTTGATCGGTTGCGACTTGAGATAGTCGATCATAGCCTTGAATTCCGGATGCAGACCATTTTCGCCCGTGCCCAGGTTCACCGAGCGTACCGGCATCCGCTGCATCACTGAGCGAACTTGCTCGATGGACAGCCGATCGACGCGATCCGGATCGCGGTAGCAGAACGCGCAGCTGAGATTGCATTCGTTGGTCAAACCGAGGCCGATGGCGAACTGCGTCGGCGCCGGTTGCTCGGTCGGCTGCGCCTGCACGGCGAATAGGCTCATTGGCTGCTCTCATGAAGCTGTGATTGGACGATGCTGTGGTGGGGTGGTCAGGTAGTGACCAGACGACTTATAATGACGGACACGCGCCAATGATACCGCTAGCTGCCCAACCCGATCAGCGTCCCGAGGCCTGGAACGATCACGTTTCGGTGTATGAAACCGTGTTCGAGCCATTCAGTCTTGCCTTTGCCAACAACGTTATTGCAGCCATGACCATCACACCGGGCCTGCGAGTCCTTGATGTCGGCGCAGGCAGTGGCGGCGCGGCTCTGGAACTGGCCAGACGCGGCTGCAAAGTCTCGGCCATTGATGCCTCAGGTGCCATGGTCGCGCGCATCGCGATGCGTGCAGAAGCCGAGTCTTTGCCGATCACGGCAAGCGTGATGGACGGGCAAGCGCTCGATTATCCGGCGGCCACATTCGACGCGGCAGTGTCGATCTTCGGCGTCATACTGTTTCCCGATGCTGTGCGGGGTCTTGCGGAAATGCGGCGCGTAGTGCGCCCCGGGGGACGGGTTGCCGTTGTCACATGGACCGAGCCGCAGCACTACGAGCTTGCCGCGCAGCTCAGGGCCGCAATCCAAGCCGTCCAACCGAGCGCCGCTGCTTCAACCTTACCGGCGCAATTGCGCTATCGCGAACGCGCGGATTTCGAGGCCCTATTCCGCGCGGCCGGGTTCAGCACCGTTGAGATCGAGCCGCACCGTGCGACGCTGCGGGCTCCCTCAGCACGGTGGCTCGGCGAGCGGCTCCGGTTTGCGCCGGGGATGGCGGCGCAAATCGACGCGGTCGGAGATCGCGCCACCTCGGTGATCGACCGCTTCGTGGCCGCAGTTGAGGAGAAACAGGGAACCGGTGCTGTCGGCTTTGAGGGCATTGCGTTCGTCGGCACAGTGCGTGTCGATTAGCATTGGGACCGGCGGTCCCGGCGCTTCCTGACTGAACTGTGATAGACATCGGGCCAATCGTGAGAAGTGTCCTGGACTGATCTGCTGCTATGGCAAGTGTGTCGCGTTATGATCTACCTTTGGGGACTCACATGAATAGACGCACTGTAACAGCTTCTTTGGCGGCGCTGGCCGCTGCCACACCTCTCGGTCTGGCGCATGCCCAGACGCAGACCCTCGTTTTTACGGCCATCCCCGACGAGGATGAAACCCGCCTGGTGGAGCGGTTCTCGATCTATGCCAAATACTTCGAGGCCAAGCTCGGTGTCTCCGTCAAATATCTGCCGGTGAAGAGCTATCCAGCTGCCGTGACGGCGTTCACCAACAACCAAGTGCAATTTGCCTGGTTCGGCGGCCTGACCGGCGTGCAGGCGCGCTTGTCAGTTCCGGGTTCCGACGCCATTGCCCAAGGCGCCGAAGATCCCGCCTTCAAGAGTTACTTCATCGCCAATGTGTCGGCTGGCATTATGCCGAGCAAAGACTTCCCCAAAGCCATGGAAGGCAAGACCTTCACGTTCGGCTCGCGCTCCTCGACGTCCGGCCGCCTTTTCCCAGAACACTTCCTCCGGCAAGCCACGGGTAAAGGACCTGAAGCCTTCTTCTCGCGCGTTGGGTATTCGGGTGACCACAGCAAAACGATCCAACTCGTCCAGTCCGGTGCCTATCAGGTCGGCGTGTTGAGTTACGTCGTGTGGGACCAGGAAGTGAAGGCCGGCAAGGTCGATACAAAGATGGTGCACCCGATCTGGGAGACGCCGGATTTCCCCGACTATCATTGGGTGGCGCGTGGTGATCTCGACAAGACCTTCGGTGCTGGCTTCAAGGACAAATTGCAAGCTGTGATCCTCGGCATTGATGATCCCAAGATGCTGGCAATCTTCGACCGCTCCAAGTTTATCCCCGCCAAGAACAGCGACTACAAGGCCATCGAGGATGTCGGCAAATCCATCGGGCTAATCAACTGAGCTCCCGCTTTGCGGAGCAGCATTGGGCGGGGGCGCGCGTATGGTCGGGGACATAGCCCTCGCGGTTGAGAATGCATCGGCCGGCTATCAAGGCCGGCCGGTACTGCATGATGTATCGGTGTCGGTTGAGGCTGGCGAGTGCGTGGCTATCATGGGCCGCAGCGGTGCAGGCAAATCGACGTTGCTTGGCCTCCTCTATGATCAGGTGCCGAGGCACGTTGCCCTCGTGCCGCAAGCCGCAGCATTGGTGAAACCGCTGTCCGTGTTTCATAACGTTTACATGGGGCGTCTGGATCGCCATTCAACGGCCTATAATCTGCGCAATCTCGTGTGGCCGCGCGACGATGAGCTGGCGCAGGTGTCGTCCGTCCTCACCGACGTTGGTTTGGCCGAGAAACTGCGCGAGCAGGCGGGCGCTCTCTCCGGCGGACAGCAACAGCGTGTCTCGGTGGCGCGTGCGCTTTACAACGGTCGGCCGATTTTAATCGGCGATGAGCCGGTTTCGGCACTCGACAGTGTCCAAGGCGGCGACATATTACGCCTGTTGCGCCTCCGTTTTGGCACGCTGGTCTTGGCCTTGCACGACGTCGGTCTTGCCTTTGAGCATGCGGACCGCATTATCGTTCTTGAGGCTGGCCGCAAGATCATCGACGAGCGCAGCTCAGCCTTGAATGCGCGCGACCTGATCGGGCACTTCGGCGGTGCCGTTCCATGATGCGCCTCACGTATGCGAGCGTCAGCGCGCTGTTACTGGCCGCCGCCATCGTCTGCCTGCTGGTGGCTGATATCGCTGTCACCGCTCTTAATCCATGGGCAGATCTCAAACGCCTCAGCTGGGGAATTTTGACGCCGGACATCAGAGCGATTGAACTTTGGAGTGTCATCTGGACCGTTGCCTTCGCCGTGGTCGGCGTCGGTCTTGGATCTGCCGCTGGTTTTGGTCTGGCGATCCTCTACCCGCGCAGTGCCGCCGTGCGCCGGTTTTCAGTTGTCATCCGCTCAATCCACGAACTGTTCTGGGCTTTGCTGCTGATCCAGGTGTTCGGTCTCGGGCCGGTGACCGGCGTGCTCGCGATTGCCGTCCCCTATGCCGGCATCTTCGCCAAGGTCTACGCCGAGATGCTCGAAGAAGCGGATCTCGCCGCCGAACGTGTACTGCCGTTTGGCACGTCCGCCGTGTCAGCCTTCGCGTTCGCGCGCCTGCCCGAAGTCCTGGAACGCTTCAAGACCTACACGCTCTATCGCCTCGAATGCGGGATGCGCTCGACACTCATCCTCGGCTTCATCGGCCTGCCGACGATCGGCTTTCACCTTGAGAGCTATTTCAAACAGGGTCGTTATGCACAGGCAGCCGCTTTGCTCGGCGTCTTTTATCTTCTGATCGGCACGCGCCGCATCTGGGCACGCCCGGCGACTGTTCCACTGCTGCTGGTCGCGAGTCTGTTGCTCCTGCCCGAAACGATTGGCGGCGGGTCGGCACTCACAAACCTCATCCGCTTCGTTGGCCACGACATCGTGCCGTTTCCACTGCGCAACGGTGCTTTGCTCGACCTCGCGACTTGGGCGGCCCTTGGCAAATGGTTTTGGCTGATCCTGACGACCAAAATCCTGCCCGGCACGTGGCAGACACTGGTGCTGTCGCAGATCGCGCTGGTCGCGGCTGGCATCATGGCGCTCGTGGTTTTCCCAGCGATTTCGCGCACGTTCCTTGGGCTCGGCGGTCAGACGGCTGGGCGCGTTATGCTGGTCATTATACGCTCGACGCCGGAATACATGCTGGCCTACGTGCTGCTGCAGGTGCTTGGGCCGTCAATGTTGCCAGCCATCATCGCGCTCGCCGTGCACAACGGTGGCATCATCGGCTATCTCATGGGCCGTCATGCCGACCAGTTGGAACAACGCCGTGATGCGCCTGCGGGCATCAACCTTTATGCCTTCGAAGTGGTTCCACGCATGTACGGGCAGTTCCTGGCATACCTGCTCTATCGCTGGGAAATCATCGTGCGCGAGAGTGCGATCTTTGGTGTACTTGGCGTCGGTACACTTGGGTTTCATATCGATGGGGCCATCTCGGAATTGCGCTACGATGTGGCCGTCGTGCTCATTGCAGCCACGGTCGTGCTATCCGCAATCATTGATGCTGTGTCGCGTTTCGTTCGTGCGTCTCTCAAAATATCGACTCTGCCGACGCGACTTGCCGAAGCCGCTGGCGCACAAACACTCAGGCCGGCAGGTATTCCAAGATGAAGTCGCCAGACATTCCAATTGTGAAAGACGTGGTTCTGATCGGTGCCGGTCATGCCCACGTCAGCGTGCTGCGCATGTTCGGCATGAACCCTGAGCCGGGCGTCCGGTTGACGCTGATCACAAGAGAGGTGCACACGCCCTATTCCGGTATGCTGCCGGGCATGATCGCCGGTCACTACAGCGCCGATGACGCCCACATCGATACGGGTCCGCTGACACGCTTTGCCAACGCGCGCCTCTATCAAAGCACGGCCACCGGCCTCGACCTCACTGGTCGGCGCGTCCTGTGCGACAACCGGCCGCCGGTACCGTTCGATGTCCTTTCAATCAACATCGGCGCGACGCCGGGCATGCAGCAGGTCCCGGGCGTTGCGGAGCACGCCGTTCCGGTCAAGCCCGTGGACGGCTTTCTGGCGCGGTTCGAAGCGGCGCGCACGCGCGTGCTGGCAGCCAAAGGCAAGGCACGGATCGGTGTGATCGGGGCAGGCCCGGGCGGGGTCGAATTGCTACTGGCGCTGCAGCATCGGCTTGTCCGCGACGTGCGCGCCGCGGGTCAAGATACCAGCGGATTGTCATTTGTCATTGTCACGCCGTCGGCCGAGGTTTTGCCCGCGTTGCCTGCCTGCACGCGGCAGCGCTTTACCGAGGTCTTGCTTAACCGCAACATCACCATCCATGTCAACAGCAAAGTCACTGCCGTCGAAGCCGGGATTGCTATTCTGAACGGGGCCGAGCGTGTTGCGCTCCACGAGATTTTCTGGACCACACGCGCTGAGGCCGCGCCTTGGCTGCGCGAAACAGGACTGGCCCTGGACGACACCGGTTTCATCCGTGTCGGCCGCACGCTGCAAAGCGTGTCGCATCCGAACGTGTTCGCGGCCGGCGACGTGGCCTCACTCGATGGTTACAGTCTGCCAAAGTCCGGCGTCTATGCCGTGCGCAGCGGCCCAACGCTCGCGACCAACATCCGGCATCTGCTCAGAAGCGAACCGCTGCGCCTGCACCGGCCGCAGAAGAATGCCCTGTACCTAATCTCGACCGGCGACGAAAACGCCATCGGCACACGCAACGGCATCACATTTTCGGGGGCCTGGGTATGGCGCTTAAAGGACTGGATCGACCGCCGTTTCTTGCAGAAGTTCAATGCCCTGCCGGAGATGGCGACGGCAGCTGCTGGTCCTCATGTTCACGTCGCCGATGCCGCCGCAATGAAGGAAATCTCCACCATGGCCATGCGCTGTGGTGGCTGCGGCGCCAAGGTCGGCGCAACGGTTTTAAGCCGCGCACTCGGCTCCATCGAGCCCTTCCCACGCGACGACGTCGTGCTCGGTCTGGACGCACCCGATGATGCGGCCGTGGTTGATGTCGGTGGACCGAAACTTGCCGTGCATTCCGTCGACTACTTCCGCGCCATCATCGACGACCCTTATCTGTTCGGCAAAATTGCCGTGAACCACGCACTCGGCGATATTTTCGCCATGGGCGCCGAGCCGCAGACCGCGCTCGCCATTGCCACCGTGCCGTATGGGATCGAGGCCAAGGTGGAGGCCGATCTGACCGCCATGATGTCCGGCGCCAACGAGATGTTGCACGAGGCCGGCTGTGCGCTGGTCGGCGGCCACACCAGCGAAGGCGCGGAACTATCTCTCGGCTTTGCCGTCAACGGATTGATCGCGCGCGAAACAGTCTTGCGTAAGGGTGGGCTCGTACCCGGCCAGGTTCTGATCCTGACCAAGCCGCTCGGCACTGGCACGCTGCTGGCCGCCGACATGCGCGGCAAAGCCAAGGCCCGCTGGGTGATGGGTGCGATTGCGCACATGACGACGTCGAACCGCATCGGCGCGGGTATTCTGACAGCGCACGGCGCAACGGCATCGACGGATGTCACCGGCTTTGGTTTGCTCGGACATCTCGTGGAAATGGTGCGCGCATCGAACGTGGACGCCACATTGCAACTCCAGTCCGTGCCGCTGCTCGATGGCGTCCCCGAAACCCTGGCCATGGGTATCTTCTCATCATTGCAGCCACAGAATGTTCGCCTGCGCCGTGCCATCAGCAACATCGATGAAGCAGGCAGGCACCCGCTCTATGCCGCCTTGTTCGATCCGCAAACCGCAGGCGGCTTGCTTGCGTCCGTACCAGCCATGCGTGCTCAGGCATGCGTCGCAGCTCTGCGCGCTGCGGGCTATCTGGCAACTGCCATCATCGGCACCGTGCAGCCACGGTCCGACGCTCTTGAGGCCATCACCATTGATCTGACGGCACCCGCGCCGCCCTCAACGGACCACACGTCACGCCGCCTCGCAGCCAACCAGACCATGCAACAGCCGCACCGCGGCTTGGGGGAGAACTCGCATGAAAACCAATCCGTTCTATGACACGTGGCTGTTTCTGCTCGGCAAGACCGGCGATCACAACAATGCCGGCCCGTTTTTCGCATGGGTGCTGACGCTTGGCTTTCTGGCTCTGCTGTTTGGCAGCGCCTACATCGCCTGGAAGAACTGGTCTGAAGATCCGTCGCAACGCACGTCCGAACACGTCGGCACCTGGATCATGCGCCTCGGCATCGGTTCGATGTGGTTCCAGGGATCGCTTTGGAAATTGCCGCTGCCGATCTCGGGCGGTCTTGACGGCTGGACGCGCCAATTGGCCGAGCACGCAGCCTTCAGCGCCCATAGTTGGATCGCAACCAACATCTACATTCCCGCCCTCGCGGTCATCAACCCGATCGTCTATCTGACCGAGCTGTCACTCGCCATCGCCTTCATCCTCGGCTTCTGCGTCCGGCCGATGGCAGCCGTCGGCATGTTGTTTACGCTGCACCTCTGGCTTGGACTCTACAGGCATCCAGGCGAGTGGCCGTGGCTCTACATCTTCCTCGTCTTCGTGCAGGGCTTTTTCCTGATCAACAGCGCCGGCAAGAGCCTTGGTCTTGACGCTCTGCTGACGCGGCGGCCCTGGGGTCCGTTCAAGGGCAATGGGTTGATCGCCGGTTGGTATCGACGGTTGTCCTGAAGTCGGCACTTCTGCGGCCTGTCGGCGCGAAATTTGCAGCGCGTGCGCTCAAATGGGTTCCACAGGCTGCGGGAGTAACCATATGCATCATCGGTATGTATTTGTTGCCGCTCAGACGGGCACATGGCGCATTCTGTCGGCACAGGCCCTTAGTGGCCAAGCCCTGGTGGCGGCTGCGGGCCTAGAAATTCTTCCAGCGGGCGCGGCGGTGCGATCACTGGCCGCCTGGGTCTTGCAGGGCGTGACCAGCATTCTGCGCTACGCGACGCGCGGCGAAGTGACGAAACTTCGGTCACGGCAGGAGGCGCTCGGGCGGGCGCAGGCCCAGCGGGCGGCCCTCATTCCGATCAAGAAAAGCGCGGCATGGTGGAAACTTGCGCAGGACCAGTGCCGCGCGATCCTCGAGGAGCAATCGCACCATACGCAAACGGGCCTGGAATATCTCCCCGCCGTCGCGCGCCAGCTGTATCACAGTCGCGATCTTGGCGAGCCGTTCGATTTCTTGACGTGGTTCGAATACGCGCCCGAGCACTCCGGATTTTTTGACGAACTTCTCGCGCATCTTCGGGCGTCACCACAATGGACATATGTCGAGCGCGAAGTCGACATCCGGCTTGAACGTGCGAATTGAGTTTTAGCGGCTGACGATGCCCTCAATGGTGACTGTGCGGCCGCAGCGCATCGGGGATGTCGCAACGGTCCAGGCCGCCGGTGTTCAACCAATCCCGCGTCTGCTGTTCCGCGCGGTCGATCAGTGCGCTTGAATGCGTGAAATCATAAGCTGATGAGCCCAGCGGGCACAACGACGGCACCACATGAAAGTCGCAGCCGGCATCGAGCGTTTCGAGTTCCTTCACGATCTGGCCAGCGACCAGCAGCGTCAACCCGTGCAACGCACTTGAGATGGCGCCGCGTGGCGGCAGACGCAGCGCGCAGGCATGGCCAGTCGGTAAGATGATCAAACGCGTGGCGCCGAGATCGCGGGCGAGTTTGATCGGCGTATTACTGACAAGGCCGCCATCGACGAGATGGCGCTTGCCAATCGCGACGGCCGGGAACGCCGCCGGAATCGAGCAAGATGCGACAATGGCTTTTGCGGCGGGGCCGACGGAGAGCACAACCATTTCGCCGCTCAGAAAATCTGTCGTCACGATGTGAATCGGAATTGGCGCGTCTTCCAGTCGGCGATACGGCAAGTTGCGTTCGATCAATGATTCTAGCGCGCCGGTTTCCAACAGGAAATCGCGTTGAATAACCACGCGTGCCAACGTGCGGAAGCTGAGTGGAAAAATGTCGCCGCGCTTGGTCGTCGTCCACAGCCGCTCAAGTTCCTGGATACCAATAAGGTCCGGTCGAGCCGCAACATATGCGCCATTGATCGCACCGGCGCTGGCTCCGACGACGAAGTCAGGCCGCATTCCATGTGCCGCAAGAGCTTTGAGCATGCCAACCTGCACCGCGCCAAGACTGCCGCCGCCAGCGAGGACGTACGCAGTCTTTCTGGCGTCGCTGTGTGTCGGGGTGGTCATGAATTGGCCTTCGATGGCGCACGCTCAAGCCTTCGTGCATTCCAATAATCATAAGTCAGCGCTGCCGATGCGGTCAGGTGTAAGGCCCCATCGCGCACTGCAAACGGTGCCATGCGGTCACCCGCGATCACATCATAGAGAAGAAAGCCACCGGTCACGAGAACCCATGGTGTCAGCATACGCGGCTGCAACGCGAGCAACGGCGCGATGGCGAGATAATACCAGGGATAGTGCGGTGTCAGCAGAACGAGAAACGCGATGAGCAGCAGCGCGGTCACCCGGACTGTCGCGGCGGGGGATCGGTCAGCACGGAAACCGATGCGCAGCGCGAGCCCTGCAAGGATCAACGCGGCCGCAACGAGATAAAGCGTTCCACCATGCGGGATCGTTCCCGTGACACTTTCCAAAAGCTTCAAATAGCGAAAACCACCGCCGGAGCCCAGTTCCTCCTCGGCGACGTAGCCACTCAGAAACCCGAAAACCTTTTGGCCCGCGCCAAGATATGGCGCGTACAGCGCGCCACCGATCACGACGAGCAGGAGCGGCAATTTCCAGTTCCAGGGCCGCCACAACACCGGCATCAACAGCAAGGCTGTTGGTTTGAGAAACACCGCGACGCTCGCGATTGCTCCGGCCGCCAAGGTCTGATCGCGCAGCGCGACAAGCAGGCTGACCAACATCAGACTGACCAGGACCGCATCGACGTGGGCATTGCCCGCGATTTCCCATACAGTCAGTGGATGCCACGCAAAAGCGACCACGTGTGTTGGCGGCAAGGACAGCTGGCGGAGGATGCCGATGAGCGCCGCCATCGCGAGAGCTTCAAAGGCGAGAAAGCCGAGCTTCATGGCGAGCACGCTGTCGCCAAAACGCGTGATCAACCAGAACAGCATCTGCGCTGCCGGCGGATAGATCGTTGGCGCATAATCGGCGCGATTGATATTTGGATAAATAGCGGTGTCGCGCAGATGTGCGAGCGCAGGTGCCGCTGGCACATGCAAATAGGGATTGATGCCGTTGCCCTGAACGCGACCATCCCAGACATAGCGGTACATGTCGGATGACAAATAGGGCGGTTCGATCAGCAGGGGCAAGCGCATCAGCGCTGCCCCACCGAGCACGATCGCCAGCGCTGCACGTGCTGGGATCGTTGCCGCGATGCGGACGGCCACGTACGCGAGGCCGGCCCAGACGAAGATCAACCCCAGCCAGGCCATGCCCCCGACAGACCTATGCAGTGCTGGAGCAACCGCAGCGGCGAGCACAAGCAGCAAGGCCACCAAGGCTAGCGTCACTTGCGGCTGCTTTGCTCGACACCGAGCGTGTAAAGGACCCAATCCCCGTGCGATCTCACGCATTCTGTCCAACATGTTTGCCCCGCGCACACGGACTTCCCCGAGCCGTGCTCCATTCTTCAGGCCATACCGCGTTCGCCTGCCACGCGCCGAACAACTCACCATGAAAGCACATTTGCAGTATGTCTAGTCACAGAGAAATGATGGAAGGGCCTTTGCCGGGCACGCACCACCCCCGCAGGGAGCATGCTACGTAGCCTGGAGGGAATGGACCTGGGGAGGACTGCTTGAGCATCGCCGTTGCGATCATGTGCAAGACACCGGCACCGGGGCAATCCAAGACCCGGTTGAGTCCGCCACTTCGCGCCGAAGAGTGTGCCGAGATCTCGGCCTGCTTCATCTCGGATTTAGCACAGACGATCAACGCGCTGACGCCGGACGATGCGGTCGGATACGCCGTCTATACGCCGCTCGGCTCCGAGGCACGATTGCGATCCCTGCTACCCGACGGCTTCGATTTGACCTTGCAGTCGGACGGCTCATTAGGCGAGCGGCTTTTGCAGGGGATCACCGATCTGCTGGCGAAAGGCCATGAGGGCGCGATCCTGATCAATTCGGACAGTCCGACGCTACCGTTGTCGATTCTGCACGACGCAGTCGCGGCGGTGCGGACTGGCGACTGTGTGGTGCTCAGCCCTGCGTATGATGGGGGGTACACCCTGATTGGCTTGTCCAAGCCCCACGCGCGGCTGTTTGCCGAGATTCCATGGAGTACGAACGCAGTATATGACTTGACCGTCGTCCGAGCGAGAGAGATTGGCCTTCCCGTGGTTAACGTGCCCGGCTGGTATGATGTCGACGATGCTGCTTCGCTGAAAATGCTGGAGGATGAATTGTCTGGAGCCGCGATAACGATTTCACAAATCCCTGGTGCACCCGCCCCCGCGACACGCGCGTTTCTGGCGCGGCACGGCGCCGCGTCAAGCACAGCGGTCCGCCTTTGAGCCTCCAACAGGATGCGAACTAAATGCGGTTGGGTCCGATAAATTCCCGTGTGGCGGTTGTTATTCCCTGCCTCAACGAGGCCATTCCAATTGCTGGGGTGGTATGCGAAGTGTTGGCCGAAGGAGTCGACCTAGTCATTGTCGTGGATAATGGTTCCACTGATGACACTGCACGCGTGGCAGCCGTGGCTGGCGCAAACGTCATTAGCGAACCCCAGCCGGGCTACGGCCGCGCCTGCGCTGCAGGCTTTGCCGCCGTGCCGCCGGATTTCGACGTGGTCTGTTTTCTGGATGGCGATGGCAGCGATGTCCCGCGCTTTTTGTCGGCTGTGATCGGCCCCGTCGCCCGCGACGAAGCTGATTTCACTATGGGCTCTCGCCTGCGCGGCACCCGCGAGGTCGGCAGCATGACGCCCCAGCAAATCGTTGCGGGCTGGCTTGCTGGCGTGCTGATGCGCATGCGCTATGGCGTGAGGTTTACCGACATGTCGCCCTTTAGGGCCATGCGCATTGCCCAGCTCCGCGCTCTCGGGATGAAAGAGCAGACGTTCGGCTGGAACCTCGAAATGCAGATGCGCACCGCCGCCAATGGATTGCGCATTGTCGAGATTCCCGTCGACCATCGCTGCCGCCGGGGTGGCGTATCGAAGGTTTCAGGCGACGTGGTTGCCGGCTTGAAAGCCGCTTGGAAAATCACGACGACGTTTGTCCGGCTCAGCTACACGCTGCGAGCACCCACAAACCCAATAACCACGGATCGGACGACGCCATGAGAATCCTGTTGACGGGCGGCGCGGGTTTCATCGGTCAGCATGTCTTGCACCAGCTGCTGGCGCGCGGACACGAGGTCCGCGTTCTAGATTCCCTTCGGCCTGATGTGCACGCCAAGACCCAATGGACGCCGCCACCAGATGTCGAGTTCCAAGCCGGTGATGTCCGTGATGGCGAGGCCGTCGGCCGCGCGCTGTGCGATGTGGAAGCCGTGGTGCATCTGGCGGCAAAAGTCGGTCTCGGCGTCAATGTCGATGACTTGCCAGATTACGCGTCGTCCAATGATGCGGGAACAGCGGTGCTTCTCGCCGCGATGGCGCGGGCCAAGGTTCAGCGGCTGACACTCGCGAGTTCCATGGTCGTCTATGGCGAGGGCTTCGGCCTTTGCGCCGAGCATGGGGCAGTCATGCCCGGCCCGCGGACAGAAAGCGCTCTGGCATCAGGTCAATTTGAACCACCGTGCCCGATCTGCGGACAGGCGCTGAAGCCGATGCTTGTGCAAGAAGACGCGCCGCACGATCCGCGCAATGCCTACGCGAGCAGCAAGATGGCGCAGGAATACTATGCCAGCAACTGGGCCCGCGTGACCGGCGGCTCGGTGGCGGCCTTGCGCTACCATAATGTATACGGCCCCGGCATGCCGCGCGATACGCCTTACGCCGGCGTTGCCGCCATCTTCACGTCGGCGCTGCGCCGCGGGGAGGCACCGAAGGTTTTTGAGGACGGCGGTCAGCGTCGGGACTTCATCCACGTCCGCGACATCGCGGCGGCGACGGTTCTGGCCTGCGAGCGCCACATCCGCGGTGTCCGAGCGTTCAATGTCGGTTCAGGGACGCCCCGCACCGTTGGCGAAATGGCGGCAGCGCTCGCAACGACACTCCGCGGACCAACACCCATTGTTACAGGCGGCTATCGCCTCGGGGATGTGCGCCACATCACAGCGGATTCGAGCCGCCTGAAGACTGAACTCGGCTGGCAGCCGGAGGTCGAGTTCGCGGAAGGAATGGCTGAACTCGCAGTATCCTGAGAAAGCCCGAACTTCGGACCAAGGACACGGCATCGCTCGGTCACAGGATGCGCGCACCCTTGAGGCCGTTGACACTCCATCAACTTCCACAGCGATGTTTTTGGCAGTGGCGTGCGTAGATCTTGCCCGGGGCTTTGGGTTTGCGGAAGCAGCACGGTTTGAATGCACCCGGAGAGGGGACAAAAATCGCTGATCGTTTGGTCCGCCGATACAGTTGGATTCGGGCATAGGGTGTTTCGGCATTCGATCCACGCACGTCTGATCATCGGGGTTGAGCCGTCGTGCCTCACTGCTGCATACCCCGTCGATAACGAATGACGGCGAATGGCCGCTTTCTCTGCACTTCGACAACGGGCCTACATCTGTGGAAAACTTTGTTCGCAAGACAACATCGACGCTCTGCCGGAGGCATGGTGCGGGGACCGACGTGACGGAGCTGGCAGTATGGCGGCAAGATCGAAGCTCACCGTTGAAAGTCTCTCAAAGCTCGGCGCGAAGCGGCTCGCCGAGATCCTGATCGCGGAAGCGGGGCGAGACCGTCGGCTCAAGCAGGCCATTCAGATGGCGCTCGCCGCCGAGACCGGGTCCACCGAGGTCGGCCATCAGATCCGCAAGCGGCTCGCACAGATCGGACGCTCCGGGGCCTTCGTGTCGTCGGAGAAGGCGAGAGAGCTGGCGGCTGAGCTCGAGCGCCTGAGGTGGGCGATCGTCGAGACCATCGGCGCCGGGAATCCCAAGCTCGCCGCCGAGCTGCTTTGGCAGCTCATCGAACTTCATGCCTCCGTCTTGGAGCGTCTCGACGACAGCAGCGGCCGCGTCGGTGGACTGTTTCGGTCTGCATGCCAGGATCTGGGGCCGCTCCTGAAGCGCGCTAAGATCAAGCCGGGCGACATTGCGCCGATGGTTCTGCAGCGGATCATCGACAACGGCTACGGCATCTATGATGGGATCGTGCTCGCGCTAAGCGATGCGCTAGGTTGCGAAGGGCGGAACGCCCTGCGCCAGTTACTCGAGGAGCGCCGTCGGGCGCATCTCGTTTCGGAGAAGCGGGCCGCCGTCCGGCCCGGTCATTTCGACTACTCGCTGAGCGGCCTGCTGCTGGCGCTGCGCGACATTGCCGACTGCGAGAGCGATGTCGATGCATTCATCGACACCTACGTGGGCTTCGACCTCACCAATCCGGCCTCTGCGACCGAAATCGCCCAACGTCTCCTGCGCGCCGGCCGGCCGGAAGAGGCACTGTTCCATCTCGACCAGGGTGCGCCCAACGAGCGGAACCGCCAATTCAAGGCGCTCGAATGGAGCGATGTCCGGATCGGCGTGCTCGATGCGCTCAGTCGCAAGGACGATGCGCAGGCACTGCGGTTCGAATTGTTCGAGCGGCATCTGAGCGCGCCGCATCTCAAAACCTACATTCGGCAGCTCGGCGATTTCGACGACGTCGAGGCGGAGCGTGCCGCCCTCGCCCAAGTGGAGCACCACGGCAACGTACATGCCGCGCTCGCCTTCCTGATCAACTGGCCGGCGCTCGACCGCGCGGCTCGCGTTGTCGATGCCCGCATCGAGGAGATCGACGGCGATCTCTACGAGCTGCTCGACCCGGCTGCATCCGCATTGGAAGGCAGGCACCCGTTGGCCGCGGTTCTGCTTCGCCGCCGCCTGATCGATTTCGCGCTGCAGAAGGCACGATCCACGCGTTACCGCCATGCAGTGCGGCATGTGCGGGAGATCGAGAGTCAGCAGTCCGACCTTAAGGATTATGGGCGTCACGAGAGCCACGCCGAGTTCATGACGCGGCTCAAGCGCGAGCACGCCCGCAAGCCGGCATTCTGGTCGTTGCTCGCAGAATGAGGAAGGGCGCTTGTCTCAGGACCGTGATTCCGTGGCCGTTGATCGAGGTATCACGACCACACACAGGTGCCGATCTTTGCCTGAGGTCGGCTTCCTTTGCTTCGCTCAGTCTCACCTTGATTGGCGTGCGCCCACGCCGATGCGCGTTGCGGTCGCAACGCAGTTGACGAGATTCATCGCCGCCAGAAAGGAATACTTGGATGCTTCATCCCGGAAGTCTGCGATACCGCTGCGCTTGAGCACATCGAAGACGTGCGCAAGAAGAAAGGGCTCCAGTTTGTATGCCGTGGTCTGCTTGAACAATTGAGCGAATACATCGCCTGATAGGCCCTCGGCGAACTGAACCGAGGCCTTGAACCGCCGCAACTCGCGCTCCTGATCTGCCTCTGTCACCGTGGCAAGGACTTGGCCGCTCTCCTCGACGGCCAACTGAAGCACGATGAGAATATCAAGTAGGACCTCAATCGTCGCCATGTCGACCCCGAACGATCGCACGGCCAAAACCGAACCCAGAAGGTTGGGTTGCGTAGCGAAAACCCTGTCGCAGACGCCTTCCTTCTCTTGGAGCCCCATCTTGGCCGCAGACCTGATTGCTGATGCCAGATGAACAACCGAGATAGTGGAGCCAATTGCGGGGGAAGGACTTGCTGCCTGAGTCATCCGCACAGAATAACCAGCGGCCGATGGCTGGTCATCTGAGCCACGGCCATTGCTCACAACTTTGAGCTTGGGCTTCGTCAGATCGGCTGGCATGCCGAACCCGGCGCAGCTATCGGAGGGACAGCGGACGAGCTTCCGCCGCGGTCGACGCTGAGAATCTTCGGTTCACCGGTGTCGGCTTACTCTGCATCGCGTAGGTCAACCCGTTGAACCATAACGCAAATGACCAGAAGCTGCCGTTTCGACGACGACCGAAGCGGACCAATTCGCGTCAGCTTGCCGCTCCCAATCCCAACATTAACCTGTGAATTCCTTCTCGCGGCGTCAGCGGAGGAACTGGCGGTGCAGCAAGGAGAATGAAGTCAGCGGTGATCTGCATGTAAAGCGATTTGCCGCTTGCTCGAAGCGGGCATGGACTGGCATCTAGCTAGGCCGCGGCAGGAAAGTTCTCAACGATGACGCAATCAACCCTTCGACGTTCGAGACATCCAGCCTTCGGAACGATTGCCGCCGTTGCGGCGCTGGCGGCACTGAGCGCCGACGCGAGTGCGAAACCGCAGCGCTCGACCGCCCCGGTCGAGATGACGGCTCCGCGCGAGGCCGGCGAGCCGATCATGGCGATCGTGTCGATCAAGACGCAGCAAGTCACGGTTTACGACGCCGATGGCTGGGTCCTTCGCGCACCTGTATCGACGGGCACCGCGGGCCGCGAAACGCCAAGGCGGACAGCATTACGGTGATTGCGGACACCTGTTCCCGTCGACGGTTGTAGGGGTCTCAGGCTAGAGTCTTTTCGTCAAGTCCCGAGATGGTTCGGTGATCTGTTGGCGGTTGTTTTTCGGATACTTTCTCCCTTCAGATTGAGCCGGTGCGCATTGTGCACCAGCCGGTCCAGAATCGCGTCGGCAATGGTCGGGTTGGCGATGGCGTCATGCCAGTGCTCAACCGCCAGCTGGCTGGTGATGATGGTGCTGCCCCGACCGTGCCGATCATCGACAATCTCAAGCATGTCGCGGCCTTGGTCTTGCGTTAAGCTGGCGAGGCCCCAGTCGTCCAGGATCAACAGCTCGACACGGCTCATGACCTTCAGCAGCCGGGCATGGCGGCCATCGCCGCGCGCCAGTGCCAAGGCATCGAACATGCGCGGTACGCGTTGATAGAGAACGGCGCGGTCATCGCGGCATGCTTTGTGCCCAAGCGCGCACGCGAGCCAACTTTTCCCGAGGCCTGTTTCCCCGATGATGATCAGGTTCTGCCGCTGATCGATCCAGTCGCCAGCGGCGAGCTTGGCGAACAGCGGCTTGTCGAGCTGACGCGCTGCTTTCATATCAACGTCTTCGATAACGGCTGCTTGCCTGAGGCCAGCGAACTTCAGCCGACTGCCGAGCCTCTTATTGTTGCGGCTGAGGGCTTCACGGTCGACGAGGAGACCGAGCCGCTCCTCGAAGTTGAGCGCGGCGACGTCGGGTAAGCGTCGCTGCTCTTCGAGCG
>JANNRP010000386.1:0-2654 GCA_031401535.1 Hyphomicrobiaceae bacterium | reverse complement strand
CGTGTTGACCGCCCCGACGTCGTCACTCGCGCGCGGGACGTGCGCTGAGATCCTGGGCTCCGCGTGCGCTTTATTGATCGCCGAAACCGGCATCAGCGAAACCAAGACTACCAAGCTAATGATGCGTACCATGCTCACTCCCAGTACCATTCGTCTTCTTCGATACCGATCGTCGCCGTGCCGTTCGTCGGGGAAATACTGACATTGTTTGTGGTACCCACCACCGAAGCGGCGCCAGTGGCAGTCAGCGTAAATGTTCGATCGCCTGTATACGTTGTATTGTTGAAGATCGGAATGCTGAACGTTCCGGAAGTTGTGTAGATCAGGTCCGGTACTCCGGCCCTGACAAATCGATCTTCAATTCTTGACGACCCGCCGCTACTCATAGAAGGTCAGGTCCGGTACTCCGGCCCTGACGATTCGAAGCCGGACGGCTTTGACGAGTACATAAACACCGTCGTCGACAAGAATTGAAGATCGATTTGTCAGGGCTGGAGTACCGGACCTGACCTTCTATGAGTAGCGGCGGGTCGTCAAGTGTGCGTTAGATTTTTTGAGTTTGAGTTGGTTACATGGCGGACCTTTCCGGAACCACAGGGAAGAGGGTAGGGGGTCTGGGGGAGGGGCCTCGTCCCCCAGACGTCGATAGGATGTCGGCGGAATGCTCCGCAGGATGCGTTGACGTTGGTCGCGGTGGTTCAGCCTTCTATGGCAGGTCGCGGCGTCGCGAGACACCGTGCCTGATGATGGGATAGGAGTGCGGCGGGATACTCTACTTGTGTTGGATCAAGTCCAAATGGTCAGGTCGATTCTCCGCCGCATGGATCCACGCGTACCGTCGTCTTGGCATTCTGCGATTCACTGGCCGATGATTTACCTCGCTGCGCACTCGGCGCTAAAAGGGACCTGGTCAACTAACATTTTGTATAAGCTCCGCAGCAGCATGCGGGCGACGACGATCCGCCCCACTTTGTTGCCGCGGCGTTTTTGTACGCGCTGATAGGTGGGCTTGTAGCGCGGCAGCGTCCGCGCCCAGGTAGTGGCTTCAATCAGGTAACGCCGAAGTTGCAGATCTGTCCCGCCGCCGCCGATCCGTCCGCCACGAGACTTCTCGTCGGATTGACGGATGCCCGGCGCCAGGCCGGCGAATCCGATCAACTGCTCGGCGGAAGGAAAGCGTTCGATCGGGCCGATGCGGGCCAGAATCGACACTGCCGAGATCGGACCAATCCCTTTGATTGCATCGACGCGCTGCGCTTCGGGCCAGGCCTGATACACCTCCAGCATCTGCAGCTCGACTTTCTCCAGTTGCTTGGCGAGCAACTCCAGCTCTTCGAGCTTGAGGTCGATCACGAAGCGGTCGCTCGTCGGCAGCTCGCGTGTTTTCAGTCGCTTCAAGCCTTTCTGCGACCACAATCCCGTACGGTCGTCCCACGTTTCATGCGCCAGATAACGGTTGATCCAGTTGCGCAGCGAAGTGCGGCGCGCGACGAGATTCTCCCGTAATGCCACCAGGCGACGCAGTTGCCGACACGCGGCTTCCGGCTGAAACGCCAGCGGCAACTCGCCATTGAGATACTCGCGCGCAATCCGCGCCGTATCCACCTTGTCCGTCTTGCGGCGCTGCGCCTTGGGCGGCAGGGGCATCTGAAGCACATTCGCCAGCAGAAACTCTGCGCGGCCGTTGAGGAAACTCTTCACGCGCGCCCAGCCGGTGGTGCTCTCTTGCAACCAGATCAGCCGGCCGCCGCGATCCTTCGCCGTCTGCGCTGCTTCGTCGATAACTAGATTCAACGTGTGCTCGGCTGTCGCCACCTTTCGCACCGTTTGTGAACCAGTCACCCGATCCACCGTGCGAATGACACAATGAGCATCGTGATAATCCGACACAAGAATGATATCCTGGCACATGGCGGTCTCCCGTTCGGCTGAAAATGCCAACCCTGAATGCCACCCCGCGTGGCCTTCTTCGGGCGAGTTTACTCGACCCGCACACGGGCGACCGCCTTTTTCAGCTACTCATGCCATCTACTTGGCTTTAGAACGTAATCACCAATTCGTCAGTGCCACCCCGCCGCCCACGGAATGCATCCGCGTGATCGCTTCCAAATCGGCGCGGGACTCGTCCGTCAACACGACGTGATACTTATGCTCTAATCGCGGCATCCGTGCCTCCTAAACTCAGCAAAACAACTCGCTTGAGCGGCAACCTAACATGAGCCTGACTTTGAGCGATAGATCAACTACTACCTTGGCTATTTGCGTTTCGATGCCAGTTGCAGTGCGAAACGGGGCCAGTCGAACTTCGATGACTTTAACCGCGGCGGTGGTCAGTTGCGAGGAAGCGGCCCTTTTGGGCGCCGCCGCTTTCTTGGTTTGACGGTCGCCACTGCAGGCAACTATGAATACAAGTGATAGGGATATTGTGATCGCAATGTATTCACGCATTGCTGTCATTGGCTTCACCTTGAATGCGACTGGCGACGTTCGATTAATCTCTCGCCCAACCGACCTCACCTACGAGACTTCTCGCGTTCAGCCCTGGCGGTCCCAAGGCGTGGCTGGCTGTGATCGCGCGCACGTGAGTGGCAAACAACGCTGCCACTGGATTTCAACATCGATTTCAAGACTGCGGTCTGACGTCAACGTGCGTT
>JANNRP010000385.1:0-6841 GCA_031401535.1 Hyphomicrobiaceae bacterium | reverse complement strand
GCGGCGCTGAATCGAGCATTCGCGCTCTCCAAGATAGATGACGTTGCCATGCTTATCGCCGAGCACCTGGATTTCGATGTGGCGCGGGTTGACGATGAATTTTTCGATGAAGATGCGGTCATCGCCGAACGACGATTTGGCTTCGCTGCGCGAGGAGTTAAAG
This sequence comes from Hyphomicrobiaceae bacterium, assembly GCA_031401535.1. Lineage (GTDB taxonomy): Bacteria > Pseudomonadota > Alphaproteobacteria > Rhizobiales > Hyphomicrobiaceae > JAKFWF01. Next base: position 6,678 of record JANNRP010000385.1, on the reverse strand, counting down.
CCGTCCGCAACCTCAGCCTTGGACCAAGCAATGCGCATACCCTTACCACCGCCACCGGCCGACGCCTTGATCATCACGGGATAGCCGATCTCGTTGGCAATCTTGAGTGCCGTGGATACGTCGGGGATCTCGCCCAGATACCCAGGCACGGTCGAGACCTTGGCTTTGGCAGCAGCCTTCTTGCTTTCAATCTTGTCGCCCATGGCAGCGATAGCGCCAGGATGGGGTCCGATGAACACGATGCCAGCCTTTGCCAGCGCCACTGGGAAAGCCTCCCGCTCCGACAGGAAGCCGTAACCGGGGTGGACGGCCTCCGCACCGGTCGTTCGCGCGGCGTCGACAATGTTATCGATGACCAAGTACGACTGCGACGCTGCGGCTGGACCAATATGAACGGCCTCGTCCGCCATTTCGACGTGCAGCGCATCCCGGTCGGCATCAGAGTAGACTGCAACCGTCTCTATGCCCATAAGACGGGCTGTCTTGATGACACGGCAAGCGATCTCGCCGCGATTGGCGATCAAGATTTTTTTGAACATGCTTTTCTGTCCGGCAGGAAACGGCGAAACCACACTAGCTGAGATGACACCCTAGCCGTTTAGCTCGTTGTCGGCAGCCCGACAATCGTCGGAATGCCCATCATCCGAAAGTTGAGCCAGCGGCGAGTGTCGGCCCTGCGCCGTGAGCGGCGACGCACTGACGCACAAGGTAGATCGCTGCCAGTCGTGAGTAGAACTGATCAGGATTTCTAGTTTATTTCCCGAAGACGCCCTTGATCGTATCCCAGATGCTGCGGGTGCCGCCCATGTCAGCAGTTGCGATCTTGACCTCGGGAGCCGCCGGAATTACCGGGGGCGCAACGGAGATCGCAGCACCGGCAACCGAACTTGCTGCTTTGGTGGCTGCGTGCCACGCATCGACAGCACCCTGGCTGACGCGGCTGTAGCTCAACACATCCGGCGTGATAATCGATTGGAATGCTGACATCTTCGATAATGTGGCTGGTCCCGCAATGCCATCTGCCGCCAAACCGTTCTTGGTCTGAAACTCGCGGACAGCTTTTTCAGTGCCCGGACCGAATTTACCATCTGCCGTGAGCCCAAGCGACATCTGCAGCTTTTTAACGGCCTCACCCGATGTGCCGCGCGTCAATAGAACGAGTTCGGCCAGACCCATATGCGTAAACGTATCTGGGCCGGCTATGCCGTCGACCTCGAGGCCGCTTTTTTCTTGATAAGCCTCCAGCGCCTCTTCCGTTGCCGGACCAAAACTGCCATCGGCTGTGACGCCGAGTTTTGCTTGCAGGCGACGCACCGGTTCGCCCGATATCCCACGCTTCAAGATTGCCATGACACTCTCCTCACACGTCGTGCGGACCTCGACGCCCGGCGACTGCCGAACCGGCCACAGATCACTTACACATAGTGCGCGTTTAGCTTGGATGCGAAGAAAAAGACCCGAGCAAGCTCTGCTGGGCTTCGCGATTTTATTCGCTGCTTCCGGTCGTTGACCGCCAAGGTACTTGCGTACGGCATCGCGGTATTCCGTGTGCCCGGTGTTGCACGCAGTGTAGACACCCAGTTGACAAAGACCGCCGTGCCTCGCGGCTGCTCCGCATCCCTCAATCGTCGCTAGTTAATTTCAAACCTGCGCCATCGTTCTGGTGTCATGGCAAATCATAGGTTGCATCAGCTTGTTTACTGGCAAATTGCCCGACCGCGCACAAGCGGCTATGGTCCCGACCAGTTGTGGTTTGCCGTCGCAAGCCCGCGCAAGTGGAGAGTTCCCCCATGTCGTTCAAATTACCCGAACTGCCGTACGCCTATGACGCTCTTGCACCATTCATGTCGGTCGAGACCCTGCAGTTCCATCACGACAAGCATCACCTCGCCTACGTCGACAACGGCAACAAGTTTGCCGGTGCTGGCACCAAGTACGAAGGCAAATCGATCGAGGATATTTGCAAGATGGCGTTCGACGCCAAGGATATGCCGGTGGTCAACAACATAGGCCAGCACTACAATCACATGCACTTCTGGAAATGGATGAAGAAGGGCGGCGGCGGTAAAAGCCTGCCGGGCAAGCTCGCGGGCCACGTGACGACCTATGGCGGCTATGACAAGCTGCGCACCGATTTCGTGCAGGCAGGTGTCACGCAGTTCGGTTCCGGATGGGCATGGCTGGCCGTGAAGAACGGCAAGCTCGAAGTCATGAAGACGCCGAACGGCGAGAACCCGCTGATGCACGGCGCGAGCCCAATCCTTGGTGTCGACGTCTGGGAGCACAGCTACTACATCGACTATCGCAATGCTCGGCAGAAGTATTTGGAAGCGTTCATCGATAGCTTGGTTAACTGGGACTATGTCGAGGAAATGCTTGGCCACGCCAAGTAATTCGTAATCGGCAGCAGGCGAATCTGATTTTTCTGCTCGTCCATTTGAAGTTCCAAGGCGGATCAGCCAAAGCCGTAGGTTGGGTCGAGCATTTGTGCGACCCAATCTGCCTTCCTGGTCTGACGGCTTTAATTGTCCGCGTGGCCGGGCTGTCACGGCGAAGTCGTGTGAACTCTGTTACGATCTTCGACCGCGTAATCATGATTGTCCACGTCTTTGCGTGTGTACGCTTGAGCAGCGGTTGATATTTGTTGGAGTTTTGAGTTTGCCAGGTGAATTACACTATCAACTGCGGTGGATCGTCTCCCGGGTAATTGCCGTGACTGCGGCTTGCCTCGTTGCGGGCTGTGCCACGTTGAATGTGCGCAACGCCGTGCCAAATCAGGCGCTTGCAGATATCGCGTCGCTCCCTGATTTGCCCGGAGTGCGGTTCTGGGGCGACGAGTCACCTCGGGATATCCTCGCGGAGGTGAAACAGCGCCTGCCCAATATGCCGAGGCTCGCTGGCGACCGCACCGCCGCTACCGGCCAGCCTATCGTCGAAGTACTGGCTCTTTCCGGTGGCGCTGGCGACGGCGCGTTTGGCGCCGGGCTCTTGGCGGGATGGACCCAACGCGGTGACCGGCCCGAATTCGAAGTTGTCACTGGAGTTAGTGCTGGCGCCATCATTGCGCCCTTCGCCTACCTTGGCCCTCAATATGACTGGCGGCTGAAGGAAATCTGGACCAAGTATGAAACCAACGAACTTGTCATCGCGTCGATTGTGCCAGGCTTGCTTGGCGGTGCTGCCCTGACTGATACGACGCCGCTTGCCAACTTGATCGCAAAATACGTCAACCGCCGGATGCTCGACGAGATCGCCCAGCAGTACCGTCGCGGCCGCATGTTGCTGGTCGGCACCACCAATCTCGATGCCCAGCGCCCTGTCGTATGGAACATGGGAGAGATTGCAGCCAGCGGACATCCGAACGCCCTGCAATTGTTCCGCGATGTCATTATGGCGTCGGCAGCTATTCCAGGCGCGTTTCCACCCGTCGAGATCCCCGTTGTCGTCAACGGCAAGGCCTATAGCGAGATGCATGTCGACGGCGGTACGACACGCGAGGTGTTCGTTGCACCGGTCAATCTGCCATTCAAGGCTTACGACCAGTTGTATCAAAGGCGACCGCTGCGGCGCTTCTATATCATCAAGAACGGCAAACTCGGCGCTGAGTACGAGGCGGTCAAGAAGAGTACGATCCCGATCGCCGCCCGCGCCATCGCGACGTTAATCAAAAGCCAGCATCGCGGAGATCTGTATCGCATTTACCGGATGGTGAAGGACGACAGCGCCGATTTTAATCTGGCAGCCGTGCCTGAAACCTTCAATATCCAGGCCAAACAGGTATTCGATACCACCTATCAAGCTGCACTGTATCAAGAGGGCGTGCGTTTCGGGCGCGCGGGCAACCTATGGATGAAGGAACCACCCCTGGCGCGTCCGGCACAGTAATGGTCTGCTCGAGCCGGTTTCAACGCGCTGAAAGATGTCCGGGTCGTCTCTACCCCATTGCGCCTTTGCCGTCGTGTTACTATCTCGTTGGAATATCTGAAATCGCGACATCTGCAATTACACCCACCGTGGGATAACCCGAGACCATGACGGGCGAGCGCAAGACCAAGAACGCTCATCCAGAGCCCGACACATCGTCGGCCAATCCGGCAGCGGTGTCGCCGCAGCAAATTCCGGTCGCCTCGGCTGCTGCTGATGCCAACATCACCCGCTCATCATCAGCCGACGTCACAGCGTTTCTCGAGCGCATGAAGACCATCCGACCGGTGACGATGGCAGGTCGGGGTCGCCTTGTTTTTGCGATGGACGCGACCATGAGCCGTCAACCGACGTGGGATATGGCGCTCGGGCTGCAAACCGAGATGTTCCAAGCCGTAAAAACGATCGGCGGGCTTGATGTTCAACTCGTGTTCTTCAGGGGCGCAGGCGAATGCCGCTCCTCACGCTGGGTTTCAGACCCCGACGACCTCGCACGCTTGATGACGACGGTGACGTGCCAAGGTGGCTACACGCAGATCGGCAAGGTTCTTAGCCATGCCCGCATAGAAACGGCCAAGGCGCGGGTTAACGCGCTCGTCTATGTTGGCGATTGCATGGAAGAACAGATCGATGATTTATGCGGCCGCGCTGGAGAACTGGCGTTGCTCGGCGTGCCCGTGTTCTTGTTCCAAGAAGGGCACAATGCGAGTGCGGCAACCACCTTCGCTGAGATTGCTCGGCTGACGAAAGGCGCGCACTGTCAGTTCGATGCCGGGTCGGCCGCGCAATTGAAGGCGCTGCTGACGGCGGTGGCGGTCTACGCAGCCGGTGGTCGGCAAGCGCTGCAACAGCTCGGCAACGATACCCGCAATAGTGCAGCCCGACGGTTGCTTGGCCAAATGACGTAGCAATCGACAGCGAACGTTGAGCGGTCCGATCCATGCAGTTTTTTCTGTTCGGCTTATTGCTATTGGCGGTCGGCCTGATCGTAATGCGTGGCTATGCGCGTGCCAACCCGGCCGCGCTTGCTCGCCAGGTCCGCACCCTGAGCGGTGTCGCAGCCCTCGGCGGTGCTGCCCTGTTGCTCGTACGCGGCCTTGTCTCCTATGCCATGCCGCTGATGATGCTGGGCTCCTGGCTGCTCTGGGGCACGCAAGGCCCGACCTGGGGCGGCGGTTGGTTTCCACGCCGTGGCGCCAAGTCCGCCGGCCAGTCGACACGGGTCGAAACAGCTCACCTCGAAATGGAACTCGATCACGACACCGGCGCCATGCGAGGGCGGATCATCAAGGGCGTATTCAAGGGGCGTGACATCGAGAGCATGGCGCCAGCCGAGATGGCGCTGTTGTGGCAGGACTGCCGGTTTGCCGATCCGCAATCGGCGCAACTGATCGAGGCCTACCTCGATCGCACTCATGCAACGTGGCGGGAAGACATGGCGCGTGCTGAGGCGACACCTGGTGCGGGCGGGGTGATGACCCGGGACGAAGCGCTGAGCGTGCTAGGACTGAAGTCTAGCGCGACCCACGACGACATTCGGGCGGCACATCGCGATCTGATGAAGCGCCTGCATCCCGATCGAGGCGGTTCGACCTACCTCGCGGCCAAGATCAACCAGGCCAAGGACCTGCTGCTCGAAACCTAGTGCAGTGATTGCGAAGTTCCTGCCGACCTCGCTGCGGAACGAAACGAACTCCGCGATCGGAACACTCGACATGCTCTAGACCCTACACGGTCGCGTGTGCTACCCCCCCAACATGGACACGACATATATCGCCCCAGAGATGCAACGACGAACGGTGCGGCGCTGATCGCCTCCCCCTTCGCCTGTTTGCTGCCTTTGGGATTGAACGATGATGTCCGTGTCTGAGAAATTGCCCCAGCCGCTCTCCACGCCCCTTCCTGCAACTCCAGCCGTGTCTGCGTCCGTAACGGTCCGCCCTGTGCAGTCGGCCGACCTTGCCGCTATCACCGCTCTACAGGCCCGCGCCTTCGGACCCGGCCGTTTTGCCCGCACCGCGTACCGCATTCGCGAGGGCCAGCCACCATTTTCAAAATTCTGCCTCGCAGCATTCAGCGCCGACACACTGATCGCCGCGATCCGGTTCACCGAGGTCACAGTCGGCGAAAGTCAGGGTGCACTGCTGCTCGGACCGCTCGCCGTGGAGCCAGCGTTGGCTGGCCTGGGTCACGGCAAGCGTCTGGTTGCGGACGGACTTGAACGCGCCAAAACCCACGGCATCCAACTTGTCATCCTCGTCGGCAATCGCGCCTACTACGATCGCTTCGGGTTTGTTCCGGTTCCGCCAGACCAACTCTGGCTACCGGGCCCGGCTGATCCTGCCCGCATTCTCGCAGCCGCGTTGACCCCCGCCGCGCTCACCAACTATCGGGGCGTGATCCGGGCGGCGTGATGATTGGCCTCACGGCCGACTATCGGTCGACCGCAGATATAACAGCAAGCCACACACGTTGCAGAAGGCCAGGGCGGCAAATGCTGTGCGGTAGGCGATCTCGGGCACAAAGCCTCCCGATGGCTGAAAGCTGCCGATAATCGCACCCATCATGATTGGCAACAACACGAGACCTATCAGCTGCGCCATGTTGACAGTCGTTGCCCCTCGCCCCGCCTGATGTGCAGGAAACAGCGCACGCCCCTGCGAAACGATCACGACACCGTAGGAAGCAGCCAGCGTCACCAGCACCAACAGTCCTACGGCAAGCCCGACCGGTGGCCTCTCAATTGCCGCCAGC
>JANNRP010000384.1:0-3201 GCA_031401535.1 Hyphomicrobiaceae bacterium | reverse complement strand
TTGCCGATCGGGTCAAACTGTAGCAGATCCTGCTGCGTCAGCCGACCCTGGGCTGCCAGGCTACCGAGCCCGCCCATGCCGCCCGCCATCAACAGAGCAGCAGCGGATGAGGCGGTCAGAAAATCGCGGCGAGAGATCATGTGGCGGGCCTCTCATGGATCGCATACTTGGATGGCACTGGTCACAACCACCCTATCAACGAAACGGTGATTTCGTGGCTGCATAAGGTCAGAACATGCACAGCCACCGGTGGATACGGGCACCGGCGCAGACCTCGGGCGCAGATCAGCCCACGGTGACTTTCTGCTCGGCTTTGTAAACAGAGCCGTCGTCATCCAACCAAGAAAATACGAATGTGCCGGTTTCAGGAACTTTCACGAAGAACGACTGGTAGGGGTTTGCCGAAACGGCGCCGTGCCAGTCTGCCTTCATCACCTCGCGGCCATTGAACGTCGCCGTGAATTGCTTAATGATCTTACGCGGGATCAGGTTGCCGCTGGCATCCTTGCGCTGGCCACTTTCCATCTCATGAGAGATCAGCGTCTTGACTTCGATGACTTCGCCAGCCTTGGCAGTTGTTGGCATGCGAACGCGGGGTGTCGGTTTTGGGACGTCGGCCATGGGATATGTCCTCCACAGATGTTTTTGGTGATGGGGCGGGGCGCGTAAGCAGTCGCTAGCCGCCGCAACCGCCGATGGTGACCTTTACTTCGCGCTTGGTGATGTACAGTTCGCCGTTCGACATCTCGGCCACGCCAACGATGTTTTGGGTTTGCGCCAGCCGGATGCGGATCGAAGCCGATGCCTTCGGGCTCAGTGGTGTAAACTGGAACGAGGCTACGTTCGGATTGGGATTGCCTTCGGCAAGAATATGCACAGCCTTGACGTAGTCGGCATCCGTCATTGAACTTTGTACGTCGAAGCTGAGAGGCACGACGAGACCGTTCTCGGCAATTGAGGGTAGATCGAGTTTGATCCTGCCATCAATCATTTTCTTGCCGCCGAACATCTTCTTGAGTTCGGTGGCTAATGACTCAGGGCTAGAGTGAGCTTCTGATGACAGCCCCGTCACGGCAGCTACAGTGCCAGCTGCCATGGTCATGAATTCACGACGCGTCGCGTTGACTGTCTTGGCGATCATGCTGGTCTCCTCCGGTCTGTCGGGCGCGTCTACCGCCCGTGCCAACAGTCTCATGCTGTCTTACAACCTTAACATATATTCAAATTAGCATATGTTGGTATGAACTTGCAAACGTTCATTCGGGCGTAATAGACTGAACACGCTAACGGGATTGAGATGCCGACGACACTAAAGATGTTGCGGTGCAAACGAACGGGAGGCTTCCTAAGTGAAAAGATGGGGCTGTTTGATCGCGGCGATATCAGTCTTTGGGCTGATCGGTGACGGTGCTTGGGCGCAGGGCGCATCGGATGCGACCGAAAAAGAGATCGAGCGTTATCGCGCGATGATCTCGGACCCGATGGGCAATCCGGCGTTTTTGAATGTCGATCGCGGTGAGGTGCTTTGGGCACTTGCGCGGGGCGCAAAAAATGTTTCTCTGCAGACCTGCGACTTAGGTGAGGGTTCTGGAAAGCTCGAAGGGGCCTATGCGAAACTCCCGCGCTACTTCAAGGACGCCGATCGTGTGATGGACCTGGAGCAGCGCCTGTTGTGGTGTATGCAGCAGATCCAGGGGCTTGACACCAAGGATGTGATCTCGCGCCGCTTCAGCAGGCCCGGTGTGTCTTCTGACATGGAAGATCTCGTCGCCTACATCGCCAACAAGTCGAGTGGCATGAAGTTCGCGATGGTGCTCGATCATCCGAAGGAAAAGGAAATGTTTGCCGTCGGTGAGGCCATATTCTTCCGGCGCTCGGCGGTGATGGATTTTTCTTGTGCCACATGCCATGCCGAAGAAGGCAAGCGCATCCGCTTGCAGGGTTTGCCTAATCTGGCCAAGCCCGGAAAGCCAGCCCAGGAGACGATGGGCACGTGGCCAACGTATCGCGTTTCGCAGAGCCAAATGCGCACCATGCAGCATCGGCTGTGGGATTGTTACCGCCAGATGCGGATGCCGAGCCCCGACTACGCGTCGGACGGTCTGACGGCGCTTACCGTTTATATGATCAAGAATGCCGAGGGCGGTGAACTCATCGTGCCTTCGATCAAGCGCTAGGGGGAACAGCCAATGTCCAAAATATCATTGAAGTTCCTTGCTGTCGCAGCCCTTGGCTCGCTTGTCGCAGTGCCGGTTCTGGCGCAGCAGGTCGTCAAGGTGACGCCGGAGCAAATCGAAGCGTACGTCAAGAGCACCTGGAAGACACCAGCAGAAGGGTGGCAGGTGCGGGTGGATCAGGACGAGACGCAGAAAGTGTGTTCACTGACACGCAACGACCCGCCGAAAGCCGAGTTCGACAAGATTGTTGCCCGTGAGAAAGGCGCGATCATTTTTCCGTCGGATGGCAATGTGCTGGGTGACTGGAAGGAAGGCGAGAAGGTTGCGCAGCGCGGCACAGGCGGGCAGTTCAGTGATGCCGCCGACACCTATCGTGGCGGCAACTGCTATGCCTGCCACCAAATGGCGCCGAAAGAGGTCAGTTACGGAACATTAGGGCCGAGCCTTGCGGAGTATGGTAAAATCCGCAAATTCGATGCCACCGAGGCAAAGGCCGCCTACGCAAAAATCTTCAATGCGCAGTCTGTGCAGCCGTGTTCGAACATGCCGCGCTTTGGTCACAGCAAGTTCCTGAGCGAACAGCAATTGAAGGATGTGACCGCATACTTGTTCTCACCGGAAAGCCCAGTCAACAAGTAGCCGGATTGATATCTGGAAAACAGCCGCGCTATGCCATGACGAAAAATATTCCGCAGCAACTGGAGGACACGCCCGACGAAGGGCGGAAGGTCTCGCCGGAGTTGCAAGACCTCATGCGCAAGGCGCGGAAGGCGAGCGATTTTCTGAAGGCGCTGGCCCACGAGAACCGCCTCGTAATCTTGTGCCTCTTGTCGGAGCGAGAACGCTCTGTGACCGAACTCGAAGGCCTGCTTGCACTCAGTCAGGCGACCGTGTCGCAGCAACTCGCGCGTCTGCGCCACGAAGGGCTGGTAGAGACTCGGCGCGACGGACGCGCCATTTATTACAGCATCGCCGATGATGCCACCCGGCGTTTCCTCCAGGCGATCTACGACAAATTCTGCCG
>JANNRP010000383.1:0-7170 GCA_031401535.1 Hyphomicrobiaceae bacterium | reverse complement strand
CCAGCTGCCACACCGAAATCGATTGAACTACCATGACGCAAACACCTTAGCTCGGCAAAACCCATTCGTCCGTCGTCCGATCCAATACCACATTCATAAATGATCGGTTGACGGCTGAGTTCCTGGCTAAGAATCTGAAATTTCATTCAAGATAGGATTAAGAGTTCGTAAATCTTTCGTGTCGGTTTTTGGTCCAGGCATAACGTGAGTACCGACCCTGATGCTCACGCCGACGCATACGATTACAAATGTGCGTACAACGGGAATTATATACTTTAAATAACGATTCGTGGTAGAAGGTTCTGGACAGCGCGGCGGGTTATTTGGTGGCTTGGGTAGTGTTGACTATAAAAGCTTCAATCACATTGATGACTTTTGCAGTTTCGCGCGTGAGCATGCTGAGAGTCTCGATCACTGGTCGACCAGCATAAGCGGTCGTGTTGGCGAACTGTATGCCGAAGGTCGCTTGGGGGTTGCTTTCAAGTTTTCCTCCAGGGATATTGAATCCGAAGGCATTTATCTTTCCATTTCCGCTCACACGATGATTGCCAATTGTGAGAGCGACGCTACCATCAGTATTCATGATTCTAAGTCGCTTGATCTCCATCACGGAGATACACGGGATAAGCACAATGTGTTTGTCGTCGTTGTCCAAGAGGTGCAGCCCTCTCAAAGGGCTGTTTCCATAAGGCTTCATACTCGAAATGAGTTTGACCACATCGCGAGATGCTCCCTTGAGTTTACTCGTTACGCCGCCATTGAAGTCGGCTTCCTTTTCGTAAATGGGGAAGCCGGTGTACCTGTTTGGCGCTCCGCTCTCACGGCGGACGAGATCACAGGCAAGGTGATCGAGAGCCGCTCTAAGGTTGTGCGCGGCGTCTCCTACGATAGTTGCAAAGTGGTCGGGGATCGGCTTGTCGAAAGTGCAAAAGACGTCGTGGGCACCTTGAGCGTCAGGCTCGATCGAGATTCGGTGTGGGTTGTGGTGGACGAACTCGCTCAGAGATACTTCAAGTTCTCTGATGTGATGCTGTGCCCTAGCGATCTTGAGCTTTGGGCCAAGGAAAAGGCTTTCTGTCATGATAAAGGTTCCAACGAAAAATCAGGTTGAAGACGAACCCGGCGCGGAAGAACGCTTCATGCGCGGAGTACAGAAGGCAGTGAACACGCCGCCCAAGCCCTTCACGCCGAAGGCGAAAGGTAAGAAGGACAAGAACGCTTGACGCACGCAGAATTTCTGGTCGAAAAAGCTATGATTGAGGCTCTCTGTCCTCGTTTGCCTTTTCGCCAGCGGCGATCCGCTTTAGGGCGCGTCCGACGTATTCGTCTAGCGATTGGTGCATTCGCACGACTACATCGGAGAACACTTCCGCCTCTCCAATATCTTTTACTAGGCCGGTGTATCCATCAGTCCGCTGGCCCGCATCAAGGATCGATTTTGCCGTGGCGAACTTGAACTGCCCAAACTTCTTGAGATAGTCGACAAGAAGAAGTTCAAGAATGAAACCTTGTGCCATGCTGTCGGCAGCTAAATTTCTCAATTGATCTTCAGTCATGCTCGGCTCCGTGTTCCTGATTCGTTGCAGAATCAGTTTACACGGAGTCCAAGCGGGCTCGGCGCTTCCTCCACAACAGGAAGTGTCGAGTCTTTTGCTTAGGCGTCTTACGCTTTGTCAGTCCGCCGATAGGTGAGGCGCTTGCCAGATGAACACTTGATGGCGTTGTTCGAACGCTCAAGGTCTTCGCCGCCGCGCTCGACCAGGGCAACCACGGGACGCTTGGAAGGTATGGGTTTGCCGTTGTGTACGTTTTTCGCCTTGCTACCAACGAACGTCTCATCGGCTTCGATGGTCTTTCCAGCGCCACCGAGCGGCCCGGTATCCTTCACCGGCTCGGCGACATGGCTTCACGCAAACGATGCATCACGAACCATGCGCTTTTGTAGCTGATGCCGAGCATGCGTTCGATCTGCTTGGCGCTCATACCCTTCTTGCTGGTCGCCATGAGACGACTCGACAGCACCCACTTGTGCAGACCGATCTTGGAGCGCTCAAAGAACGGTACCGACCGTTACGGTGTATTGCTCGCGGCAAGCGTTGCACTGAAACAGACCCTTGCGGTGCGATTTGCCTTCCAACGCTGTTGCGTCTTGCAAAGCGCAATGCGGGCAAACAGGAGCGTTCGGCCAATGCTGCGTTTCAAGATGCGCGCGGGCTTTGTCGGGGTCGTTGTAGATTGGGTTGGTGATGTCGAATTTCATGGCAGACCTCATTATCTGCCATGAGCATGAGCCTTCGCGTCCTATGTCAAATATACAGTTCCGGTTGGGCGATTATTGCCCGGCAGTAGCACCGCCGCCTTCGGCATTGCCCTCGGACAGTTTGATCTTACGATCTGAACTGGCGGCAGTCGCTGTAAAGAACTCCTTCTCGTCACCCACCGTGATCGTTGGGTTGCACTGAGGTGAGCAGTTATAGCTCTCGCGCTTTCCTGCCTTGATCAGATTGACGATCTTGACCTCGTCGCGTTGGACCATCACGCGCTGATCCTGGATAACTTTGCGTTCGTGGTCGAGCGCGATGATGTTGGTTATGCCGAACGATTTACCCGTCACCACCAGCATGTCCCCGCCCTGGATTGACACATCGGCGATTGTCGGATTGCCGACTATGATTTCGGCGGCCGGCCGTGGCAGTCGGAGTAACTGCGATTGATCGTATTTGACGATCAGGTCGTTGGCCCTGGCTTGCGGTACTTCGATCATAACCGCGGCAAGCACCGCTGCGGTCGCCAGCAGTGCTGACATCGCGTTGGAAAGACTCTCGCGGGGGGCAAAAAAGGTCGATGACATGGCGTGCTGGTCCTTCTGCATCATCTATAGCGATCCATATGGCCCGCAATTGATGAAGGAACTGCAAACGACCGACTGATTCTGACGCGGCAGTGACGTGCGGTCTTTGTTTCAAATGCTGGTCGGGCAGTGTCGCGCCATTCGCTGGTGGCGGTGGCGAATTGAGAGCAAGATTTCGATGCAGTCGTTGAAATCTCAAATCATCAGAAAATCTGTGGAATCCAGTGATTACAGCGTAATTCTATGTGCGAAATCTCTAGTGACTAGAAGAATACGTGAGTATAAAAAATATCATATCTGGCTGTTGACCAAAAATTAATCAACATAAATTTAGAAAAACCGACACTACAAGATTGATAGTACTGTGTTTGACACACACGTATGCTTGGTAGATCAGCAGTTTATGACAATATTTACACTGGTTACCCGAATTAGGCGATTATGTGTATTGAGTGTTAACGCGTTTTTCCGTCGAATTTACTTGGCTTTAATACATTGAGCGTAGCTTCAGGATTGTTCAGACGCCGATCTTCACCGGCACTTGAACGGGAGCGCTAAGGCGCAGTCAGTCAAACCTGTTGGGAGTTATAGTCATGAAGAACCTTTTCGCACGTTTCCTCAAGAACGAGTCGGGCGCCACGGCAATCGAATACGGCCTGATCGCCGCCCTCATCGGCGTCGTCGTCATCGGCGCTGTGACCGCAGTCGGCACCGAAGTTAAGGCCACGTTCAACGACATCGAGACCGGCCTGAAGGCTCGCTAATATTTAGCGAATTGGCTTTGGCCGCTCTTTGGTCATCGCAAAGAAACCAACCGCTCGACCGTCAAGGTCGGGCGGTTTGGCGTTTCTGGGTCAAGCTTTGCCAGGTCAGAAGTCAACGTCATAGCTGTAATATTTTGTTTGCTACGCATTGAATTTACAAAATAAAAAGTACCTTGCAGCTTGCGAATTTTGGGGCCCATTAACGATCGCTGACCTAATTTGGATCGGCCATCAGTAGGAGAATTCCATGTACGCAATATTTCACAAATTCATCCGCAACGACGATGGTGCGACAGCCATAGAATATGCGTTGATTGCTGGATTCATCGGCCTCACCATTATTACGTCGGCGACTTTGGTTGGTGTTGAACTCACCGGAATCTTCAATGCCGTGGTCAATGGGTTCAAGTAGTCAACCTCCGACTTAAAGCTCGGTTCATTCCTGCGTTGTAGTCTGCCTGAATGGGCAGAGAGCCCGGCCCCGCAAGTTGAGAGTTCTGGCCCGTGTTGGATTATCCCCTGCTCCTTGTCTTTCCAGCCGCGATGGCCTTTGCCGGTGCGATGGATCTGTTCACGATGACCATCCCGAACAAGGTATCGCTCGCTTTGATCGCTGCGTTTGCAGTGGTTGCCACGATGATTGGAATGCCGTGGCAGTTGGTTGCCAGCCACGTGTTGGCCGGCCTCCTATTCCTGACTATTGGCATCGCGATGTTCTCGCGCGGTTGGCTCGGCGGCGGTGATGCCAAGCTGCTCGCAGCCGCCGCCCTATGGTTCGGATTCGGGCAGATGCTGAGTTTTCTGTACCTCGTATCATTGCTCGGTGGTGCTTTGGCCCTGGTGATCCTGCTGTACCGCACATCGCTGCCGCCATTCTGGCTGTCGGGCCATTCATGGGCCGAGCGGCTGCACGACCGCAAGGTTGGGATTCCCTATGGCATCGCGATCGCCGGCGCTGCGCTGTGGCTCTACCCAAAATCCCATTGGTTCGCGGCATTGGCCGCCTGATAGCAACTGCCATCTCGCAGGTCCAAGCTTGTGATCCGACGCGTGCGCACGTCGGTTCTCCAACACTGAAGCGCCGCCAGCTTGCCAAATCAGCACGCCGATTAACCAGACGTTGAGGTTTGATCCTCATAGTCGGGTGTGGAACAGGGGTGTATGGCCCCGGTTGAAGGGGCTTGTTGCACGATGAAGAAAGCTCAAATCATTGGTATTTCGATTGCCGGCGTCGCTGGCATTCTGGCGTTCGTGCTGATGGGCACGATGGTGAAGGCGCCGCCGAAGCCAACGATCGTCGAAAAGACAGTCGATGCGGTCCAGGTGCTGGTCGCCCGGTCCGACATACCGCTCGGCACGGTCGTCAACGAGCAGAGCTTTCGCTGGCAGGACTGGCCGAAAGACGCCATCAGCCCGAGCTTCGTGACCAACACTGCGAAACCTGCAGCCTTGCGCGACTATGCTGGCCACATTGCACGTGCGCCGATCCTTTCGGGTGAACCGATCACCGACAACAAAGTGATCAAGCCCGGCTCAGGTGGAGTTCTGGCCGCGGTACTGCCACCGGGCATGCGCGCCATAGCCATGAAGATCGACGAGAAAAGCGCCGTCGCGAAATTGATCCTGCCAAATGACCATGTGGATGTCATCTTGATCACGCGCAAGCGCACCAAGTCAGGATCTGAAGAAATCGTCAGCGATACCTTGTTCCGCAATGTGCGGGTGCTTTCGATCGGCCAGCAGATCGAAGCCAAGGAAGGCAAGAAGGCTGCCGAGGGCACGGTTGCGACCCTCGAATTGACGCCGCGACAGACCGAGATCCTGGCTCAAGGCATGACGGCCGGTGAAGTATCCTTGGCGCTGCGGTCGGTTGCCGATCTCAATGCCGAAGGGCCGTCCGCCAATGGCGATCTGAATAAGAAGGATCGCGGCGGCGCGGTGCGTGTGTTGCGCTACGGGGTCAAGTCTCGTGCATACGGTGTTAACTGATCGTCTGTAAGTTCGAAGAAGTTCGAACGCCTGGGCGTTCGATCAACTCTCAAAATGTAAATTCCAGCGTCTGGTTCCTGCGTCCTTAGTCTGCGTCCCTCCCGTTATACCCGGTAGCTCGTCAGAAGGCTGCATACCCATGCGCTCTAGAATATTCACGTCCAGAAATCGTGCCCTGGCTGGCATTGTCGCCTTGTTGGCTAGCGCCGCACCGGCGCTTATCGGTGATTACGCGCACGGCCAGTCGGCCGGGCAATCGCGTCGCGCCGAGCCGAAAGACAACGGCTATGTCCAGAATTCATCGTCAACGCAGTCGGTCGTCAGGATCAGCGAGAGCAGCCTGCCGTTGACGCGCAAGCTGAAGCTCGGCCTCAACAAATCGACCGTACTGGAAGTACCGCGCAATCTGCGCGACGTGCTGGTCTCCGACCCGAGCGTTGTCGACGCCGTGGTGCAGACCTCGAACCGCATCTTCCTGCTTGCCAAGAAAACTGGCGAAGCCAACGCCTTCTTCTTTGATGATCAGGGCCAGCAGTTCCTGACACTCGAACTTTACGTCGAGCGCGATTCGTCCGGTCTTGAGTCGACGCTGAACCGCCTGCTGCCGGGGTCGAATATCAAAGTCGAGATGATCAACGAAGCCGTAATCCTGACCGGTAACGTGCGCTCACCGGTCGACTCCACGCGCGCCGCGCAACTTGCAATGCAGTTCGTATCCGTCGAAATCAGGTCAACTGGCGGCAGCGCATCTGGGTTGTCGGACGTTAAGGCCGCCACGACCGAGGCCAAGAACAAGGTCATCAATATGCTTAGTATTGATGGCGAGGACCAGGTGATGCTGCGGGTGCAGATCGCCGAAGTTCAACGGACCTTGCTCAAGCAGTTTGGCATCAATCTCGGTGCATCGATCACGTCAGGCAATTTCGCGACGTCATTGCTGTCCGCAAACGCACTGCCATTGACAGCTGCGGCCGGCCTCGGTGCTCTGCCGATCCCTGGCATCAATACGGTGCAATCGACGCCCGGCTCCGGACCGGTGTGCGGTGGAGGCAGCCTGTGCAACTACAATACTGGACCCGGTGCAGGGGTATTCGGTAACTCAGGCACGAGCGGCGCTTTCTCAGCCGGTGACGTGCGGATAACGCAAGCCATGCGTGCGCTGGAACGTGATGGGCTCGTTAAGACCCTTGCCGAGCCCAATCTGACAGCGGTTTCCGGTGAAACCGCCAAGTTCCTGGCCGGTGGTGAATATCCGATCCCCGTGGTCGACACGAGCGGCGCGCTCACCGTTCAATACAAAGAGTTCGGTATCGGATTGGCATTCTCGCCCATCGTGATGTCGGAAGGCCGCATCAGCCTGAAGATCGAGACCGAGGTCAGCGAATTGACCCAAGCCGGTGCTGTCACCTTGAGCAACATCAGCATTCCAGCCTTGAAGAAGCGCACGGCTAAGTCGGTTGTCGAATTGCCCTCAGGCGGGTCGCTGGCCATGGCGGGCCTGATCTCTGACAATATGAAGCAGAACATCGATGGCTTCCCCGGCCTCAAGGATCTGCCGGTGCTCGG
>JANNRP010000382.1:0-2364 GCA_031401535.1 Hyphomicrobiaceae bacterium | reverse complement strand
CTACGCGCTGGCACGCGGTGCAGTTGGCGTTCGAGCCAGGGCCTCATGGCGTCGGTCAGCCGCCGCGACCGGATGTCTCGAACGCGTTGCCGGTCCTGGGCCGACTGCCCCCGAATAGCTTGCTCGATGGCATAGAGCGCGCCGATGCGGCGCAGGGCCTCCTCGGCAATCGAAGAACCAGTGGCCTGATGGACCTCGTAGTATTTTCTCCGCGTGTGCGCCCAGCATGCCGCCAGCGCGATGGTGCCGCGCGCCGTGAGCTGCTCGAACCCGGCGTATCCATCGACCTGCAGGATGCCTGCGAACCCCTTGAGATGGGCCGCCGGCCGCTCGGCCTTGCGATCCGGGCTATAGTAGTAGACGGCCGCCGGCGGATCCGAGCCACCCCACGGGCGGTCATCCCGCGCATAGACCCACAATCGCCCGGTTCGCGTTCGGCCGCGTCCGGGATCGAGCACGGGAACCGTCGTATCGTCGGCAAATAGCTTCCGCGAGGCGAACACCTGCTCGGCCAGTCGCGCGCGCAACGGTTCGAGCCACCATGCGGCGCCACCGACCCAGTTGGCGAGCGTCGAGCGGTTGAGTTCGACGCCCTGGCGGGCAAAGATCTGCGACTGACGGTAGAGCGGAATGTGATCGCAATATTTGCTGACCAGCACGTGCGCGAGCAGGCCGACGCTGGCCAGCCCCTTCGCGATCGGCCGCTCGGGCGCCGGCGTCTGATGCAGCTTGCCGCACGCCCGGCATCCGTACTTGGGACGGCGGATGCGTATGACCCGCAGGCGCGCCGGAACATAGTCCAGCATCTCGCTAACGCTTTCGCCGACCTTGTGAATCTCACCACCGCAACACGGGCAGGCGCAGGCGCCGACATCGAGCGTCACGTCCTCGCGCTCGAGATGATCCGGCAGACTGAGACGGCCTTCGATGGATGGCTCTGATCTCGTCTTCGAAGCGGGCTTCTCCGGCAGAGCGGCCTCGGCGCGGGCGACATCGGCGTCAAGATCTTCGAGGCCAAGCTGCAACTGATCCTGGTCGAGACGTTCCGAACGGCGCCCGAACTGAGCACGCTGCAGTGTCTTGACGAGATTGCGGAGCCGGTCGATCTCGGCCTCAGCCTCGGCGCGCTCGGAAACGCGTTCAGCCACCAGCGTGCCGATCATCGCATGCAGCGCACCGACGTCGTTGGGCAGGGCATCGAGATCGATTCTCATGCCCAGATTCTAAGCCGAATGGACGGCTGCGATCGACCACAATTCGATCACTGAAGCAATCTGCCTTGGACGTGAGTCTAACCCGCCACGGCAGGCTTCCAGCGACGGACTGGAACGCGCCAATCGATACCCTCAATGAGCATCGACAATTGCGCGGACGTTAGGCTCACCGTTTTCCCCGTCGTGCCCGTCGTCGGCCATTCGAACGCGCCATGCTCCAACCGCTTCGTGAACAGGCAGAGCCCCGTGCCGTCCCAGTAAAGGATCTTGATGAGGTTGGCTTTGCCGCCTCGGAACGCGAACAGATGACCAGAGAACGGGTCGTGCAGGAGGATCTCTTGGACGAGCGTTGCCAAGCCGTCGATCCCTTTGCGCATGTCGGTAACGCCGAGCGCGATGTGCACCTTCACGCCTGCGGATGTGCTAATCATCGGCTCGCTCCTTCCAGCAGCGCAACGAGACGCTCGATGGTGGCAGGATCGGTGTCGCGTTCGAAGCGAAGACGGCGCCCGCCGGACAGCTCGACCTCGATGGCCGGCGTCGCGCGTTCGACGATGACCGGAGCTGGCTGCGTGATCGGGTTGGTCATCATTGCCGACAGATCGGCTAGGCCACCAGGTGTATCGGTGATCCTAACCGGCACGATGTGGTGCATCGGCCCCATGCCCAGCTGCTTGCGCCACCGGAACATCAGGTCAGTCGAAATCCCGTACTTGCGGGCCACGCCCGATACGGACGCACTCTCGCGCGTCGCCTCCTCGATGAGGCGTCGCTTGTCTTGGTCTGAATAGTTGCGCCGCTTGCGTACCGGAGTGAAGGGAATTTCCTTAGTCTTAGTGCTAGCACTAGTGCGATCCCCTCCGCCGCGCCGCCAGAGCAGGTTTTGCGGGACGAAGGTCTCCTTGTCCTTGAACTTGGCCCGCCAGTTCCCGAACCCCTTCAGCGCCAGGCCGTGGCGCTCACAATATTCCCGCTGGTTCAGGTCGCTGTCGCGCCATGCCTTTAGATGTGCGCGCCAGAAAAACGCGAGTTCCAAGCACTTGACCGAATTGTATCGGGGCATCCTCGTCTCCTCTGCCGCAGACCTCGCCGTGCAAAGAAGATCGAAATCGCCCCCTGTTCTTCAAGTGTGCATTCCCTGAACGCTTAC
>JANNRP010000381.1:0-17582 GCA_031401535.1 Hyphomicrobiaceae bacterium | reverse complement strand
CCCGAGTAGATGATGCCGCCGCCTGCTTCGGCGAAAATCGTGTCATCGCCGATGGTGCCGTAGATCAACCGACGCTGCGTCATGCTACCAACTCCATGCGGGATTGCACCGCGGAATTCGCCACCTTCCGAACTGCGCACGAGCACAGCCGATCAGGAAGGTATCGGTAGCAAAGTCGTCTGAAAGAACAGTTAACGCAGGATGAAGACTGGGATCGCGTCCAGGGGATGAGGCACCAGAGCCGCACATACGCTGACGACGCGACCCCGGGTCGCGCTGCGCACCGCTTGCTTGCCCGGGGAGGCGGGCTGATGGGATGGCATTCGCCGGGGAAATTCCCTGTGCTGCCAACCGAATATACCCACGCTACTGGCCCACTCCCCCCACTTGCCGTCCCGGAAAGCGGCCCGCTTGCCGCTTATCCGGGATCTCGTCTAACGGATGAGGCACCAGAGTCGTCAGATGAGAGGGAGTTGGGGGAGACCAACGATCGCAGTCAGGACTAAGCCAAAATGGTGCCGTTCGCCAACCAATCGCTGGCGGACGCGCCGTGCACGCCATCGAGATGGACGAGATCCACAAACGCCCCACCGATCTTGACCGACACGGTCGAGCCATCGACGCCATCGGTGATATGAACGGCGTTACCGATCTGCGCTCCTTTGAGGCTTTTGGTGAACTCGTGCAGATCGAGCACGTCGCCAACAACAAAATCGGTGATGTGATCGAGCCCCAAATGCTTGTTGCCGCTTACCACGTCCTTGGCGAACCAGGCGTACGTATCACTGCCCTCACCGCCGGTGAACGTATCAGCGCCAGCCATGCCGCGGACGTTGTCGTCACCGGCACCACCGATGAATATATCTGCTTTGCTCGAGCCTTTGAATGTATCGGCAAATGCTGATCCGATAATTTGCTCGATGCCGCTGAAGGTGTCGTTGCCGAGGCCCACGACGGTGCTCCTGCTGGCGTCGATGACAAGCCCGTTGGCCGACGTCGAGTAGTCGAGCGTATCGAAGCCGCTGCCGCCGTACAGCTTGTCGTTGCCCGAATCGCCCGACAACCAATCGTTACCCGAATCGCCTTTGATCAGGTCGTCTCCGTCGCCGCCACTCAGCCGGTCGTTGCCCTTGCCACCATACAACCGGTCATTGCCCGCATCACCCGACAGAACATCGTCGCCGATGCCGCCATAGACGGTGTCGTTGCCATCGCCGCCATGCAGCACGTCATTGTCTTCGGCCGTTGCCACACGAGCTCTGAGCGAGACGACGCCAGATTGGTCTCCGCCGTAGATCATGTCATTGCCAGCGCCACCAACGACGAGATCGCTACCGCGGCCACCGACCAGCAGGTCGTTGCCGCCAACACTGCGATCGAACGTGACATCGAAAGCGGCGGTCGCCGACGTCGATTGACCCGTGGCTTCCTGTGCAATGGCCTGCACGGATAGCGTGAAATCGGTGGCGTTTGATGAGGTCAGTGAAAGACCGTCGAGATCAGCCACCGATAGGGTCCAACTGCCATTACCGTTGTCCTGGCCGGCCGATAGTACGGCGCCTGTTGGCACTCCAGAAATCATTAGGCTGAGTTGCTCGGAGCCATCGAGATCACCAAGACCTGCGCCGATCTGAAGCGCCACCGTGACGCGATCAGCCACATCGCCGCGCAGCGAGTCATTGCCGTCGTTGCCGCGCAGCACGTCGCCGCCAAGCCCACCAACCAGAGCATCATCATAGATGCCGCCGCTCACGATCGCACCACCGACTGGTGCCGCTACCGCTGCACCAACCACGTTCTGAACGGTGAGAGTTGGCGCATCTGCGACCGCGCCGATACTCAGCGATACCCGCTGTGTGACGCTGGCGCCAGCGGCATCGGCAACGGTCACCTCAAAGCTATCGGAGCCCGAATAATTCGCCTCGGGCGTGTAGACGTAAGCGCCAGATTGCGGATCGATCGCAACGACGCCATGGGTCGGGCCGGTCAGCACGCTAAAGCCCAGGGCATCGCCGTCGGCGTCAGTTGCGACGATCGTGCCGGTGATGATCTGATCCTCGGCACCGGAGGCAGCAACCACCGCGTCAGCTACAGGTGCGGCATTCAGCAGGCTTTGCAGCGCAACCGGGTCGCCATTCAGCGTGACGTTGATGGTCTCGACGGCCGAGACCGTTAGATTGAGAGATGCAAAGGTGAACGAGGCAGCGGTCGTCTGCGCGCTAAGTGTTGCGATATTTCCGCCAGCATCGCTGAGGTTCTGCTGGAGCCAAGCGTTGAACGCGCCGAGTTCCGACCGCAAGGCCGGCGTCAGATCGGCCGTTACAAAATCGAGCCTGAGGGTATCAACACCGGCCCCGCCGACCAGCGTATCCACGCCTTCGCCAGGACGCACGACCATGGTGTCGTTGCCCGCACCGCCATCCAGAAGATCGTTGCCGGCACCGCCATCGAGGGTGTCATCACCAGTGCCGCCGTAGAGCTTGTCGGAATCTGCACCGCCAAAGAGCCGATCGTTGCCGGCATCTCCGTACATTGTATCGGCACCGTTTTCGCCATAGATGGCGTCGTCGTTGCCACCACCAAAGAAGCCGTCGTTACCGTCGCCGCCGTGCAGGGTGTCGTTACCGGCGTCACCTGTCAGCGTGTCAGTGCCAGCCCCACCCGAGATCTGGTCGTTGCCAGCGCCGCCATTGATCCGATCATTGCCGTCGCCGCCATCGATGACATCATCCAGCGTCGTGCCGGTTATGACATCGTTCCCTGCGGTGCCGCTGATGTTAGCCATAAAAGTGTCTCCCGTAGTCAAACCGTGTGCGGTAACGTCGTAGTGAGCGCAATGCGCTATGACATCATTGGTAGCAGCAAACTTTCAAATGATGTTTCATAAGCACAGTGCATTTTATCTAAAATTCTATTCAGACCTGGTTGGGCATGACGGCGGTTCATGCGGGCATTCGACGGCCACACACAATCCGCCCGTCCAGTCCAACATCAAATGACCAGCATTCCGTCTGATATCCAGGCACTGGCGCTGCCACCCTGGATACCTTCGAGATAGGCGATATCGACAGATGTACCTGCAATCTCTATTGATACCATTGTGCCGGCATCACCTGGATTCCAAGTCAGGTGGATAACATCATCGATATTTTTTATCGCGCCCAAGCCGAAGCTTTGCAAATCCATACGATCTGAGCTGCTAAAATCAGTGATCCGGTCAACACCCAGATGAATGTCGTAAGACAAGACATCTTTCTTGGGGAATGCGAACGTATCGTAACCATCGCCGCCGGTCAGAACGTCGGCGCCAGCGCCTCCGCTCAACGTATCGTCACCGGCGCCACCAACGAGCACGTTGGCGTAATTGTCACCCCGCAAGACATCATCAAAATCGGTACCGATAACCTCCTCGATACCCCGAACCGTCTGTGCCCCCAGACCGGTGGCAGTGCGTGCCCCTAGGTCTACCGAAACACTTGACTCGCCGCGCGAATAACTGAGCGTATCGAAGCCGCTCCCGCCGTTGTAGTCGTCGTTACCCGTGTCGCCGACGAGCACATCGTCTCCCGATCCGCCGGTGACATCGTCATCGCCAGCGCCGCCTGCAAGATGGTCGTCACCAGTATCGCCGTTCAGCGTATCGTTGCCGTCGCCACCGCGCAGGATGTCCTCGTTCTGGCCTCCCAGCAACGTGTCATCGCCGGTACCGCCATCCAGGAGGTCATCACCCTCGCCACCGCGCAGATGATCGTTACCAGCTTCCCCATACAGTACGTCATCGCCATATGAGCCGTTCAAGAAATCGTCATCATCGCCACCGAACAGCTTGTCATTGCCGCCGCCACCTTCAATTGAATCACGCCCGCCCGACCCCAAAATCAGGTCGTCGCCGAGCTTTCCAATAATCGTATCTTGCAGCGTTGTGCCAAAGATTTGTTCATTCGCAGCCGTGCCGGTTATATTAGCCATAGCCCCCGCCATTTTTCTACAAACTTACCCATTCCACCGCGAACTTTGATTGTGAGCAGCAGAATTTTGAAATACATCAACTCGACATATTACCAAATTGGGTATCATCAGTAATTTAATCATTCAGTTGATTTTATCAGATTATCAAGCGCGCATGAAACATCTCTTCATCCATATCAAATAATACGGATCAAATTTTATTGTTTTGGAACTCGACTTGATAAAAAAATGGCGCGACCTGGGAGAGCCGCGCCATTCAAGTTCTCAAAACTGAAGACTGGCAACTAGCCGACGAGCAGCATGCCTTCCTTCAGCATGTCGCTTGAGGTCAATCCGTGCACACCGTCGAGCACGACTACATCGTGGAACTGACCACCGATCTTGACAGAAAGCGTGGTGCCATCCGCGCCATCGGTAACCTGCAGCAGGCTATCGATGCCTTTTGCACCGAGCGTCACGAACAAGGACAGATCAAGAGTGTCGCCAACTTCGAAGTCGGTGACATGGTCGACCCAACCGGTCTGGGCCTTGACGTTGAACACGTCCGACTTGGCCCAGACGAATGTGTCGTTGCCAGCGCCACCCGTGAGAACATCGTTGCCCTTGCCACCGCGGATCGTGTCGTCGCCGTCGCCAGCTTCGAACACGTTGTCCTTGGCATCGCCGGACAGCATATCGGCGAACGATGAGCCGATGACCCTCTCGATACCAGAGACCGTATCGTCGCCCATGCCGGTTGCCGTCTTGGCTGACATGTCGACAACAATGCCCTGGTCGGCATCGGAGAAGTCGAGCGTATCAAAACCCGATCCGCCCGTGATACTATCTTCGCCGGCATCGGCCATCATGACATCGTCGCCGGAGTTACCCTGCATCGTGTCATTGCCGTCGCCACCCGACACGAGATCGTTGCCACGGCCGCCCGACACGAAGTCGTCGCCCGCATCACCGAACACTTGGTCGTCACCGGAGTTGCCGTAAACCCGGTCGTTGCCGTCGTTGCCGTGGACAACATCGTTGTCAGCTAGCGTCACCGTGTGCGGTGCACCGGTGGGAATGCTGCCGCCGTAGAGCGTATCGTCGCCCTGGCCACCGACCAGATTGTCGTCGCCCATGCCGCCGACCAGCAGGTCCTGGTTGCCATCCGTCAACGTGATGTTGATGTCGCCAGTCTGCGTCATCACCGCGCCGGTGACGCTATCCGTCGCCGTGGCCGTTACATGCAAGGCAAAGTTGGCGCTGTCCGGGCCGACCAGCACGAGACCGTTGAGGTCAGCGAGGCTGAGGGTCCAGCTGCCATCTTTGTTCTGTGCGCCAGCTGACAGGTAGGCACCATCCGGAATGCCGCTGATGGTGACGTTGACGGCTTCCGAGCCATCGACGTCGACCAACGACACGTTGATTTCCAACGGCACCTTAACGAGCGCAGCCTGGTCGCCGACCAATTTGTCGTCGCCGCCCTTACCGTACAACTCATCATTGCCGGCGCCACCTGCGATGCCGTCGTTGACGCCTGAACCGGTCAAGACTTCGCCGGTGCCGATCTGAACGACATCGACCGTCTTCAACGCCAGTTCGTCAACCGGCGCCACAACCGGAGTTGCCTTGAGCGACGCATTGTCGATCATGCCGCCGTGGCTGTCGTTGTCGCCGGCCGATTCACGGAATTCGATGCGGTCATTGCCGCCCGTGCCGACGACCTGGAACGAGGCGCTGGCCCACGTAGTCGACGTTGGATCAACGACGCCAACCTGCTCACCATTCCAGAAAACTTCGATGGTGTTCGTGGACGCCGACGTGCCGCCGCGTGCGGCATAGTCGAACGTGAACGTGTACGCCTTGCCGGCATCCGTCGCGACATCCTGGTAGATGTTGCTCTGCTTGCCGTCGAAGTCGAGTTCAGCGTGCTTGTCGCCATCCGTTGCCTTGATTCCGAGGAAATCCTTGCCCCAGACTTCGACTTCGGTGTCCGACGTCCAACCGCCGACCGTCTTGAAATGCGACCACGTGTTGGCCTTGACGTCAGCCTGTTCGAAGCTACCATCCACCAACAGTTCGCCAGCAGCATGCTTTGCTTCTTCAGCAGCAGCCTTTTCGGCGGCAACCTTGTCAGCTTCGGCCTTCTCGGCAGCAGCCTTCTCAGCGGCAACCTTGTCGGCTTCGGCCTTCTCGGCAGCAGCCTTTGCAACGAGTATTTTCTCGGCTTCGCCAGAGGCGATCGCCTTTACGTTGTCCGTACCCAACTTGATGGTGATGACGCTGTCATCGTAGTCCTTGTCACCACCGCCCTTGAGATCCTCAAAACCGAGCTTGATGGTGCCTTTGTCGGTATCGAACGTCATCTTGACATGGTTGAGCTTATCGCCGTTCAAGCCCTTCGAGCCGTCATCGGTGCTGTGGAAGATCGAGGTGCCGTACTCCGACTTGACATTGACCTCGCCACCTTTGGCATCGACATGAACAAGCTTCAGTTCAACGCCGCCGTTAATGCTGCCAGGGTTACCTTTGGCATCGACGAACTTGAAGTGACCCGCTGTGTCCGACAACAGGTCCTGCATACCCGACTGCCCATAGCCGTTCGGAACCACGAAGAAGCCAACCCGATCGCCGGATTGGAGGTCGAAGTCGGAACTGCTCTTATTGGCTGCAAGATCACCGCCCGAACCTTTGAGCGACGCATTGGCCCAAATGATCTTGACATCCGTAATCGTGCCATCGGCGGCATAGGTATACATGCCGACCGCATTTTGATAACCGGCCGACTCGGCGTTAAAGACCACACCGCCTTTATAGTCACTGGTGACGGCAAGTCCCATTCCGGAACTCGACCCCCCACCCTCTTTGCTGCTACTCATTCTTCATCTCCCACATTCGGCATCAAAGCCGCACAGTTACTTGTATTTGACAGACCCACGCACTCATCATCAAAACGTACCGGCGACACCCCAACCTGGAACTCATGGCAAGTCTGGCATCGCGAAGACGGCAGGCCTCGACTCCGAGCCTCCCACTTTCAAAGTCCACATTGACATCAAAACTTCAAAAGTTAATTCAGTAACGGCACGAAACTTAATTTGATTTTTTATAAAATCTTATTTAGTTTCGAAATATGTTGTTAATAATAATATCCCAACACGAAACAAGAAAGCCATCAGGCTGACCTGATGGCTTCCAGATAAACACTGCAATCAGGCCGCTATTACCAGGCGATCCCCTGGTATGTAACGTCATCGACCGGCAGCTCAGGGAACAGACGGGCCAAATCGAGCACGTGCACTTTTGGATTGCGTGCGGTCACCGCGCGGCGGAACTCATCCGTCGCATGCGACACAACGACCACGTCGCTGTTGCTCATCACCGTGCCTGCATCAGCCACCGTGATCGACTGCAGCTCATCCATCAGGCGCACCTGGCTCGGACATGCATGCCGCACGTAATCAATCTGGCTCTGCAGGTGCGGACCATGTGCAATATTCGGGTCGTAGGCTAGAATTGTTTGGCCCTTGGCCTGCAACCGCGCCATCAACTCCAGGGTCGGGCTCTCGCGCAGGTCGTCTGTTGCCGGCTTGAAAGTGAGCCCGAGGAAGCCGATCCGCTGGCCTTCGAAGGGCTCGAGCAAGGCGACTGCCTGGGCGACATGACGGTCATTGGAGGCCGTCAGGTTTTGAATGAGGGGGAGTTCGATCCCGAGATCGACCGCCAGATGCGCCACCGCGCGCACTTCCTTCGGCAGACACGAGCCGCCAAAGGCAAAGCCTGGCTTCAGATAGTAAGGTGACAGGTTAAGCTTCGTGTCTTTGACGAACACGTTCATGACTTCGTGACTGTCGATATCGAGCGCCTTGCACAGACGGCCAATTTCGTTGCCGAACGCGACCTTCGTGGCATGCCATACGTTGTCGGCATACTTGACCATCTCGGCGGCGGCGATCGAGACGAACAGGATTCGTTCATCGATCGCGGAGTAGATCCGCGACACAATCTGCTCGGAGCGGACATCGGTCGAACCGATGACGGTTTTGGGGGGAGCATAGAAATCAGCAACCGCGACGCCTTCGCGCAAGAATTCGGGATTGAAGCAGAGGCCGAAATCAACGCCCAGCTTCTTGCCCGATGCAGCTTCGATCTCTGGACCAACGACATCGAGCGTCGTGCCCGGTGGCACCGAACAGCGCAGCACTACAACGTGGAACGCTGCCTTCATGGCCAATGCCTGGCCGATGGCACGGCTGGCCGCACGAACATAAGTCAGATCGCAATCGCCGTTTGCCGCGGTGGGCGTGCCGACGGACATGAACGTGACATCCGTCTCGAGCACGGCGCCAACGAGATTTTGAGTGGCGGTGATCAACGATGCATCGACGCCCTCGCTGAGCAATTCGCCCAGGCGTGCCTCGACGATCGGCGAGCGACCGGCCTTGATGGCCTCAACCTTTTCAAGTGATACATCTACGCCGACCATGCGGAAGCCAAGATGGGCGAGGCAGGCCATCGACACAGCGCCGACGTAGCCAAGTCCGATCACGCTGATTGATGGCTTTTCTTGATGTTGAATTGGCGCCAGCACCGATTTACGGCGTGCGGTCTCCGTCCCTGGTAGAGACATAGTCATAATATCGATGCTCCCACTTCGATGATGCCCGTTACAGGCCCCTGATGACGTTCGCCTCACGTCCGCAGGGTACGTGGTCCGTTGGCCTTTGCAGTCCCTAGCGCCTCTATGGGTGCTTCAAGACCGAGCCACCTTCGACCATCTGCCGGGCCACACAAAGCCAGGAGACTTCCCCAAATCCGTTCAATGCCAACGTCTCATAGAAAGGTAGAATCACCGTGAAGACATTCGATAAAAATCGTTATATTCTATGATTTCAAAAGCACCGTCAAAAAGCCCCAGCTTGGCACAACAAGTAATTTAGAATAAATCATAACACAAAGAAACAGTGCAGTGAACGATAATGCCGTCATGTAAAATGCCATGTACTCGCGCGCTTGAGCAATCCAGCCGGGACCAGAGAACCCCTGTTTCTGATTTCCTCGATTAGTCCATTTTTGTTTGGCTAACCGCCACAGCATGTAAACTTTAACCACGGCATTGACGAGCTGGTTCACATAAAGGGTCCAAATGAAATTCATATCGACTCGGTGTGCATAAGTGAACAATACCATCGACAGCAAACCACGTGTGATCGCGATATAGATGAAGTATGAAATCAGGAACGGAAGCCCAAGCTTCAAAGATCCGGCCAATGCCAGCATTGGTGAGAACAGCATGGTCCACATGGCAATGCGTTGGTCGACGCAGCACCACCAGATGAAGAGCGGCATACGGCGCGGCCCAAGTGCTATGGCGCGCTGGCCGTTGCGCAGCATATTGCCCGACCAGCGTCGCAGGTTCTCGACCATGCGCTGCTTCGCCGATCCTTCGATGATCTCGATGGTGTAGCCGCAGGCATCCGGCACATACAGCATCTTGACGTTGTGCTGGAGCAGCGCGAACCACGTGCTTTTGTCATCACCCGACAAGAATCGGAATTGCCCCCACAGCCAGTGATTGAGAAAGTCGGCTTCCTGCAAGCGGATGAAATCGTGACTTACGAGGTGGGTCGCGCGGAAAACCGAGAACCGGCCGGTCAAGGTCAAAACGCGGCCGGATAGAGCGTGGCTTTGCATGGCAAGGCGGCGTTGCGCAAAGCGCATCGAAAGCCACGACTGCATCCACCATGAGCCTTCAACGATGACCTCTTCGTCGGTTGTCACCGCATGCAATTCAGGGTCAACAGCGAACAAAGGCAGACAAAGCGTCAAGGCACCCCGTTCGAGCACGAAGTCGCCGTCCATGAAGGCGACGATGTCATTGGGGCCAAGCCCTTCCCGCGACATGGCGCGCAACAACAGCGCGATGGCAATGCGCTTGCCGGGCTGATTCTGGCGGATAATGCGCAACTCGATGTCGAGATCGCCACCCACCAGCTTGAAATGACGGATCAACGTCTCCTCGTCGTGCCGTTCACTTGAGCCGAGCCACACCGTCGCTGGACGACCGCTATCACGGATTTCGGTGACGATGGAGCGGACCACTGCCTCAGCGGTTGTGCGCGCCTCGCGGAACGTCGTCATCATGAAGTGCACGCGCTCTGGACGCCAGCCCGACACCCAAACCGCCTGGGCTCGCGCGCGAATCCTGGGGAACGTGATGTGCTGATAAATTTTCGCACGCACCCAATGGTTCAGCCACCAGCCATACCGCCAGATGCCGAGGATGCCGATCACGTAGACATATTCTGATGCGTTCGAATCCCAGATCGAGTTCGGCAGCAAACAGAGGGCAATGTAGCAGCAGCAAAAATAAAGCAGCAGCTTCAACTGTACCGTTGGCGACCATTTCTCCAGCCACGACAGATGTTCGGAGGGATCATTGAGCCGTTGATCAAGTGGCCGCGAGCCAGCGTCACGCACGCTCCTGGGGCGACCAACGGCAACACCGCTGCGCTTGCCCGCAACCGGGGGTGTTGGGCTGACTGCTGCGGGAGCGGATGATCGTTGAGCTGCCATCACATTCCGGCGGTTAAAGCGCCAACAGGAATTTTTGCTTGATGGACGTCAACAGCGCATTGGTCGAGCGCTGCGGGAAGATCACGATGACCGGCAGGCCCGAGCGATACTTGTCCTGGTCGACAACCCGCGCGGCGTCCTCGAAGCTGAGGGTGACTTTCGCGGACCGGTCCGTGGGGCCGCGCCAGTTATAACCGGGATTGTGCTGCTGTTGCTGTTCCTTGACGAAACCGCTGGTGCGATCGATCCGCGAGACCCGTGCCTTCAACGTCTCGCCCAGCGCCGGTATGAAGATCATCGCCTCGTCACCTTGGCCGATGCGCAGCACCTCGTCTTGATTGAGATAGGCCGTAACTTCGCGCTGGCGGCGCTGCTCGACGATAGCGATAACGTCACCGCGCCGCATACTGCCGTGATCGACGCGCGGCAGTTCGAGCACCATGCCGTCGAACGGCGCACGCACGGCAAGGCGGTCACGGTGATGTAGAAGGGCCGAGTGCTTCTGTTGCGTCAAGCTCACTTCATGCTCGGCCAACCGGACCTGTGCCTCGACCTGTCCGAGATCGCCCACCATATTGTTGCCGTTGTAGTGACGGCGACCCTCGTTACTTTGAGCCAGTGCAATGCGAGATGTCAGCTCGACGCGTTTGGATTCCACTGATTTCCGAGTAAAAACAGATAATTTCTCGGCATTTTCCAGCAGCGTGTCCGTGGTAAAACCTTTGCTGTGCAGAAACCGCAGCCGCTGGTACTGCTGCTCAGCCGCTTGAGCCTGCGCGGCCAGCCCTTCGAGCTCCAGTTTGGTCTGCTCGGCATTCTTGAGTTCGACGCCGGCGAACCCCTTCATTTTGTCAAGCTCATCGGCCTGACGCTGCTTGGCGTAGATCAGCTGTGCCTTGCGCTCTTTGATCGCGATGTCGGCAAGCTCGATCTCGCGCTCCAACTGATTATCTATAACATTTACAATGACTTCACCAGCGCGAACCGGATCTCCCGGCTTGATGGCCGTCCAGCTCACACGGCCATCGACGGGTGCTGCCACCGTATCGACCGGCGCTGAAATCACCGCCGTCTGCACTTCCATGCGGAAGAAATTGGTATACCCAAGCAAGCCCGTATAGCCAAACACGGCAATACCGATCAAGCCGTAAACGCTTGTCATTGCTATGGTTTTTACAGGCCAGCGGCGTACGGGCAAGAGCGCGACCGGGCTTACATCGGGCTGCAACGAGGCAGGCGTAACCGGCACATCGATGCGTTGGATCGTATCCTCGACATTTACCATCGAGCCGCGGATCAGTTCTTCGATAAAATGCGACATCAATTCGCGTTCACGTTCCCCCAGGACCGTAAACTTGACGGACAGCATCTGCGTGGCAGGGTCGAAGCGCACAACTTCGGAGCGCGCGTCAAATGACACGTCAAACCCCTGAAATGGCAACATAATATGTAGTGCTAGTTCGGCGCCAATTGCTGGTAATTCACCAGGATAGTTCTCGATCCGTAGCCCGCCCAGGCTCCAGTCGGTCGCCCGCAACCGATGGCCGCCAATGTCGACAAAAATAGGCGCGGTGACACGGTGATGCCGGCGCTGGTCAGCCCGCTCCCGTTTTACTTTCACCGACATTGCCGTTGAACCTACTCGATACGACGCAAACAATCCTCCCGCGCGCAGGTACGAGCCTCCGCGCACACCTCGTTGTCCCACAACCGTGTTAACAATGAATTCGAAACGCGGTTCAGCCGTTCCTGCCACGCCAAAGGCCCAGCTCGGAGCCGCTTCAGGCGGCGAAAATTTTGCCTGGATTCAGAATGTTAAGCGGATCAAGTGCGTGTTTGATCGTGCGCATGACAGCAACACCGGACCCGAGTTCGAGATCAAGATATTTCATCTTGCCTTGCCCGATACCATGCTCGCCAGTGCAGGTCCCATCCATGGCGATGGCCCGCTTGGCCAAGCGCGCGAGGAATTTTTCCACCGCGGCAACTTCGCTCGGCACGGCCAGATCCACCAAGGGCTGACAGTGGAAGTTGCCATCTCCGACATGACCGGCAATCGGAGAAATAATACCCAACTCACTGATATCACTCTGCGTTTCAGCTAAGCATTGGGCCAACATTGAAATAGGCACGCAGACATCGGTGGCAATTGCCTCGGCACCTGGGCGCATGGCCTTCGTGGCCCAGTAAACGTCGTGCCGCGCCTTCCAAAGTCGACTGCGATCTTCCTCCTTGTCGGCCCACGTGAACCCGCTGGCCCCTTCAGATTCTGCAATTGCCTGAAACTGTTCAACTTGATCGCGCGCCGAGACCGGCGTGCCATGAAACTCCAGAAACAGCGTTGGTTTCTCGGCAAGAGACATTTTCGAATAAGCATTGATGCCTTTGATCATCAAGGCATCCAACAGCTCCATGCGCGCGACGCCGAGGCCAAGTTGTATCGACTGAATAACGGTATTACAGGCGCCTTCAGTGCTATCGAACGTGCAGACGGCAGCGAGCACGGTTTCGGGGATACCATTGAGCCGGACGGTGAGTTCGGTGATAATACCAAGCGTTCCTTCGGAGCCTACCAACAGCTTGGTCAAGTCGTAGCCAGCGGCTGATTTGCGGGCGCGGCCAGCAGTCTTGACGACCGAGCCATCTGCCATCACCGCGGTCAAATTGAGCACGTTCTCACGCATGGTGCCGTATTTAACGGCGTTTGTGCCAGATGCGCGGGTCGCCGCCATGCCGCCAAGCGTTGCTTCAGCAGCACCTGGATCAACTGAGAAGAACAGCCCCTTGTCGCGTACATAGTCGTTGATGGCTTTCCGAGAAACGCCCGCCTGTGCCGTGCAATCCAGATCGCGCTCATTGACCGAAATGATGTTATTCATTTGTGAGAAGTCGACGGAAATGCCGCCAGACGGGGCATTCGTATGCCCCTCCAGTGATGTCCCAGCCCCGAACGGAATAATGGGCACGCGATGGTCGACCGCCACATGCACGACATCCTGCACGTCCTCCGTGCCATTGACCCATACCACCGCGTCCGGTGGCTGATTTGGCAACCATGTCAATGTATGTGCATGTTGCCGTCGGATGGCCTCGCCGGTCTGCAGCCGCTCTCCAAATCTTTGACGCAAGATGGCAACCGCCGTAGCGATCCGTTCCTGGCTGCTTGCATCCGGCATTTGGTGGCGTCCCCTGGTCAATCTAGTGTTTAACGCAATGCTAAAGTCGATGACCCCAACGCGCAATTGTTTCAAATGCAGTGTCAGCATGCCGTTCTGGACGTAGCCCGCGGCATCTGTGCACCTCCTGGCGCTTAATCGCACGCGTCAGCCCGAATTTCGTCGGCAAGCAGCCTTTCTTTCCGTCAACTTTTGATTTACCAAGACTTAGAAGCCGGGGGCTTCGCTAGTCATGTAAGGGAGTTCTTGTCATGTTTCGGAGGCTGTTAGTGGCGTGCCTCGCCATGGCCGCGGCTGGTGTAGGTGCCAGTGCTCAGGCCCAACAGGTAGACGGCAACTGGGTGCTGCTTGGCACGAAGTCCGTTGATCTCAGATCAGGTAGCGACACGATTGACGTGTCGAAGGCGCGCGGTAACTTTAAGGCGGTCCGCATTCGCAACACCGGCGAAGACATTGTAATCAACAAGGCTCGCGTGGTTTACGGTGATAATACCGCACACGTTGAAGATCGTAGCATAAATTTGCTGAGCGGGGAGCGGTCGCGTCCCATCGATGTCCGCGCTGGCGGCAAATTCGTTGATGCCGTCGCCATCAATTATGGCCCGACAGCCAAGGGTGGCGCCGCCGTCATCCAGGTCTGGGGTCTTGAAGGCGATGCTCGCGCCTCCCGGACAGCCGTATTGGCTCCAAAATCAGCCGATTCAGCCCAACCCGTGAAGACAGCGCCAACCGCGCCTATTGCAACGCCGACTGCTCCGGGCACACCGTCTGTGGTGGCGGGTGGCGACGTGCTTTTTGGCACGCAGCTCGTAGGCTTCGGCGTCGACCGTGATGTGATCCGGGTCGGCGCTGAAGTGGGTAAATTTGACAAAGTTCGGTTACGTGTTCTCGACAATGATATATTCTTGAATGATTTGAAGGTTATCTACGCGAATGGCGAAAGCGAAACGCTAGCGGTAAATGCGGAAATTAAGCAGAACACCCGCACCAACTATTTCAATTTGAAGGGCGACCGCTTCATTAAGGAAGTTCAACTTAGCTATCGCTCGCGCCCGAACTTCAAAGGTCAGGCACATGTGGAAGTGCTCGGCCAATATGCCGAGGGTTGGCTGGCCCCAACGGGCGAGGGGCGCAAATTTAACCAAGGCTGGGTCTTGCTCGGTGCGCAAACCGCGGACTTCTTCCGTCTGACTTCGGGCAAAGCGGGCTTTGACCGTGACCTCATCTCCGTTGGCCGCAATGAAGGCGGCTTCAAAAAGATCCGTGTGAACGTACGTGACCGCGCAATCACTCTGAATGAACTGCGGGTAGTTTACGTCTCCGGCCAAGAAGACATCATTCCGGTCAAAACTAAGGTCGAAGCTGGATCAAGCTACGGGCCGATCGATCTCAAGGGTGGCACGCGCGCCATCAAGGAAATCACCGCGTTTTACCGCTCTCGCATCTTTGACAAGAATGCAGCTGGCAAAGGCAAGGCCGTCGTTGAGGTATGGGGTCAGCACTGAACGCAGCTCACAACCGACCAAGGCGTTTCACCGCCTTGATTAGATAGCCTGGATTGATGACCAGCAGAGTCGCTACGGCGGCTCTGCTTTTTTTATGTCACAATCGATTTCGCCATATTGAGTGAATAGGTTAGCTAGTGAGTGAGTGATGAACCCGGAGCTAGATTGTGACGATGCCTGGAGCTAAGGTCCAAGAGATTTTCTCACCAGTTGCCATTGCCGAGCGTGTGGAAGCGCTGGCTGCCGAGATTGCAGCCGCCAATGCCGATCCGCTGCTTGTAGTCGCGATCCTAAAGGGCAGCTTTGTTTTCGCAGCAGATCTAATCCGCGCGCTGCATCGTGCTGGAGTGGCGCCCGAAGTCGATTTTATAACTCTTTCAAGTTACCGAAAATCGACACGCTCGTCCGGAGCTGTCGATATCCTGCGCGATATCGAATCCGATGTGACTGGCCGAAATGTGCTTCTCGTCGACGATATTCTTGAGTCTGGCCGTACGCTCGCCTTTGCCAAGGACTTGGTCGCAGCGCGAGGTGCCGCACGGATCATGACATGCGTATTGCTTGACAAAAAGTCCAACCGCGCCGTGCATGTCACCGCCGATTTCAAGGCCTTTGATTGTCCCGAGGTATTTGTCGTCGGCTATGGTATGGACGTCGGGCACCGCTACAGAGAATTGCCTTTTGTCGGCCAAGTCATGCACTCATAACTTTGGCGCATAATGACAGGAGATGCTTCAGTGGCCCGCATCCTTCTCGCTGATGACGACGCAGCAATGTTGGACCTTGTATGTCGTGCGCTTACGGCTGACGGCCACACAGTAACTGCAGCAACCGATGGTCAGGAAGCCCTCGATAGATCGATGACCACGGCAGAGCCGTTCGATGTTTTGGTCACCGATTTGCAAATGCCGGGGCTGGACGGCATTACCTTGGCGGAGCGCCTTATCACAGCAAATATTGGCTTGCGCGTCGTCCTGATGTCGGGTTTCCAAGGCGATCTTGCGCGCGCGGATCAACTTAAACACAACGGAGCGCGGTTTATCGCCAAGCCATTCACGCTTGAGCAAATCCGTGCAGAAATCAGACTGGCACTTAGTTGACGGGCCGTCATATATCCTCAGCAAATTTTGAAAAAAATCAGATGTTTACGGCTTATTGATTAGCAGCCACGACACGCAGTTGTTGCCTACCTTGTGGTGCTGTTGCAATCGCATAAACCGCATTCTCCAGTGCCTGTAGCTCATTGAACGATGAGCTATATTTTTCACGAGCCAAGCGACTTGCCCCTTCGCCAGGATGCAGGACAGCACGCTGGATTGCCACCGAGTGTGCGATCGGTGTCGATATGGCGTTGAGGCCCTGCATACCACGCTGAACGGTGTCAAACAAAAGTTGCTGGGCTGGATTAGAGCGCATGAACATGGTCATAAGCACATAGACACGGTGCGACACTTGCCCATCACGGCTCAAATCACCTTCCAGAATGATCCGAAGAAAGTCCAGCAACGCATTGATAGAGTTGCGCTCCAACATGGTTGGCGCAAGCACAATGGAACTCAGGCGTAAAGCAGCTAAAGAAGTAGACGCCAATCCAGCGGAGCAATCGAACAACACCACATCATAATAATCATCAATTCGCTGCAGGTCGGCATCAATCATCCGTGCGATAATCTGGTCGGCTCTATGACTGGGATAGACCCGCTGCAATTCGTCCTCCACCGTCCGGTATCCGGCGAGCGCCTGGGGGTGGGACGGGACAAGGTCAATGCGACCTGATTCACCAGACCGACGTAACTCTTGCAGATCACCTACCCTTGGCGCGATGGAGTAAGGCAGTGCGCCCGGCTGGCCCAACGCATAACTACGCAGCAGATCGATCATCGTCCGGCGTTCACGTGCGGCTTGATCCAGCGCGGTTGGACTCATCAACATCCGGCTGATCATGCCTTGCGCATCTAGATCGAAAACCAGAACTCGCTGGCCAAAAAAAAGCGCGAGGCCTTCGGCAATCATCATTGTGCTCGTGGACTTGCCGACGCCGCCCTTATGGTTTGCTATAGCAACCCTGGTGGACACGATACCTCAGGCTCCGCAATAAATTCCCAGTCCATGGTCGAGATGTACAGCTAGAATGTGCAGAGGTGTAGTGGTCAGGTGGCGTTTTGATCAAAATGGCCATTTTTGCCAGCTGAATTTGTACGCGTGACGAGCAGTGTGCAGAGTCCCTGGTTGATAGCTAGGGAACCTCTGAACAATCTACGGATCATGGCACACTGGGATCATTGATTCGAGGGGGCTGCCGATGGACCAGCTGAGCTTTTCGTCGCTCGACTTTGCGGCGAAGAAGAAGCAGACGAAGCGGGACGTGTTCCTGGCCGAG
>JANNRP010000380.1:0-3720 GCA_031401535.1 Hyphomicrobiaceae bacterium | reverse complement strand
ATCTGGAAGCCGACACCACAATGCGTCCATCGAAGCGCAAGCCCGACGAACTTCGCCGCGTCTCATTCGAGCGCGCCGTTTCCATGCATGCCGAAGGCTCATGCCTGATCAAGTTCGGCCACACCCACGTGTTGTGTACGGCGAGCCTCGAGGAGCGCCTGCCGCCTTGGCTCAAGGGCCGTGGCAAGGGTTGGGTGACGGCGGAATACGGTATGCTGCCGCGCGCCACCAACGAGCGCACGCGTCGCGAGGCGTCGTCTGGCAAGCAGTCGGGCCGTACGCAGGAAATTCAACGACTGATCGGCCGTAGCTTGCGCGCCGTGGTCGATCTCGAAAAGCTCGGCGAGCGGCAGATTTCCGTCGATTGTGACGTGATCCAGGCTGACGGCGGCACGCGCACGGCTGCCATTACCGGCTCGTGGATCGCGCTGCACGATTGCATCGCCTGGATGCAGGCGCGCGAGATGGTCAAAGCCGGATGCTTGCGCGACAATATCGCAGCTGTATCCGCTGGTCTGTATGCTGGACAGCCCGTACTGGACCTCGATTATGCCGAGGATAGCGACGCCGATGCCGACGCCAACTTCGTGATGACCGGCAGCGGCGGCATCGTCGAAGTGCAGGGCACGGCGGAGAAGGCGCCGTTCAGCCAGGAGCAGTTCGACGATCTGATGCGGCTTGCGCGCAAGGGTATCGGCGAACTGGTGTCGCTGCAAAAGTTGACCGTGGCTTGAGGGCGGCATGACCCGTCTTGCAAAAGGCACGCGGTTAGTTGTGGCGACCCACAATCAGGCCAAGGTGCGCGAGATCAACGCGCTCATTCAACCTTACGGACTCGATGCGGTCTCGGCGGGTGCTCTGGGCCTGCCAGAGCCCGAGGAAACCGAGGTCACGTTCGCCGGTAACGCGCGGTTGAAGGCCGTTGCAGCGGCAGCAGCATCAGGTCTTCCGGCGTTGGCAGATGATTCAGGTCTGCAGGTCGATTGCCTCGACGGTGCGCCCGGCATCTATTCGGCCCGTTGGGCTGGACCATCGAAAGATTTTGACGTCGCCATGAAGAAGGTGGCTGACGAGGTTGCGTCGCGTCATGCCCAAGGTGGCGGGTGGACAACATCAGGGCCGCGCGCCAATTTCATTTGTGCGCTATGTCTTGCCGTGCCAGGCGCCGAGCCGCAGATCTTTGAAGGCCGAATTGATGGGGTGCTGGTCTGGCCGCCACGTGGCACAGGTGGCTTCGGTTATGATCCGATGTTCCTGGCCGATGGTTTGCACCTCACATTTGGCGAACTGGACCCTGAGCAGAAACATGCCATCAGTCATCGTGCCCTTGCCTTCGCGCAATTTGTCAGAGGTTGTGTTGCCTAAGTTAAATGCAATCCAAGATAGCAACGCGGATGAGGTATTTTTTCATGGTAAAAATCTGGAAGAAAGAGGGTTAACCGAGCCAGGTTTCGCGGTGTATGTGCACTGGCCGTTTTGCGCCTCGAAGTGCCCGTATTGCGATTTCAACAGTCATGTCCGGCGGGATTCCATAGACGAACGGCGGTTTTCCAGGGCATTCCAGTGCGAAATCCAGACCATCAAATCCCGCATCGGACCGCGCCGGGTTCACAGCATCTTCTTCGGCGGTGGAACGCCGTCGCTGATGCAGCCGGAGACGGTCGGCAGCATCATCGACGCGATCGCCAAGGCTTGGACCATCGACGGGCAGGCCGAGATCACCCTCGAAGCCAACCCGTCCAGCGTCGAAGCAGCGCGGTTTCGCGGCTATCGGTCGGCCGGCGTCAACCGTGTTTCGCTCGGCGTACAGTCGTTGCGCGACGCCGATCTGAAGGCGCTTGGCCGGCTGCATTCCGTCGCCGAGGCCAAGGCCGCGATCTCCGTCGCAGCCTCGATATTCGAGCGCTATTCGTTCGATCTGATCTATGCGCGGCCTGGTCAAAACGCCGGTGACTGGGCGCTGGAACTGGCCGAAGCACTCGCACTGGCCGGCCGCCATATCTCACTCTATCAACTGACGATCGAGCAGGAAACGCCGTTCGCGGCGCTGCATCGCGCCGGTAAACTGCTTATCCCCGATCCGGATCTTGCAGATGATTTATTCGCCATGACACAGGCGATGACGGAGGCGGCCGGCCTGCCTGCCTACGAGATCTCGAACCATGCGCCCCCGGGCGACGAGAGCCGCCACAACCTCGTCTACTGGCGCTACGGTGAGTACGCCGGCATTGGTCCTGGCGCCCATGGCCGCATCGTTGTCGACGGCCAGCGGCGGGCAACGGCGACCGAACGCAACCCCGAGCGCTGGCTGGGTCTCGTCGAGGGTCAAAGTCACGGGAACATAGAAGATACGGGGCTTACCGCCGACGAACAGGCGGATGAAATGTTGATGATGGGGCTACGCCTCAACGAGGGACTGGATCTCGCGCGGCTGGCGCGGATCAGCGGCTTCAGGCTCAATCCGGCGGCCGTTGAACCACTTGCCGCCCTCGATATGGTCGAGCACTGGGCCGCGCAAAACCGCATCAAGGCGACCCCGCGCGGCCGGTTCGTGCTGAACAAACTCGTCGAGCAGTTGAGCACCGGCATGCTGCCAGTGGATCACGGCGATAGCTGATTATTTCTGCAGGAGGCCGAACCGCGGCGGCTCGTTGACGCGCGAATCCGGTGCCGGGAACAGCATCGGAAAACGATCGACCCGACGGGCGAATTCGACGAACGACGTGTTAGCCTCGGCGTTGTCGCAGATGAGCACGCCGCCCGGCACCAGCCGCTCCCACGCCCAGTTCATCTCGAACCACATGGTCGGGAACGTATGTTCGCTGTCGTGGCAGAAGAAGCCGAGGCCATCGACCTTGCCGTCGAGGTCCGCGAGCACGTCCCGGCTGGTGCCTAGGCGCAAATCCCAATGCCCATGCAGCGACGGTGGCACCGTCCATCCGGGCTCCTTGCCCGCGGGAAGTACGGCATTATAGCCGTCCTTGTTCGACGGCCCTTCTGCCGGGTATGAAGGCAAATCAATAGAAATCAATTTTCCATGGCCGTTGAGTTCAAGGGCGCGCAATAGAAACGCCGAGGTAAGTCCGTGTAGAACACCGGTCTCTATTGCAACTTTTGGTTGAATGGCACGGATTATCGCGTAAAGCGCGATGCGATAAAGCCGGAAGTCAAAGACGCTGTCGAACTTTTTCGTGCCCCAGGTGGACACTGGCGCAACCTGCAACTCGATCTGCCGGATTAGATCACGGTCATCGATTATTTCGTTGAGAAATCCAAGGGTTAGCTCGCCACACCGCAAGGCTTCGCCAAGCCGACCGATATGAAAAATCGTCTGCGTCACGCCGCGCTGAAGCAGTGGTAGCGATAATGCCGTCCCCCAGTCGAGCGGGGTCGCCGCTTCCGCGAGCCCAGCGGGCTTACCGATCGCGGCTTCGGAGCGTGGTTTCGCCATCGGTATCATCCCCGTCAACAAACCTGCAGCGTTGACCGGCTCTAGTCACGCTGGGGAGGCATTATCATCGGAGAAATGCGATAGACAAGTTGGGCCGGTATCAATAACCGGGTTTCCCGGAGGAACTTTGCCTTCTCGCTGTCCGGCGTGGGTGGGCTGAGCGGTTGGAGGGTGGCTTGAACCTGATGGCAGAGCATAGGTCGTCGTGACGGATGGCGGTCAAGGCCGCGCACTTGCGCGCGCCCAGAACTTCCTGGGGGCTTGGCCTT
>JANNRP010000379.1:0-14090 GCA_031401535.1 Hyphomicrobiaceae bacterium | reverse complement strand
GTCAGCGCCGACGGCAATACTGTTCAACTCCGCTCTGCCGATGACAAGGTCAGCCTTCGCTTGCCGCAACGTTGCGAGTGCCGCATTGGCCTCTGCTGACTTAACAGCTGCATCCGCAAGTGCGGTGCGTGCAGCCACTGCTTTGAGGCGCACTGCCGCTGCCGTCACCGCTTTACGTTTCAAGGCTATTTCATACGGATCGAGCACCTCGGTCGTATCAGTTAGGGGGCCAACCAGCGCTGCAGTCACGGTGGGACCGGAAGCAGAAATCACATCGCGGGCCGTTGCGTTGACGACGGTCTGCATGGCGCCACTGGTGCCAGCCTCGTTATTCAGTGACGCGAGCACCACTGCCGCCGACTCCAGTTTGGCGCGCGGCAGCAAGTCACTGACGATCTCGACCGGCACGATATCATCGTCGGCGACGATGACCCGCATGCCAATCCGCGTCATGCTGAATAGCTGCTCGGCGATCTCGCGCGGTAGCCGGATACAGCCATGGGAGGCTGGATAATTCGGCACCACACCGGCATGTAGGGCGATCCCCGACCAGGTGATGCGCTGCATGAACGGCATCGGCGCATTACTGTAAATATTGGAGTGGTGTATGCGGTTTTTCTGAATGACGCTGAATATCCCGGTTGGCGTGCGATGACCGGTAGTTCCAGTTGAGACTTTCGAGCGCAGCACGAGTTGACCTTCCGACCAGATCGAAATGTGCTGATGGCGCAACGATACAATGGCCAACAACGGCACCGCGGGGCGACCAGCCACGTTGGTCGGCAGCGCCGCGACTTTTGGCGCTAGGTCTGCGCGAGGCACGATCGCTGAAACCGCGCGCCGCTGGGGCAGGCCACGATCGGCATACGGTTGAATGACGCGAGCCCGCGACGCCTGCCGCTGCGCTGACGGTGGCGGACTTTGATCAAACCAGCCAAAAAGGCTCCCCTGAGCTGACGCCCCGTCGGTAGTGGCCACCGACACAAGGCCCCCTAATAGCAACGCAACAACGTTGGTTACGCGACGCATCAGTCAAGACTCCAACGGTAAGCCCAGTGTGGCGATTAAGCGAACGTCGGCTGCAAAGAGGTACGCAAAGCGATGCACAAAGTTTCACAACTAAACTTCGATCAAATGACCATCGATGCCAAGTGCGCGACCATACAATTGCAACGTGACGTTGCTGTCTCGTCACAATGCGCCGCATGTGTCGTTGCCTTGCCCTCGACATCCGGGGCGCGTACACACGAGTTCACTATTCCATGCAGGAGTGCCGACTTATGCGCGACCCCATCATGCAGGCTGTCAAGGACGCCATGAAATTGGGCGACAAGGCCCGGTTGTCCACATTGCGCATGGTCCAGGCGAAGATTAAGGACGCCGACATCGCCGCGCGGCCGTCGCGCGACAAGATCACCGATCCCGAGATCATCGACGTACTGGCGCGGATGGTGAAGCAGCGGCGCGAGTCGATCGAGCTTTTCAAGCAAGGCGGCCGTCGCGAGTTGGCCGATCAGGAAATCGCCGAAATCGCCGTGATCGAAGGCTTCATGCCAAAGCAGCTTGGCGACGCTGAGATAGCAACGGCGATCTCGACATTGATACAGGAAACGGGAGCCGCCACCGTCAAGGACATGGGCCGCGTCATGGCGGCGTTGAAGGAGAAGTATGCTGGCCAGATGGACTTTGCCAAAGCCAGTGGCATGGTCAAGGGTTTGCTGAAATAATCGAGAGTGACCGGTGGCCACGAAGCCAATCCGCACGGCGACAAGTTCAGCAAAGAAGGACAGCCAAGCGACGCCAGCGCCTTCGTCCCTTCTGCCACCTGCTTTTCGTGCTTGGTTCCAATCACGTGGCTGGAGGCCGCGATCCCACCAGCTGGCCCTGCTTGAAAATGCTCAGGCGCGCCGCTCGACCCTGTTAATAGCGCCGACCGGGGCCGGCAAAACCCTCGCGGGTTTCCTGCCGAGCCTCGTCGATTTGACACACGGTAAACGTGCGCCCGTAACGGGTGGCGGTCTGCACACGCTCTATATCTCGCCTCTCAAGGCGCTCGCCGTCGACGTTGCCCGGAATTTGATGGCGCCGGTCAGCGAAATGGCGCTGCCGATCCGCATCGAGGCCCGCACGAGCGATACATCGGCAGCAAAACGCACCCGGCAACGCTCGAAGCCACCCGACATCCTCCTGACCACGCCCGAACAGATCGCTTTACTGCTCAGCCATGAGGACGCGCCATTCCTGTTTGCCGACCTGCGCACGGTCATCCTCGACGAGTTGCACGCCTTGGTGTTGTCGAAGCGCGGTGACCTCATGGCCCTTGGTCTTGCCCGCCTGCACAATCTCAGCCCGGGACTGATGACCATCGGCCTGTCGGCAACGGTTGCCAGGCCATCCGAGCTACGCGCGTTTCTCGAACCCCAGACGCTACCCCAAAGCGCCATCCGACTCGCTAATCTCGTCATCACAGCGGGCGGCGCCAAACCAGATATCTCGATCCTGGAGACTGATGATCCACTGCCCTGGTCGGGGCATACGGCACGCTATGCGATCCCCCAGATTTATGCAGCTATCAAGGCTCATAGACTATCACTGTTGTTCGTTAACACGCGGAGCCAGGCCGAAATCCTGTTCCAGGACTTATGGAAGGCTAATGACGACAGTTTGCCTATTGCCCTGCATCACGGTTCGCTCGACGCGTCTCAACGACGCAAAGTCGAAGCCGCGATGGCGGCGGGTCGCCTCAAGGCGGTCGTGTGCACCTCGACACTCGACCTTGGCATCGACTGGGGCGACGTCGACCTTGTGGTCAATGTTGGCGCACCGAAAGGCGCAAGCCG
The DNA here is from genome assembly GCA_031401535.1 of Hyphomicrobiaceae bacterium. GTDB lineage: Bacteria > Pseudomonadota > Alphaproteobacteria > Rhizobiales > Hyphomicrobiaceae > JAKFWF01. The sequence continues at coordinate 11,250 of JANNRP010000379.1, read as the reverse complement.
ACTGATCCAGCGCATCGGTCGCGCCAATCACCGTCTCGATGAACCGTCGAAAGCGATCCTCGTCCCTGGCAATCGCTTCGAAGTGCTCGAATGCCGCGCAGCGCTCGATGCTGCCGAAGCCAACGTCCAGGACACGGCCATTGCGCGCACCGGCGCGCTAGACGTATTGGCGCAGCACGTAATGGGCGTTGCCTGCAGCGGGCCGTTTGAGCCGACAGCACTCTATGCGGAGGTACGCGCGGCCACTCCCTATTGTGACCTCACCCGCATCGACTTCGACCGCGTCGTCGATTTTGTTGCGACAGGAGGCTACGCATTGCGGGCTTACGACCGATACGCAAAACTGCGTCCTGGTACTGATGGACGCTTACGCCTCGCCCACCCCCGCCTCGCCCTACAGCACCGGCTCAACGTAGGCACCATCGTTGACAGCGAGATGCTGAAAGTGCGGCTCGTTGGCCGCGGTGCATCACGGGCGCGTAAAGCTGTGACGCCGGGTGCTGCGGCGTCCGCCGGTGGTCGCACGCTGATCGGCGGCCGTGTGCTGGGCGAGATCGACGAATACTTCGTCGGTGAAATGGCGCCTGGCGACACATTCGTGTTCGCCGGCGAAATTCTCCGCCTCGAAGGCATCAAGGACAGCGCCGCCTTCGTCTCGCGATCCAATGCGCGAGATCCTAAGATCCCGAGCTATCCCGGCGGTAAATTCCCGCTGTCAACGCATCTGGCTGCACGCGTACGGGCGATGCTGGCCGACGCCCGTATGTGGCCGAGCCTGCCGCTGCCCGTCGCCGAATGGCTCGCATTGCAATGCCGCTATTCGGAACTGCCAACCGCTACGCAAGTGCTGCTGGAGACCTTTCCGCGCCACGACCGGCATCATTTGGTGGTCTACCCGTTCGAAGGGCGTCTTGCTCATCAAACCCTCGGCATGTTGCTGACGCGGCGGCTCGACCGCGCCCACGCCCGCCCGCTCGGCTTCGTTGCCAACGACTATGGTCTGTCGATCTGGGCAGCCGCAGATCTATCGGCCATGATCGATGATGGGCGGCTATCGCTCGACGCATTGTTTGACGAGGACATGCTGGGCGACGACCTTGAATCCTGGCTCGCCGAAAGCACGCTAATGAAACGCACGTTTCGCATCTGCGCGGTAATTGCCGGGCTGATCGACCGGCGGCATCCGGGATTGGAGAAAACCGGACGCCAGGTGACGATCTCGACTAACTTGATCTACGACGTGCTGCGCCAGCATGATCCGCATCACATTCTGCTCGAAGCTGCATGGGCGGATGCGGCAACCGGCCTGCTCGACATCAAGCGGTTAGGGGAATTCCTGGCGCGGATCAAAGGCAGTATCCGGCACCGCGCACTGACACGTGTGTCACCGCTGTCGGTGCCGATCCTCCTCGAAATTGGGCGCGAGCCGACGCTATCGACGACGGGCGACAGCTTGTTGCGAGAAGCTGCCGAGACACTAATTGCCGAAGCAATGCAGTCCTAGGGGCGACCGATCAATGATCGCGTTGTGCACGGATGACCACGTCAGCGGCTGTGCCCCGGCCAGTCGGCCGGTCGTGTTCATCGATCTCGGTGAAATATACGCCTAGAGCGAACCGGCTGCGGTGTTTGACATAGCAGGCAACCTCGAACCCGTACTCATCGATCACCAACTTGAACTTGTCTACCGACGGCACTATGTGCTCGAATTCGAGCAGAGCGCCTGCCACCGAGAAATTTCGTATGATGCAAGTCTCGCGCTCGCGGCCAGCTACGATGATCCAAGCGTGCCACAGCGTCGTGCGGCGACCAAACTGTCTGTTGTCACCTCCTTCGCTGCTCCGGGGCATCGTGTGCTCCACCGATTATTTGGAATCACTCCGTATCAATACATTTATAAATCGAAAATCCTAAAGGATTGCTTATTCCACGCTGCAAACTTGAGCAAAATTTGCACCACCACGTTAATATCGGTGATCGCGCCACAGCCCGTCTCACGTGCCTCAAGCGCGAACTTAACGACCGATGATTAACGCTGTTGCAAGCTGCATGAGCTAGCCTCCCGCCAAGCGTAGAAGGTGTTTGGGGGCTCCAGTGTCGGCAGCGTTAAGCAGTGTTTCAAGACCTTACGATGTAACGCCAATTGCCCCGGAGGCCACATCTCCCGGCGTCATGCTCAGCGGGGTCCGGAAATCTTTCGGCAGCAAGCTGGCGGTCGATAATATCGATCTGTGCGTACGTCCTGGTGAATTCTACGCACTGCTCGGTCCCAACGGAGCTGGTAAATCCACCACCCTGCGGATGATTGCGGGCCTGCTACGGCCCGATGCCGGTCAGATCAAGATCTTCGGCATCGATGCGGTCAAAGATCCGATCGAGGCCAAGCGCATTACCGCGTGGCTGCCGGACGAGCCGATGCTCTACGACAAGTTGACACCGCTGGAATACCTCGAATTCGTTGCAGGCCTCTGGGGCGTTGCACCGGCAGTTGCGGAGCAAAAGGCGGTCGAGTTGATCGAGGTGCTCGAACTCGGGCCCCATCGTAATACCCGCTGCGAAGGTTTTTCGCGCGGCATGAAACAGAAGCTCGCACTGGCTGGCGCCCTGATCCATGATCCGCGCCTCATCATGCTCGACGAACCATTGACCGGCATTGACGCTGGCGTCGCGCGCCAAGTTAAAGACCTGCTCACAGCCCGAGTCCGCGACGGCGCCACGATCATTCTGACAACGCATATCCTCGAGGTCGCTGAGCGCCTTGCCGATCGCATCGGCATTGTCGATCGCGGACGGCTTGCAGCCGAAGGCTCGCTGGACGAATTGCGGACAGCCGCTGGTCGCGACAGCTCAACACTAGAGGACGTGTTCCTGTCACTGACGCGCCGTGAAGCCACAACCCTATGAGATCCAAGCCCGGCACATTTCCCTGGCTGCTGGCTCACGACATGCAGCTCAACTGGCGCCGCTTTACGGATACGTTTGGCAAAGCCGATCGCCGCGTGATCGCGTTGCTGGCGGCCATCGGCACGGCGATACTCATCTTGCTGGCATGGCCAGCCGTGCGCTGGTTGTCGCCGCAGCTCTACGGCACCGACACAGCCGCCGGGCCTATCGTTGCGGTCACTGCCTGCACTTTTGCCTGGATGATCGCGCAAAGCCTGTTTGGCACGACACGAGCGCTGTATGATCGCGGCGATCTTGATCTGCTGCTCGGCTCGCCGTTGTCATCCATGCGCGTATTTGCCTCCAAGGCCGCAGCGATTGCAGCAAGCACTTTTGGATCCATCGCCGTTCTGACGCTGCCAATCGCCATCGTTGGGGCGTTGATCGATCGGGCGGCCTGGTTTGGTGTGTTTCCCATTCTGATCGCACTGACACTGTTGGCGACGGCCGTTGCACTGGTCTTGTCGATCGGGCTGTTTTTCCTGATTGGCCCCCGCCGTGCCCGCGTCTTTACGCACATGACGGGGGCTGTGATCGGCGGCGTCTTTATCCTGGCCGCGCAAGTCATCGCGGTGCTGCCCAAGCCGATGCGCGATGGCATTACGAACTGGCTCGACCATGCAGCCGTGACCCCCACCAGCAGCACGGCATCGCTGCTTTGGCTGCCGATCGCCGCCGTGCGCGGCGATGTGGGCGCCATGGCGCTGCTCCTCGGCATCGGCGGTTTGGCGTTCGCGGTGGCGATCGGCCTTTTCGCCAACCGCTTCGCCAATGCCAGTCTGGCGGCCGCTGGAGCCGAACACGACTATCAGGCTGTAACCGGCGCGCCGTCGCGTCTGGGCTTCCGCGCTGGTCTTGGCCGCAGCCTACGGCGCAAGGAGTGGCGGCTGCTGGCCCGCGACCCAAGCCTCTTCTCCCAGCTTGGCCTGCAGATCATCTACACGATCCCGGTCGCGGTGGTGCTGATGCGCTCAGATTCGATGCCAGCCGCGTTCGCCCTTGCGCCAACCATCGTGGTGGTCGCCGCCCAGGTGGCAGCCTCGCTCGCCTGGATTACGGTGTCCGGCGAGGATGCGCCCGAGTTGATCGCGTCAGCGCCGGTTGCGGCCGTTGCGGTCGATCGGGCCAAATTGAGCGCGGTCGCCCTGCCCGTTTTCGCCATTGTCGGCTTGCCGCTCTTGGGACTGGCTTTGATCTCATGGCGCTCGGCCGCCATTGCCGCTGTCTTCGCCGTCGGTGCCGCCACGTCGACTGCACTGCTCAATTTCTGGCATCCAATGCCCGGCAACCGGCGCGGCATGCTGCGGCGGCATTCGCAATCCAAGCTTGTCGCCATGGTCGAACATGCACTCGCCATCCTATGGGCGATCGGCATCGTGTTCGCGCTGATCGGTAACCCCCTGGCCATTGTCCCAATCGCACTGGTCATCGGCGTGCTGGTATTCTGCCGCACAAAACACAGCCACATGACGGCGCCGCAGGTAACGCGGTACGGCACGGGGGCTGCGTCACCCCTGCCGTCTCAGTACGCGCAACCTTGACGTGCGATGCGATCTCAGACGCATTCAGGTGACCGGGGGCTGGAGCGCGCAATCGTTGCCATTGCCCTGGCGGCCAGAATTGGCTAGGTGTGTGCACTTGATGCACCCGTAGCTCAGCTGGATAGAGCGCTGCCCTCCGAAGGCAGAGGTCACAGGTTCGAATCCTGTCGGGTGCGCCATTTGCGAACAAAACTGCGAACCCCGGGCACGGGACTGCCGTTAGCCATGACGGCCTGTTCCAGCACATCTTTTCGGCCCATGATGCGGATCTGGGCGTCGTCAACCTCGATCCGATCAATGATCGCTCCGAGGTAGGCTTTCCGGAACGGAATATCTCCAGTCGTCAGGCGTTCACGCATGAGATGGCCGAATGCTGCGACCTTGTCGCTGGAGATGACGATCGGCGGGCGATTGGCGCCTTGAGCGCGCGCGAGCGCTGCATGGGCAGCGTCGCGTTCGGCTTTCAATGCCGTAATCCGGTCTTTCAAAACGTCGTCCAGTTCCGCAAGCCCGTCTTCCACCAACTTGTAAAGTCGGCGCAGGCGCTCATCGGCTTCTGCGGTGCGCTGATCGAGTGCCCTGATCCGCTCATCCACAGCAATTGACTTGTCTGCCCTTCGAGACGCCAAAGCCGCCAGGAGCAGTTCCAGCCGCTCAGTTGCCAACAGGCGATCAATTAACTGCGTCGTTACAAGATCGTCGAGCCGATCCATCCGGATAGAGCGGCCTTTACAGACGGACTTGCCGTGCCGGGCGCACGTCGAGCACGAGTAGTACTTGTGGATCTTGCCCGTCTTCGACGTGCCCGTGCGCAGTGTCATGCCGCCAGAGCACGTGGCGCAGTAGGCCAGACCAGTCAGCAGGATCGGGCCCGTCATGGTACGTGGTGGGTTGATGCGCGGGTTGCGCTCCTTCAATTGGCTCTGCACGTGCTCAAAGGTCGTCGCCTCGATGATGACGGGCGACTCCACGACAATATGCTCTGAGGCAACCTTTCGCGTCCGGGTCTTCGAATCGGTCTTGTTGAACTTCAGCTCTCCGGCATAGGCGGTGTTGGTCAGCATCGTATGAACCGGTCCGATCGCCCACGTGGCACCACTCCGCGTCCGATAGCCGTGGTTGTTGAGCCAGACCGTGATCGCTTTCACGCCCATCGGGCCCGACTGCTCGTAGCCTTCCAGGCAGAGACGAAACACAAGCTGGATGACCTCCGCTTCCACTAGGTCGATCTCGAGCTTTTTCTTGATGCGTGCGCCCCGCTGCTCGACGACCACGGTTTTGTATCCGAAAGGCGGGCGGGCGCCGTTCCAAAAACCCTGGCGCGCATTTTCCTTCATCGCGCGCAGGACATGCTTGGCATTTTCCTTCGACTGGTACTCGTCGAAGAGCGCCACGACCTTGCGCATCATGCCTTGCGCCGGATCGGTGTCGTCGAAGTTCTGGGTGATCGAGACCAGCTTTACGCCGTGCTTCTGCAGCTTGCGAAGATAGTATTCAAGGCCAAAGGCGTCTCGAAAGAAGCGGCTGTACGAATGCACGATGATCGCGTCGACAGAGTTGTCGCCGTTGCAGGCGCTATCGATCATCCGCTGGAATTCGACACGTTTGTCGTCGGTCGCCGACGCGCCTGCTTCGATGTACTCGCCGCTAACGCGATAGGCGTGAGCTTCGCACCAGGCTCGGATCTGCCGACGCTGATCGGGGATTGAAAGGTCGGTCTCAGCCTGCCGGCCGGTAGACACGCGCAGATAGATGGCAGCGACGCAGCGATGCTCTGTATTCGCAGTTGAACCAACCACCATGGCGCTCGCCGTCTAACCTTTCGCTGTAGCACTCCCGTCAACCAGCCGCGGAGCCCGTCCGCTGCAATTGCCTAAGTCGGTTGGAAGGCTCTCTCCGCGACATAGCCGATGGACGGCAGGACATTATGACGGCCGTTGGATCAATCCACAGCTTCTGCCGCCAGGGCCGCATCAATCGCTGCAGCTAGAAACATCTCTATTACTTCAAGCTCTCGCAGAGCTATCGGAACGCCTAGCGTCAGGTTGTCCAACACGAGCATGCCTGATCCATCCACCGTTGAGGCGTCATCGGGTGGCTGCACTTGCTGGTTGTCTGTCGGATTTGCGTGCATTGGCTCCTACGAGCAACGCAAGTTGGCGTTGACCGACGGCGCTTACAGCAATCTCTGCAGACAAAAATCCCTGCGGCGCAAATTGGTGTTTCGATTTCGATTTGATTTGATCTCGAGTTATCGCGGCGCAAAACACAACCGCTGGACCTATCGACGAGCAGATAACGGATTTTCAGAGCCGCGCCCTGCAGGGATTTGCAATTTGTATAACGCATCCAGCGGACGCAGCAGCCGTAACCGCGGGCAAAATCTTCTTCGACTAGAATAATCGCAGCGTAATCGAAACGCTGAAACGCATTGAGGGGGTTTTAATCAGCCTGCGTTGACCGCACCCTGAGTCAGACCGAGGTCACCCTGACGCATGGCCATCAACCCGCGTAGCAAAAGAATGCCCGACACGTCCCCGACAATGAATGACCGGCTGCTCAACGTACATGAAGCGGCCGACTATCTCGGTGTCAGCAGGGACGTGATGCGAGAAATGCTCCGCAATCGGAAGCTTGCGGGCATGAAACCCTCTGGGCAGTGGCGCATCCCTCAGAGCGCGCTGATCAATTACGTCCTGAGACAACTCGCCAAGTCCTAGAGCGCCGGAAAACACGCCCACCGCGAGAAGACCGCTTCCGCTTCACATGTTTTCCCGAAATCGACGAAATCGGCATCCGCAGTAAAGCGATAGAAAGAAGGCATAAAATGAGCAACAATCCATTTGCCAATCCGATCGTCCCGTCCGCCGCGCACATCATGCTCGCGGTGAAAATGGATGCCGATATTTCGGCACGCACAAGGCGCGACATTATTAGTGCTTGGACCACCGCATGCACTTGGTTCTGCGTCGCGCCGGAAGAGCTGGTTGCCCACCCTAGGAATCTGAGGCCGCGTTTCGCGAAGCTCTCGCCTGGTGGTCTGGGCGTAACAAAAAAACGCATTTCGAATGTTAGTAGCTTAGTCCGCAAGAGTCTGTCGTATCTGCCGGGCACCGGGGGCAAATCGTTCAAAGCGCCACTGCTGGAGTCTTGGGTCGAGCTCCAGCGCAAAATTCTCAATCCTTATAAGTCAGCGAGCGTGCGGTGCATCATGCGGCTGGCGTCGGCGCTCAACATGGAGCCGAATGATCTCGACGAGTCATTTGGTCCCCAACTTCTGCAGGCGCTCAATGCTGAGGGTCTGAACAGGCGCCCGAAGATCGTTCATCAGAACGCACTTCGCTGTTGGAACCAACTCTCGGCGACAATGCCCGGCTGGCCCAGCGTTCGATTTGACGTGCCCCGTTATGGATCGCAGTATGTGCTCCCTCCGTCGAGCTTTCATCCCGACTTGATCGCCGCGTTTGAAGCGCTCCTGAAGCGGAACACAAGTTCGGATCCGTTCGATCTCGATGCTCCGCTGTCCGCGTGGAAGTTGGCGACCGTAGAAACGTACAGCAAACTGTTTCGGCGGTATCTCAGCGTTCTGGCCATCGCCGGCGAAGATGTTGGCCAGCTGCGCCGCTTGGAAGACATCGTCAATTTGGACCTCGCGATGCGGGCCTACGAGCATCGTGGGCTGAGGCTCAACAAGCGGGGCCGGGCGACAGCGGCCAATACGGTGTCGCTGTTGGCTGTCGTGTCAGCTCATCTGTCGCGCGACAAAGCGATCGATGAAGCAACCCGCAGGTCGTACGTCGGCAACACAGAGGCTTTGAAAGTTTTTTCTGCCCGGCTGCACGAAACGCGCGAGCGTTCGACCGCCAACCGCGAGCGGCTTGCGCCGCTTCGTCACGAGCCCAACTTGGCCCGGCTGTTTCTGCTTCCGCTGGCGCTCGAATGCGAGCTTTCCAAGGTGACGGACCCGAATCGGCAGCAGGCGCTCTTGATGGAATGGATCGTCGCATTGGTTCTCCTCGCGTTCAGCGCGCTTCGGGTCTCGACACTGTGCTCCCTGCATCTGGATCGCCACCTCGTTTGGGCCCGACCGGGCATGAAGGGAGCCTTGTCTTTGGAACTCGCCGAGGGTGAATTGAAGAATAACGATGCTGCATCGATCCCGTTGCCGTCGGAATGTGCCCGTGTGATCCGGCTTTATATCGAGCTGTTTCGCCCCGTTTTAGTGCCCGGCAACTCGCGTTTTCTGTTCCCCGGAAGATTCGAGGATCGTCCCAAACGGGCGGGCGTTATGTCGACGCAGATTGCACGTTTGATCCGTGAACGCACCGGGTTCGTGGTGAATGTTCACCTCTATCGCCACGTCGTGCACCTCGTAGTTCTGAAAAGATTCCCGGGCGCTTACGCCGTGATAGCCCGGGTGCTGACGCATCGGTCGATTCAGACCGCTGTCAAAAATTATTCCGAGTTCGACGTCGGGTTGGCCATGGGGTTCTACCAGCGGCTCGTTCGCGACGTTCAGAACGGGGCGTCTCAGTCTGGCAGCCCCAGCGACACTGACCTTGTCACAAGCCTGAACAGAGGAGAAAGCGACTATGCTTAGACCACGTCGTTACGAGAATTGGCTGCCGTCATGTTGGCCCGAACTTGATCGGCGCGCGCTGCTCGCAGCCAGCTCCGAAGGAGACGGGTTTACTTCGCCGGGGCCCGCAACACGGCTTGCGCCGCGCACCCGTGCGAATGCCGAGCAGGCATATGGCCGTTACCTCGACTACCTCTCGCGTACCGGTCAGTTGACCAGCGTCGATAGGGTCGGGGACCGGCTCCAGCTCAAACCCCTGCGGGGGTTCGGGGAGGAGCTCCAGCAGTGTCTGGCGCCAATGACCATACTTTGCATCTTCTGCAATCTGTCGCGCGGTGTGCGCGTCATGGACCCGACGGCGGACAGAACTACCATTAAAAAGGTTATCAGCCGCTTGGCGAACAGTGCGCGACCTATTCGCGACATTGAAAGCCGGATGTTGACACCGATCGAAGCGCGCGCGGTCGGCGAGCAGATGATGGACGAAGCTGATCTTCTCGAGGGACAGAGCACTAGGAGTGCCGTCCTTCATCGCAACGGCCTGCTGATCGCTGGCGGTGCACTCTACGCCCTGCGTCGCGAGAACTGGCGGATCATCGTGGTGGGCAAGCATTTGAAGCTCTTAGGGGCCACGGGTCATCTCGAATTCGACGAGCAAGATATGAAAGGGCGGCGGCGGTTCGGTTTCGAACTGGGGTCGGAATACGTAGCGCGCTTGAACCGGCACATCGAGCATTTTCGGCCGCGACTGCTTTCAGGCAGAACTGATCCTGGCTTTTTATTTCTATCACGGAACGGCACGCAGATGTTTGGCGGTACCATCTCGATGAGCGTCAAGGAGGCACTCATAAAAAGAACGGGAAAGGACTTCACGCACCATATGTTTCGGCATTCGGCGGCTTCGTTCGTCGCCGAGCACGCGCCGGAACAAGTGATAATGTCGAAGTATCTTTTGCATCATCGTCGCCTGAGGACGACGACGACATACATCCGCAGCAAACAGCGGCGGGCATTTGTAAAATACCAAGAGGCTGTGCAAGATATCGTACGCCGCGGAAAGCGCCGTTCGTGATCTAGGCAGAAGCGCATCCTGGCCGCCGCGTGCGATACGGCACGCAAACTTTGCGCGCAATTGCAAGCAGGTCCGCCCGATGCCGTTGCGCCTCGGGCGTCACTATCCGCATCAAAAAGTTAGAACTTGGCTCTGTTGGCCGATGGTAGGTGGCTGTCCCACATGTGCGGGAAACGCTAAATGTGTGTGCGCCGTGTTCAGGAGATATTCATCTGCTTTCAGACAATATAATCCCCGCTCGAACGTCGACTTGCTGTGGGCTTCACAGGTGTTCATTGAAAGTCGACCTGGCAAACAGGCGGATGAATTTGGTCAGAGAAGTTTCGTTTGTCCATGGGCCCCAGTAGGAGCGTGTCCGGTGTTTTCGCATGTCAATCGTAGATTCGTTTTTCCAGACCGAAGGTCCGTGCCAGGACTTCTGAGTTGGGCTAGGGCATATTCGAAGCTAGCCAAATTGCAGAATCTGCCCAAGTTTGCAACGATGGCAAGGACGGTTCTCGCGCCCGATCACGTGCATGCGCAATTGCTCGCAGCTGTGCGCGATGGGTCGCTCACGGCATTTGCCGTCAGCGAAGACGGGCAATTTGCTTGCGAACTTACTTCGACCGCATGGGAAAATACCGAACCGTTTGGGGGTTCGATTAGGATGGCAATTTCTGGACGGCTGGTCGAAAGCGACGACTGGCCGTGGACAACGGATTTAGAGGCGGATTTGGTTGGTCGGGACCTTTTCGTCCTGAACAGCCAATTGGAAGTGATGCTGAGTGCGGGGGCGACCAGTCGCGCCGATCTCATGCGCTACACTAAAGAGGTCATTGCACGTCATAGGGAGCTGCATCCCAACCAACGAATGACGATCCGGGAGTTTCTGCAAACCATCAAATCCCGTTTGAGCACGCGCGTCTCCGATGCGGAGCTTAAACGGGCTTTTCGGACAACGCGTCCGAAACAGTGGGCGCGCGGCGGCAGGCCACGCGGGAGGTAGGACGCGCCGTCTGTAAGCGCCGGGGACAAAAGCCCTTGCCCCCAGTCGCGATCACATGTCTGCCCGTCGAGGCATACCAGAGGCAGGCCATACGGACCGAAGAAGCGGTGGCGAGCAGGTGGCCATCAAT
>JANNRP010000378.1:0-1709 GCA_031401535.1 Hyphomicrobiaceae bacterium | reverse complement strand
CGCCATCGGCGGCGAGCCGTTGCTTCACGACCGCGAGAGCCCCGACCTCACCGACCTTCGCGATGAGGGCCCCAAACTGTGACGTCCTTGTTCATCGCGAGGAAGTCAGAGGCCAGTCTGTGGAGCTCGGCATCAGTGAACGGCGTTTTTCGATCATTGGCCGGATTGAGCCAATGCGGCTCGCTTGCGTCTTGTGCTTTGCTGGTCATGGGCAACACTATGTCTGGCATTCCTGCGGCTGGTCCGAACCTAGCGCACAAAACTCCGCACTGACAGAAGCTTGCATCATTTCCATGGTTGCGACAATTGGGCTATGTCAGCAGCGATCCGATCGCGTCATTCCACCGACGACGTTGAGGGCCAAGAGCGACCACTGCCAAAGCATATTTTCATCAGTCCCGGCGCCAGGAAGCGGACATTCCATAGCAAATTGAGATTTTGTGCGCCGAGCATGCGCAATCTAGGTCATAAACTCATAAACAGGATTCCCAAACGGCGCGAACAGTGATTCACAGTCTCAACTCGAAGGAGGGCTGAGATGGGACAACTGCGCCGTTACGAACTCACCGATGCAGAGTGGGCGATCATCGATCCGCTGCTGCCTCGCAAATCGCGTGGTGTGGCTCGCGTGGAAGATCGGCGTGTTCTGAATGGTATATTCTGGCGCCTGCGATCGGGCTCGCCCTGGGCCGACATTCCCGATCGATATGGACCTTACACGACCTGCTACAATCGCTTCGTGCGCTGGCGCAAGGCGGGCGTGTGGGATCAGCTTCTCAAAGCTGTTTCAGAAGCCTACGACGGTAAGATCCAAATGATCGACAGCACCGTCGTGCGTGTGCATCAGCATGCCGCGAATGGCGAAAAAAAAGCGATCGCAGTCGTTGCATGGGCCGTTCCCGCGGTGGGCTTACGACCAAGATCCACGCGGTCGTCGATCGCCACGGCCTCCCGATCGCGATCAAGTTGACGGAAGGTCAAGCCCACGACGGCCGGAGTGGCGAAGATATGCTCGCCGCTCTGCCGCGCAAGTGCGTGCTGCTGGCTGATCGCGGCTACGACAGCGACGCGCTGAGAGCCCAGATCGCGGCACAAGGCGCGACGGCGAACATCCGTCCCCTCGACCATCGTACGGCGCAGCCCGTCTTCAACAAACGCACCTACAAGCTGCGCAACCGCGTCGAACGGTTCTTCAATCGGATCAAGCATTATCGCGCGATCGCCACCCGCTACGACAAGCAGGACGCCAACTTCCTCGCGTCAGTGAAGCTTGCTGCACTGCGAATCTGGATGCGGTTTAATGAGTCTATGACCTAGTGTGTACCTCCGGCCAACGACCATGGCTCTCAACCGCAAAACGTCGAACGCTGCACCGGGCCAATCTCACTCTTGGCCACCGCCCCCGTGACCGCGCTGCATCGAGCGCCGACCCTCGCACGACGCACACTGCTCCAACGCCGACCATCCGCCACCCTGCTCAGGCGCTGCTCCACGTCGCGTCGCGTTTCTCGGCGAACGAGGCAAGGCCCTCTTTGGCTTCCGCCGATTGGCGTTTGGCGGCATGGGCTTCGACGAGCCTTGCCATGACGCCGCCGCCAAATGCGCCAAAGCAGTGATCGAGTGCGCAGGCCTTGGTCTCGGCAATCGCCTTCGGTCCATTTTGTAATAGGTGCGCAACGATTTCTTGCCCACGCGCTTCAAGGTTCGCC
>JANNRP010000377.1:0-7132 GCA_031401535.1 Hyphomicrobiaceae bacterium | reverse complement strand
TCAAGCGTTCGTAGGTCTTCAAGCCATCGCCCTGGGTGAGCGCCAGCGCTCTGCGGACGCTGCCGCCCGCCAGATTTACAAGCTGCGGCCAATCGCCGTCCGCAGGGGCATCCAATTCCGACGCGCCGATCGCGTCATCAACGGCGCGCCGCAGATCAGTTGGCCCCAGAGGGCTCAAATCGAGCGTGCGGCAGCGCGAACGGATGGTCGGCAGCAGGCGTCCAGGCTCGGAACTGACCAGCAAAAACACCATGCGGGCAGGCGGCTCTTCCAATGATTTCAACAGCGCGTTGGCTGCCGGCCCCGCCAGTTCATCAGCGCTATCGACGATCACGGCGCGCCACGCATCGGCCTCGGCAGCGAACGACAGGAACCCACGCAGGCGTCGCACTTCATCAATCGGTATCGACGCGGAAAAGCGCTTGTCCTTCTGATTCCAAGAGCGGCGGATGACGAGCAGGTTCGGGTGCGACAGCGCCGCGACCTGTTTTGAAGCAACGGTGTCGCCGGCAATGTCGAGGCTGGCGCCGAACGGATCACGCTCAGTCGAATCCGCCAGCATGTGACGTGCAAACCGATAAGCGAGCGTTGCCTTGCCGACGCCCTCAACCCCGCGCAACAACCAGGCGTGATGCATTGCACCCGAGGCAAATGTCTGCGCCAACGTCTGTTCCGCGCCGCCGTGACCATGCAGCCGGTGCGTATACCGTGGATGCGGAAAGGCGCCGTAGCGATCGACCTCGGGAAACGCTTCGATCTCCTGGGTCGCCGGCGCGCGCGCCATGCCTGAAACCTTTCACGTCTAGGAGGAGGCGCGCGTAAGCAGTCGCGCTTCGACCGTGCGCCAGACGTTGGCAGCGATGGGGGCAGCAGGGCCGGTGGCATCGATCAGAACGCAGCGCTTCGGTTCCCGCGCGGCGATCTCCTGGAACCCTTGACGCAGCCGACTATGAAACGCCAATTCGCGAGCCTCGAACGGATCAGTCCGCGCGCCCTCTGGCCGCCGCTCGGCTGCACGTGCCAGCCCGGCTTCGGGCGCGATGTCGAGAATAATCGTCAAAGCCGGAACCGTCGCTCCGACCACCAACCGATCAAGAATTTCGATGTCGGCACGGGGCACACCATCGGCGGCGCCTTGATACGCTCGCGTCGAATCGGAAAACCGGTCCGAAATCACCCATTGTCCAGCATTGAGCGCTGGCACAATCAGTGTCGCCAGATGATCGGCACGCGCGGCATAGAACAGCAGCGCCTGCGCCAACGGCGGGTGCGGCGCGGTGCGGCCCGACAAGATGAACTCACGCACCTGCTCAGCAAACGGCGAACCACCCGGCTCACGCGTCAATACGGTGTCCACGCCAGCATGTTTCAAGCGCTCGGCGAGCAGCCGAGCCTGGGTCGATTTGCCAGATCCCTCGCCACCTTCAAATGTAATGAACCGACCGGGCATTGGTGGTATCATTGTCTCCGTCACGGAATGAAGCTCATCGCGCGCAGCGCCAACGTATCCAGCCCACGCCTCAGCATACCGCTGCCGCCAACGTCTTCGCCCGCATAAAGTTGCACTTCGTTGATGGCGTTCGTTGAACTCGTTACACGCAGTCTCGCAACAGGATCGCCTTTCTTGATCGGCGGCTTCAACGGATAATTATAGATCACGTCGGCACGCAGCTTCTGGTTGGCCGGAAACTTCGGCAACAACACATTGACATCACCTTGCCCAACGAGCGGCACGTAGAGTTGCGAGCCCCCCCATACCCGCGCGTCACCCACCTTCTCGCCAGCATCAAACAGTTTGACTTCGATGAAGTTACGGAAGCCCCATTCCAGCAACTTGCGGGCCTCGTCCTTGCGTTCGTCGCCCGTAGTCAATCCATTGACCACGGCAATCAACCTCCGCTCCCCCTGCTTGGCTGTCGCGACCATGCCGTAGCCGGCTTCCTTGATGAAGCCGGTCTTCATGCCGTCGGCACCAATGTTCAAGAACAGAAGCGGGTTGCGATTGATGAAGCGATGTTTGCGGTAAAGATATTCCTTCTGCGAGAACAGCGGCATCTGGTCGCCGTGTTCACGGATGATATAGCGCGCCAAGTGGGCCAGATCGCGGGCCGTTGTCTGATGCTCGGGATGATGAAGCCCCGTCGAGTTGCGGAACGTCGACTTCTTGAGCCCGATCTTGACGCCGTCCTCAGTCATGATTTTGGCAAACGCCTCTTCGGAGCCAGCCATCCCTTCGGCCACGACGATGCAGGCATCGTTGCCAGATTGTATGATGATGCCAGGCAACAACTCGTCGAGGCGCACCTTGGTATTGAGTGGGATCATCATCGCCGACGTACCGGATGGCGCACCACCACGCCGCCATGCGCCCTCGCTGACGACGAATTCATCGGTCAGCTTGAGGCTGCCGACTTTGAGTGCGCGAAACAATACGGCAAGCGTCATCAGCTTGCTCATGCTGGCTGGATACATGAGTTCGTCGCCGGCAACCTGGAACAGCACCGCGCCCGAATCGGCATCAATGAGGTAGGCTTGGCGTGCCCGGGGCACGAAATCGCTGCTCTGGGCGTGCGCTGTCATCGGAAGCAGGACGGCCGCCCAGACGACGGCTAGCGACATCGTCGCCCATGTCAACCTGGACCGGACGCTTGCTCCTACATCAATGCGGTAGCGCGCTGTCATGTGCGACCTGAGGTTCCATCCGTGGCGCGACTCGGTTGCCACCAAAGCTGCCGGACTATCCTCCGCCGGGTCATCGCCCGTCAACGGTAGAACGCGAACAGGCTGTGGTCACTTGCAGACACCGACAGGAGGCTTGCCCGCATTTGGGTCAAGCACTTGAAACTCTTTCGACCGCCAACCGTACCTTTTCACAACAGCCTTGAACGTGGGAGTGGTCGATGCCGAAACTTGGGTCAAAGAGAATTTTACTGCCAGCATTCGCCGCCGTTGTCGTGTTGCTGCCTACGGCAGCGATGACCCAGGACAACTATGAAAGCTGGCCGCTGTTGCAACGCTCGTTCGAAAGCACCGGCGGTGGTGGCATCATGATCGGCGAGTACAATCCCGTTGTCAAAGGCACCACCTGCGCGACCAACTTCACGGCGACCGAGCCGAGTGGAAAAGTATACTACAATATCGTCGAGTTTGAGGCCGTGCCGACACAGGGCGGGGTACTTTGTACCGCCGGGAAATGGCGCTCAGCCGATGGTTCTGCGTCCGGCACAACGCCGCTGCAGGTCTTCATCAAGGACGGATTGGCACGGCGTTCCCCGCTTTAAGTCCGCAACCGACTTCCCGGACTGGGAGTCGACCGATATCAGCGGGGCAATTTACTCCACCTTCAGCTTTTGCCCAAGCCGACCAGCAAGATCGTGGATGAATTGCCAGGCAACGCGCCCCGATCGACCACCTCTGGTCATGCTCCATTCTAACGAATCGCGCACTAGCACGTCATCCTTGATCATCAAGCCGTGATACGCCGCATAGCCGCGAACCATGTCGAGATAGTCGTCCTGACTACCATTGTGGAACCCGAGCCACAGCCCAAAACGATCCGACAGCGACACCTTTTCCTCGACTGCCTCCGACGGATTGATTGCCGTCGAGCGCTCATTGTCCACCATGTCGCGCGACATCAGGTGACGGCGGTTCGATGTCGCATAAAACAGCACATTTTCAGGACGCCCCTCGATCCCGCCTTCAAGCACTGCCTTCAACGATTTGTAGCTGGTGTCGTCGTGGTCGAACGACAGGTCGTCGCAGAATACCAAGAATCGGTGGTGGCTGTTTCGGATCATCGCGAGGCAATGCGGCAAGCTATCAATGTCCTCGCGGTGGATCTCGATCAGCTTGAGGCCATGCTTGGCCTTTGTCATGCGCAAGGCGCGACCGACATCAGCGTGGGTAGCCTTGACGAGCGACGACTTACCCATACCGCGTGCTCCCCATAACAGCGCGTTATTGGCTGGCAGTCCGTCAGCGAACCGCCTGGTATTATCGAGTAACTGCTCGGCCGCACGATCAACGCCTTTGAGCAGCGCCAGCGGCACACGATTGATCTGCGGCACGGGGACGAAGCCTTCGGGATGAGCTGACCACACGAATGCCTCCGCTGCATCGAAATTTGGCGCGGCAGGCGGCTGCGGGCTCATCCGTTCGAGGGCTGCGGCAATGCGGGCAAGCAGATCAGTGTCGGATACTTTGGCGGCGGGCATGGCGTGCTTTCGTACGTTTGGGGTGGTTGGCGGAGGCTATAGCGCGTCACGCCGCTGAGCGCGATGCGTAGCGCAAGACAATTGTTGCGGCAGCCACGCTGGGCGTGCCATCGGGCAAATACATTTTAGCGGGCATGCGCTCAAGTGCGGCGACCTGGGCAACGCGCTGCGGCGTATCACCTAACACCTCCGCCAGCGCCGGCACGAGGTAGGACGGCGCGCAACGCTCCTGCATGAACTCGGGGAACGCGTTTTCGCCAGACACCAGGTTAGCCAGCACGATCGATGGCACATTGACGAGAAACTTGAGGGGCGCAGCGATCGGATCGACCTTATAGCCAACGACCATCGGCACGCCCATCAGGGCCAGTTCGAGCGTCACCGTGCCAGATGCGGCAAGAGCAGCCCGCGCGAGCTTGAAGGCGCGATACTTGTCGTCGTCGCCGTCGACAATGTGCGGCCGCACACTCCAACTGGATGCTGCCTGCTCGATCCGTTGGCGCAGATGAGCGACGGCCGGGATGATAATCTGCGGGTCGAGCCCGCGTGCCCGCAATCCATCAACCGCGCCACCGAACGGCGCCATCAGCCGCCCGACCTCGGACGCGCGGCTGCCAGGCAATACCACCAGCACCGGCCGTGCGGGGTCGAGGTTCAATTTCTGCTGCAGTGGCGCCACGTCGAGCGCTCGCCAGTCTGCGACGCGTTCGATCAGCGGATGACCGACGTAGGTACACGGCGGCCCACCCAAGCGTTGATGCACTGCTGGTTCGAACGGCAACAGCGCCAGGAGATGATCGACGTAGGAACACATTTTGCGGGCACGTCCCGGCCGCCAAGCCCAGACGCTCGGGCTCACATAGCCCACGATCGGGATCGTCGGCGCGCGTTTGCGTATACGCTTGGCGATTGGATGCGTAAACTCCGGCGCGTCGATGATGACTACCGCATCGGGCGCGAACGCCAGGGCGGCATCGACCGTCTTATAAACGCGCGCAATAATACGTGGCAGGCGCGGAATGATCGACATCGGTCCCATCACCGCCACATCCGTCATCGGATAAAGCGAGGTAAGCCCCTCACGCGCCATACCCTCGGCGCCGATACCGGCATAGGTGATGCCACCGGAACGCGCCGCATTGAGGGCGGCCATCAGCTTTGCACCGAGCGCATCGCCGGAATGTTCGCCAGCGACGAGGAACAGCTTTAACGGGCGTTGGTTAGCGTGCGCGCTGATCATGTGGCGGCCTCGACGATAACGAGACCACGGCCGGTCGCCGCACGTGCCGCGATGCTACGCGCATCGGCTGGGCAATCCACCGGCAGCACGATGCAGGCCAAGCCCGTAACAGCAATTGCCTCGACCAGGCCCTCGATCAAATCACTGGTCACCGCGTGGGCTGCCAACGCCACCACGCCGCGCCGCTTCGATCGCGCCGTGGCGCCCCACTGACGAAGCTCTTCTACGCGCGCCAGCATCGCTGGCAGGCCTTCACCGGTTTCAATCGCGATTACGTGGCGGCGCACCACTGCTATGCCTCCCGCATTCGTTGTTCCTGATAGTACTCGCATGACGCCAACGGCGCGCGCGATATCAGCCCTCACCCTTTTATCGGGCATCAGACGCCCGCAGAGCGTGACGGGCACAGCGGCGATCCGTGGCGCCACACTTGTTGACGGGCTTGGCACAACTCCGGTGACGAACAGACCGTCCGCATTGGCCTTCTCGATCAGAACGGATCGATCGACGACGAGCACTTTTCCAGCCTGCACGGCAATGCCGGAAAGCCCGAGCGCCACGCACCAGTGGATCGTGCGCGGGCCGATCGCCGGTAGATCCACCCGCAACTCCTGACCAGGTTTGGGGCGTTTGATCAGAACGCCACCGCGTGTGAGGCCAGCCCCCCTAGACTGCAGTCGTTGCAGCATACGGTCGGTACCCTCGGCGGCCTCAATGGCCAATACCCGGCCGTTGGATATGACTACCGCCTGCCCGATGTCGGCACTGCCCAGGGCGTCGATCAGCGCGAAGCCTGCTGCGATGTCGCTTGCATGCGCGGTTGAAGGCTGCACCGCGCCAATGGCACCGGTGGCCATGACCAATTCAGGCGTCACGTCATACACGCCGCGGACAGTAAAACCCTGCAACTCGAAGAACCGCACGATGTTGCGGAGCACGTGGTCATCGCCGCCACCAAACAATTGCAGGATCGTGGGGATGGCGCGGATCAACCCTAAATCCGGACGCACCTTGCGGAGATCAGGGCGCGTGACACTGCCGACGATTACCAGTTCCTTGCAGCCAGCATTGCGGAACGCCGCCATCATGCGGCCGATCGCCCCCCAGTTAGCCCAGGTGTGGGGATACCTCGCGATGCCGACCTCAGCCTCGCCCAACAACCCAACGATATGTACGGCGCGGCCCTGTGCTTGCAGTATGCCAGCGATCTGTTCGGGCAACCCGCCGCCACCTGCCAGAATGCCAATGGGCTTCATCATTGACGCCGCAGACGGCACCGCGATGACGTGCTCAGTTGTCATGCCCATCGCGCGGTGTACACACGGAGCGCTTGCCACCGGCCCGGATGAAGCCGACGATCTCCTGCACGATCGTGTGGCTCGCAAACTCCGCCGCCACGTCCTCGATGCGTTCGAGCAAGGTACCCTCGTCGGCAAACATCAAGCGGTAGGCGCGGCGCAGGGAATGGATGTCGGCACGTGAGAACCCGCGCCGCTGAAGGCCGATGATATTCAGACCTGACAGATAGGCGCGGTTGCCGATCGCCATGCCGTAGGGGATCAGATCGTTCTCGAGACCGGACATACCGCCAACGAACGCGTGCGCACCAATGCGGGCGAACTGGATGACAGCTGCCCCGCCGCCGATGATGACATAATCGCCAACGTCGCAGTGG
>JANNRP010000376.1:0-12533 GCA_031401535.1 Hyphomicrobiaceae bacterium | reverse complement strand
TAAGCTCCCTGCGTCCAAACTGCGTCCAGCGATCACGAACGCTGGTCTGCGCCGCTTCGGATGGGCGGTTTGCGTGCGGTCGACCACCAGGTATCGCAGCGGGACGCAGGCGCCAGTTCGGGCAACCGGACGGGTGACTGGGCACCGGGACTCGATCCCCCGGTGAGGCGATGAGCCCATCCCCACTTCACACTTGGCGGCTTGTCGCCGTCCCGCTTCCCGGCGCTTGTGCGCTGGGCACGATCGAAGACCACGCATAACCTGGAGCGGATGCCGCTGCCGGGATACAACGCTCACAGGATTTAGCCCGCCACTCGAGTCATACCCCCAGATGCCGCTGCATCAGCCGCAGAACCGCGTCTGTAGCCGTAATGCGGCCGACCAGCAGATCATCACACAGCGCATCCATGCCGATTTCGTTACTGGCCTTGACGCGCCCGGCGATTAGATCGGCCGCAGCCCGGGCAATCAGATAGCGCGCCCGGCGACGTCGGCGGTGGCGTGACGGCTCAGTTCCTCGATCGATTGTGATGGCATCGATCGCATCGAGCAGCTCGGCAACACCGGAGCCATCCGTCGCGGTGGTTTTCAGTACAGGCGTCTGGCGTGATCGATCGCTGGCACGGATTGACAATGCACCATGTAATTGGCTGGCGGTTTCTTCCGAGCCCGGGCGATCAGCCTTGTTCACCACCAGAATATCGGCGATCTCGAGAAGCCCCGATTTCATCGCCTGGATGTCATCACCCAATCCGGGCGCGGTGACGACGACACGCACGTCCGCTATTTCGGCAACGTCGATCTCACTCTGCCCGGTACCAACGGTCTCCAGCACAATGAGGGCGAAACCGGCCGCATCGAACGCGTCGATCATGCGCACTGCAGCCGGCGTCAGGCCGCCTAGATGCCCTTGCGACGCCAGCGACCTTACGAACACGCCATCGTCGGTTGCGGCCGCTGTCATACGCAAGCGATCACCGAGGATCGCGCCGCCTGATACGGGGCTCGATGGGTCGACGGCGATAACCGCAACGGTTTGCTGGCGACGGCGTAACGCCAAGATCAGTGCGTTGACCAACGTCGACTTTCCAGCACCGGGAGGGCCGGTGATGCCAATCACGGCCGCACGACCAAGTTCGGAATCGATTGCCTGCAGAAGTTCTTGCCCCAGCGGTGACAGGCGCTCCAGTTCGGTCGCGGCGCGCGCGATCGCCAAACGGTCACCGGCGCGAAGGCGTACGGCTAGCGTTGCAGCATCCAGATGTTCAGATTTTGACGTGGGCTCCATGTCCGCGATGTAGCGCACCGTCAGAATTTGGCAACCAGCGCCGGGTCGGTGAGGTGCGTACCGGCTGCCGCTGCGATCACGGCCGGCAGGATTTTGTCCGCCCGATCAACGACAACGAAGCGAATGTCGAGGCCAGGACGGATGAAAGCATCGCTCTTCATGTGAGCCAGCAGATGCAAGAACGGTGTCCAGAACCCTTCGATGTTGGCAACGATGATCGGCTTGTCGTGTCGGCCGAGTTGCGCCCAGGTCAGTTGCTCGACCAGTTCCTCCAGCGTTCCGATGCCGCCCGGAAGCGCCACGAACGCGTCGGAACGCTGGAACATCAACATTTTGCGCTGGTGCATGTCCTCGGTAACAATCAACTCACTGGCGTCATGCAGCATCTGCTCGCGCTGCGATAGAAATGCCGGGATGATGCCGGTAACGCGCCCGCCACCGTCGAGTGTGGCGCGGGCAACTTCGCCCATCAAGCCAAGGCTGCCGCCACCGTAGACGAGACCGATCCCCTGTACGGCCATGCTGTGGCCGAGCGTCCTCGCGGCGGCCAAGTAGGCCGGGTTGGAACCGGGGCCCGATCCGCAGTAAACACAGATATTCTCAACGCGGATGCCCCGATGTGCCGGCACGGCGTTGAGGCTCGTGCTGGTTACCGCTGAACGGGATGTTGTGTCCTGCATGGTGTGATTCCTATTCGCGTCATATTGGCATGCAGGATGCGCCAATTGAGTGTCGCTTGTCTCGTTTGTCATAGTGCGAGGCTAGCCTCAGGGGCTGGCATAATTGCGGCGCTCGGATCGTCAGCGTCCTTATCTGTGGCTGATGCAATACGTGGCGGCGTGACTGTTGATCGTGACGCCAGCTGGCGGTGGTGTTGGCGTGTGGCGCAGGTTCGGCGTAGGCTATCCGGCAATATTCTATGATTGGTTGAGCAGACTGGTGTATCATGCTTGAAAAATCGAAAGTTTCATCTCATGCATGCCGTGGCGAGACCAATGAATCTTTGTCCGACTCACCCACAGCAGACATGAAATTGGACCGGATGGCCCAGCGACGCATTTTGATGACCGGCGTGGGCGTGCTCGCGGCCTCGGCGGCGACGGCGTGGCTTGTGCATTCGGTCGTGGCCTCGCCAGCGACTGCGCAGGTGGGAGATGCGTCTACTGTTCCGGTCTGGTCCTCTCCAGCCGCCGGTGCAAAACTGGCGGCGACCTCACCCGAAACACCAACCGTCCAGCCCCTTGCCATAGGCGGCGCCAGTGGGCTGGTGCGGGGCAGTCTGGCGGATGCATCGGCGGTTAGAACGGCTCCATTATTGCAATTTTCGCGCATCGTGATCGAACCAGGGCGGTCGACGGTATTCGAAGGCCGCGCCCGACCGGGCGTGCGCATCGTGCTTGCCAGCACTCAACGGCAATTAGGTTACGCCAGCACCGGTGCGGACGGCACGTGGATGTTGACGGTCAGTCAAGGTCTTGGTGCTGGAGATCATCGCATCATGGCTCGTATTGATGCTTCGAACGCGGTTGATGGCGTGGTGGGAGACGATGTTCGCATCTCAATTCCAATTGGGTTGACCGCGCAAACGGTGGTCCTGGTGGGCGAACGTGATGTTCGTGAGGCAATACCGGTGCGGGTTGCACAGGTCTCAGCACCAAATAGCCCGCAGCCAGCGGCTCCCACACCCACGAACAATGCGATTGCGCCGGTGTTGGACTGGGTGCAACGGGCGCGGGATGAGTACCAAGGAAAGATCGTTCGCAAGTTCACCCAAGGCGACGCGGTCGACGACCGTGCAGTCCCTAAGCCAAAGGGCAGTGTCGGCTCCGCGTCAATTATTGCCCAGACGACCGGCCCCGTAGCGCCACCCAAGGCTCCCTTAACGTCTCCGCCCCCAACGTCGAACGTAATGCCTGCGGAACCATCAATTTTCGAGAGCATCCAAAACTGGATGAAGCAAGCAAATGAGGATTATCAAGGTGCAATCGTCAAAAAGCTGACCGAGCCATTGGTTGATCCGCTAGCGGCTGAAGCCCAGCGCATTGCCGATGAGGCGCGCAAAGCGGCAGATGCCAAGGTCGGCGGCGATACGCTGGCAAAAGCCAACGACGAGTTGCGGGCTGCACAGGCGAAGCGTGATGCAGACTTGAAGCGGATCGAGGCGGAACGGAAAGCGGCGGATGTCGTGACCAAGCCCGCGTCTGTCCCAACCAAAGCCGCCGAAGATCTTCAGGCCAAAAAGCTCGCTGAGGACAAAAAAAATACCGATGAAACTCTAAAACGACAAGCGGATTTGCGGATCGCTGAGGAAAAGCGAAGTGCGGACGCTAAATTGCTGACGGAGGAGGCTGCCAAACGCCAGGCTGACGCTGCTGCAGCTGAAGCCAAGAAGGCCGCTGAGAAAGCCGCCGACGACAAACGGCAGACGGAGGCAGCGGCCAGGCGTCAGGCTGAATTACGCATTGCCGAGGACAAGCGCGAGACTGATGCAAAAAAGTCCGCGAGCGATAGTGCCAAGAAGCAGGCTGACGAGGCCCGTCTAGCGCAAGAGGCAGTTGCTGCGACGGCGCTACGGATGGCCGCTGTCGAGGCTGAAAAACAGGCGGCAGCGACCGAAGCGTCGAAGCGTACCGCGGCGGTAGAAGCAGCAAAACAGTCGACTGCGGCCGAGGCAGCGAGAAAAGCAGCTGCCGTGGAGGCAGCCAAGCAACTCGCTGCGACAGAAGCGGCCCGACGATCAAATGAGGAGTTAGCAAGTCGACAAGCCGCTGCGGCTGCGGCATCTGCTAAAGCTGAAAACAAACGAGCGGCTGATGCAACTCTTGTTGCCGAGGCGCGCCGAGTGGCCGATATTGCGGCATCGGCAAAGACTGCAAGAATCGCCGAGGCAAAGCAGGCAGCAAAAGCTAGCCAGCTTGCCGAAGCCGCGGCCAAAGTCACGATTCCTGTTCTGCCGGCACCACCGCCATCGAAACCCATCGCCCAGGGCCGGACGGTGGCGATCGTACAGCCAAGCCGCAAGCTGCCGCCGATTGATCGCAATTCGCGCAGTACGTTGGGTGCTGGGGGCGCCAGTAGTATTGCAGCTAGTGTCCGCAAGATGCGACCGTCGAATGGCGGCGATGGGTGCCGGCTAGCTGGCAAGACAATCAAACCACCCGGCACCTACGTGGTTCAGCGTGGTGATACCTTGTGGGACATCGCCGACCGGCACTACGATGATGGCGCGCGCTACGGCGTGATCGAGCGAGCAAACGCCGGTCGGCTCAACGATCCAGATACCATCAGGCCATGCCAGCACTTGCATGTTCCTAAACTGAAGCGTTGACGATAGACGTTGTACCAAAGTCGAATGCGGGGAAACGCTGTTCAAGTTCCAGCACTCGTGCCAACAGTGCGACCTTTACCGACGATCAGATCGTTTTACGTGAGGCCGTTATGACCGTTACCAAACCCAGAACGCTCACCCGCGACGGCAGCGATGGTCGTGCTGTCCACGATGTCGGCGGCCTCGAATTCGGCCCCATCGATCGCCATGACCACGACCTCGCCCAATGGGAGCGCCGGGTGGATGCGATGATGATCCTCCTCTATGCGAAGAAGGGCGTATTCAAGGTCGACGCAATGCGCCGGGTGATTGAGGACTACGGCCAGCAGGAATACGATCGCACCACCTACTACGAAAAATGGGTGCGTGCGATGCGAAATCTTGTCGTCGAACAGCGCGTACTTTCCGCGATGGAGGTCGAGGCCAAATTAGCGGAGGTGACGGCCGCAATGCGTGCCGAGGGGCGCGTCGTCGCGGACGGCGCCATTCCGTGGGATGGCTTCGGTCCAAAAGGTAAGGATGCTGGCAAAGCTGCAAAAGCTTGAGCCATATCGGGCAAGGTGGGGCGCCTATGAAATCAGAACCAGCGCATCCAGGACAGCGGTTCCAACTTGGAGATGCTGTGCGTATGGGTCGGCGCAAGCCGGTGGGGCACTGCCGCGCACCCTGGTATTTGCGGGGCAAGTCGGGCATCGTCGTCGGCGTCCATGGCGTATTCCGCGATCCGGAGCGGCTTGCCTATCATCTGCCGGGTTGGCCAGCCCTGCCTCTGTACAAGGTGCGGTTTCGCCAGATTGATATTTGGCCTGATTATACGGGCAGCGCCAATGATGATCTCGAAGTAGATGTCTATGAGCCCTGGCTCGACGTCGCCACAGCCAAGACCAAGGGAAAGCGCTGAGCATGCACGACCCCGCACACGATCATGACCATGATGACGTTCACAATCATCCCCACGATGACCACGATCACCCTCATGCGCCGCGCAAGGACCATGATTCTGGACCTGCAAGCCCCTACGAGGTGATGGAACGCGCATTGCGTGAACTGTTGATCGAAAAAGGTGTGCTGTCAGCCCAGGAAATTACAAACCAGATCGATGTCATCGATAGCCGTTCGCCAGCGCTCGGCGCGAGGGTAGTGGCCAAGGCGTGGACTGATCCGGCATACAAGGCGCGGTTGCACAGTGACACCCGTGGCGCGCTTTTGGATATTGGCATCGACATCGGCGAACTGGCTGAATTTCGTGTCATTGAAAACGAGCCGGGTGTGCATAACGTTGTCGTTTGCACCCTTTGCTCCTGCTATCCCAAGATGCTGCTTGGAATTCCACCGGCCTGGTACAAGAGCGTTGCCTATCGATCTCGTGTGGTCGTAAAGCCGCGCGACGTACTTCGTGAATTCGGCCTTGAGCTACCTTCCGGGACGCAAGTTCGTGTTCACGATTCGACGGCTGACTTGCGCTATGTGGTGATACCGGAGCGGCCTGTCGGTACTGAACAGTGGAGCGAGGCGGAACTCGCCGCCATAGTCACGCGAGACTGCATGATCGGCACCGCAATCCCAACGCTACCAAGAACAGAGGCAGGCGCATGATCAGGGCTCGTTGGCGGTCTGTGCGTTTATTGCTCGCGGGGGTAGTTGTCCTCCTCAGCCTCGCTGTGGATCCAGCACAAGCCCATCATGCACTGGATGGCGCGACGCCGACCAATTTTCTCGAAGGCTTAATTTCGGGGCTGGCGCATCCCGTGGTCGGACTCGATCATCTGGTGTTTGTTTTGGCGGCAGGCCTGGCGGCTGGTGCGCTGGGCCTTGGGTTTCGGATGCCGGTGTTTTTCATCGTGGCATCGATTGGGGGGCTGGCGCTCCATCAATTTCGTATCGATCTGCCGCTTTCGGAGGCAGCCGTTGCGCTCTCGATTGTGGCGCTGGGTCTGGCAGTCAGCAGTCGCGATAGGGTTGGACAGGCCAGTTGGCTCGCTCTGTTCATGATTGCTGGTTTGCTGCACGGCTACGCCTATGGTGAATCGATTGTTGGAGCCAAGGCGGCGGCCATGCTGGGTTATCTGGGCGGGTTGGCATTGGTGCAGAGTGCGCTCGCGGGAATGACGTATGTTGCGGGCGACAAACTGCGGCATGGCGCTGGTGAGGCCGCGGCCGAGATGCGTCACATAGGTGCTCTGCTGGCGGTGATCGGTGTGGTGTTCACGGTTGTGGCACTGCGCCAGGGCGCTTGAGTTGGCAAACTGAAGCCTGTCGGGCTTAATTCAGTCCTTGAGTTAGCATCATGGCGCCAGTTCCCGTTCGTGCGTTAGATCCGCATACATTTGATCCGCTGCTGGTCGATGTAACGATCTTTGCAGGTGTTATCGAGGCTGCTCGACGACACGGACCGGACAAGCTCGTCCTCGAGGACATTGAACGGCAGCCGCTCAGCTACAAACGACTGATCCTGGCGAGTCTCGTGCTTGGCCAGAAACTAGCCAACATGACGCAACGCTCACAGAACGTCGGCGTTCTGCTGCCGAGCACCAATGCTTTGGTCGTGACCGTCCTTGGCCTCAACGCCTTCGGCCGGGTTGCTGCCCTGCTCAACTTCACGGCTGGTTTGAAGAACCTGCGTTCGGCCATTGATACCGGCGTTATTCGCACCGTGGTTACGTCGCGCCGGTTTATCGAGACGGCGAAGCTCGACGATGTAGTGGCTGGCTTAGCCGCACATGAGGTGCGACCCGGCACAAAATTACGGATCGTCTTTCTGGAGGACGTGAAGAAACGTATTGGCATCATCGACAAGCTGCGCGGACTACTGCGCGCCCTCGCCGTTGAGCGGTTTCATCGACGTCATGCCTTGCAGCCCCATCAGCCAGCCGTCGTGCTGTTCACGTCGGGCACTGAGGGGGCCCCGAAGGGTGTGGTGCTGTCGAACCGCAATCTGATCGCTAACGCGCGGCAGATTTTCGCCCATGCCAACGGCATGTTGACGACCACCGATATCGTATTCAACCCACTGCCGATGTTTCACTCGTTTGGGCTGACGGCGGCAACGCTGATGCCCCTGCTGTCCGGCATGCGCACGATGTTGTACCCCAGTCCACTGCACTACAAGCAGGTCACCGATCTGATCGCTAAGACGAAGGCCACGGTGTTGTTCGCGACCGACACTTTCCTGCAAGGTTATGCGCGGGCGGCAGCACCAGGAGCACTCGACGGCGTACGCTACGTGGTGGCCGGTGCCGAGCGCGTGAAGGATCAGACGCGGGTGACATGGGCTAAGACCGGGGCAGTTATCCTCGAAGGATATGGTGCGACAGAGTGCTCGCCGGTGCTGGCCTGCAATTTACCGTCGATCAATCAGTCGGGCACCGTTGGCCCGCTCCTGCCCGGCATTGAGTACCGGCTGGAGCCGGTCGAAGGTATCACCGATGGAGCACGATTGCTGGTGCGCGGCCCTAACGTCATGCTGGGCTATATGACGGCGGAGAGGCCGGGGGTCGTCGTACCGCCACCTGATGGTTGGCACGACACCGGTGATATCGTGGCGCTGGACGAGGTCCGCCGCATCGCCATTCGTGGACGTGCGAAGCGCTTCGCCAAGATTGGCGGCGAAATGATCTCGCTGGCGGCTGTTGAGGGATTGGTGAGCGCACTTTGGCCGCAACACAATCATGTGGTTGTCGCGGTTCCGGATGCCCGCAAGGGTGAACAGTTGGTGCTGGTGACCGAGAACCCTGAAGCAGAAATCAAGGCGGTTCTGGTCCAGATGCGCGAGGAGGGGTTGCCCGAGCTTTGGGTTCCAAAATCCATTCTGATCACCACCGCTATTCCGCTGCTTGGTTCGGGCAAGGTAGATTTCCCAGCAGCCATTGAATTGGCCCGCACAGTAAAGTGACTGGCAGTGCACCCATATTCCCTGCCTTTGTCATGTAGCAACCACACATCTGCCCGACTCTGTGATGACACCAAAGCATCGGCAGCAATCTGGGTGCGGGCATGTCAAACGATGTTGGGTTCGGTGAACCGAGCGAGCGGCGGCGGAATTCAGCGGCTCATCCAATCTCCCGTCTGCGCTCCGTACTATTGCGTGGCGTGTTGGGGTTGGCGTTGCTGGCACTGGTGAGCGGTGGGACGGCAGCGCTGATGTACGCCACGATCGAGCCCGGACTTGAGTTCGCTCGTGATCCTGATGCCGCGGCCCGCAATCAGTCACTGTCAAAAATTAGATACTGGCGCGACATCGACGTATCGCAGCCTGCTTCTGCCGGGTCGGCAGCGGGTGATGACATGCTGGTTGTCGACGCCCGTGCGCTCAACGGACTGAGGCTGTCGACTGCTCAAAAGCACCTGCAGGCGCTGCAAGACGGCGCTGACGGGCAGCGGCGGCCGGTGTTGGCAACCCTCTTGTTCGATAGGGATGACGCGATTAGCCCGTTGTTTGGTGTTGAGATGGCGCCGGTCGATCAATTGATTGCCAGAGGAGTTGATGGAATTGTTCTCGACGTGGCTTCACGGTTTCGGATGGCGAGGGCGGGCGGTGCGCGGGTCGAGGCTGATCTCGCCTTGCGGATCGCACAGCTTGGCCTTCACGCGAGGGCGCTCAATCCAGGATTTATCATTGTGTTGCGCAATGCGTCCGCAATGTCGGCACACCAGAGCGTTATGCGCACGATCGATGGAGTGGCTGAGGATAATCTGCTGTTCGGTCTGGACGGCCCTGGTCGACGTAACAGCCGTACTGACATTGGCGCGGCGCTTCATGACCTCAATCGCGCCCGCAAGAACGGCCGCGTCGTATTCGTCACTGAATATCTCAGTCAATCCAACGGCGCCGCGCGACGGCGCATAGCCGAGGAATTGGGTGCCCGCGGCTTCGTGCCGGTACTGCCATTCAAGCGCCCAACGACATAGGTGCAGGCCACATTTCAGACCGGGTTGTGTCGTTTCTATTCCAAAGTGGTCCTGGCTGATAGCAGGCAGGATTAACACCTCGTTAGGTCGCTGCCGCTAAGACAGTGAACGTCACATGTAGAAGGTAGGCGTTGGAATGGCGCGCCCTCGTTTAGTATCAAGCCTCGGTTGGGTGTTTCGAGCATGGCTCATCGTCGCCGTGGCTCACGCCGTTGCGCCGGCCAACGCACGCACGTCGGCTCCTGAAGCAACAGCGGTTTTGGTGCCGGCACCTGTGCTAGCCAAACGCCCGCAGAAGACAATTGCCGGCCCGACGCACGTTCAAGCTCAGATTGATCGCCTTGTGCGGGTTACTGGAGCAAAGAGCTGGGGGTATCAGCTCGCTGGCTTGTCCATTGAGGAGGCGGCTCGTTCGCCTTATGACCTGTTAGTGGTGGATGCCACGACCGGGCTCGCCTCGGGTCGCGCCTTCACCGTGACCGAGGTCGAACGGCTGAAGCGCAAACCGGATGGTAGCCGCCGCATCGTCGTGTCGTATCTATCGATTGGCGAGGCCGAGGATTACCGGGCCGACTATTTCACACCAGAGTATATGACCGAAGATGCCCCCGATTGGCTGATGCAGGAAAACAAGGATTGGAAAGGCAATCGCCTGATCCGGTTTTGCAATGAAGGCTGGCAACAGACCATTGTTGGTGATGAAGACGGTCGCAGTGTCTACAACAGCATCGACCCGTCACCATTGCATCGGCTCATCGAATTGGGGTTCGACGGCATTTACCTCGATCGTGTTGATGTCTACAGCGAGATCGCCAAGGAATGCCCCGACGGCGCTCGCAAGATGGTCGAGTTCGTCAGGCGGCTGGGCGCGCATGCCCGCAAGCGCGATCCACAATTTCTGGTGATCCTGCAGAATGCCGAGGAGTTGTTGGACCATAAGGTGATGATGGAGACGATTGATGCCATCGCGAAGGAAGGCTTGTTCCATAGCTGGACCAGCGATCAGGGTGACAGTCGTTACTCGGTCACACAGTTGAAGCGGGCGCAAGCAGCCGGTCGAGGCGTATTCGTGATCGATTATACGACCGATCGCTCCAAATCAGATGTTTCGTTACGCAAGATCAAGGCTCAGGGCTTCATCCCCTATATTGGCCCCAAAGCGTTGGATGCGCTGTGGTTGCCCGGTCGAAATTTTTGAACATGCCTGCATGACCTGAACGCTTAGCGGCTTGACCGTCGTTGCCAGGATGCTCATATCAAACTGCGGTCGCGAAGCATGAGCTGTGACCTCCCACCCAGGTTCCGGGCGTTGGAAACAACCATATCTATCCCCGCGACTGTGTGCCCCTCGTATGCTCATCGGCCTGTTGCCGTGGCGTGTCAAACTAACGGAGCCGACGATCCATGCCCGCTGTATTCGAATCACCCGTGTTCTGGGGCATCGTGATTTTTGTCGGCGTATTGGCCTATCTGGTGGGGCGGCAGTCAAAAGGCAGAGCGCTCTCGCTTCCTCAGAGCGGCGCCGTGGAACCAGGAGCACGGCCTCCATTGGTGGCCGATCCGTCGACGTCGCGGAAGCCAGTATTTAAGAACCCACGCCCAAGGGTGGCACAGGAGCGCCCTGCGCTCGCCTCTGTAACGAGTTGGGGCTACCAGTTGCAGGATATCGACGTTGCGCGCGCAGCCGCCTCTCCCTACGATTTGCTGGTGATTGACTATGCGCGCGATGGCACCGAGGAAACCCGGTTGACGACCGCCGAACTCGATCGTCTCAAACGGAAGCCTGACGGTAGCCGACGCCTCGTGGTCGCTTATGTTTCAATCGGTGAAGCTGAAAGTTATCGACCTTATTGGGATGCAAACTGGAAGCGCAACAAGCCGCTTTGGCTGCTGAAAGAGAATCCCGAATGGGAAGAAAACTACGCAGTTTGCTTTTGGGATCCCGGCTGGCAGCGGATCATGTGTGGACGCGCTGACTCCTACCTCGATCGGGTTCAGGCGCAGGGCTTTGACGGGGTTTATCTCGACAAGTGCGATGTATTCGAGGATCTGCAGGCGCACACGAAAAAGGTTGCGGCCTCCCGACCCGATATCCAACAGGATATGGTAGATTTCGTCACGCAGATCTCGCGCCATCTGAAGACCCGTGATCCGCAGTTCCTGGTGATCATGCAGAATGCCGAGGTGTTGCTCGAACATCCCGAACTGGTGGCGGCAATCGACGGTGTCGCCAAAGAGGAGTTGGTGTTCGGTCTGGAAGCGCCCGAAAAGAAAAACGCTACGGACGAGATCGAATTTGCCCGCGGATTGCTCGATCGGATGAAGCGGGTCAGTAAGCCTGTGTTTGTGGTCGAGTATCTGAATAATCGCGGAAAGATCACCGACGCCGCCCGATCGGTGGCTGACTTTGGTTACGTCCTCTACATTGCTAGCAAGGATCGTGAATTGAAGCGGCTCACCTACGAAACCCTTGAAGCATAAGCAGTAACGGATTGCGTTAGCGCAGTGCGCGCCGTCGGATCCAAAGGCGCACGCCAATCGGCAAAAATGAACGGCGGGAACCCGTCGCCTCCCTAATCGTCGGGTTGTTGCCAATAAAGGTCAGGAAATTGAGGTTCGTGAACGTCCGATCGGCCAGCACGAAGGCGACGAAGCTCGAAACCAGGCAGGCCAGGAAATATCCGACACCGTAGTAGTCCTCCCCGTACTGTTTTTCGATCGGCGTCGCCTTTATCTAGTGCTCCAGATTGTGTTCTTTGCATCAAGCTGGGGGTTCACTTGGATCACGATCCAGTACGGGGAGGACTACTACGGTGTCGGATATTTCCTGGCCTGCCTGGTTTCGAGCTTCATCGCCTTCGTGCTGGCTGATCGGACGTTCACGAACCTCAATTTCCTGACCTTTATTGGCAACAACCCGACGATTAGGGAGGCGACGGGTTCCCGCCGTTCATTTTTGCCGATTGGCGTGCGCCTTTGGATCCGACGGCGCGCACTGCGCTAACGCAA
>JANNRP010000375.1:0-30408 GCA_031401535.1 Hyphomicrobiaceae bacterium | reverse complement strand
TAAGCTCCCTGCGTCCAAACTGCGTCCAGCGATCACGAACGCTGGTCTGCGCCGCTTCGGATGGGCGGTTTGCGTGCGGTCGACCACCAGGTATCGCAGCGGGACGCAGGCGCCAGTTCGGGCAACCGGACGGGTGACTGGCCACCGGGACTCGATCCCCCGGTGAGGCGATGAGCCCATCCCCACTTCACACTTGGCGGCTTGTCGCCGTCCCGCTTCCCGGCGCTTGCGCGTCGGGCACGATCAAAGACCACGTATAACCCGGAGCGGATGCCGCTGCCGGGCTTAACGTGTGGGACTATGCCGTCAATCCATCCAACGCTCGTTCCAGTTCGCCCGACACGCGCGTCGTGCCAACGCTCATGCCGCGCCAATTGGTCGTCACCGCTGGCGTGCCGAGCCCCTTCACGGCGGGTATCACACGCTCCAGCAGCGCCATCGTGACGGCTTCCGACGCGCGTTTGGCGCCGTCGTCGATCTTGATTGCGAAGCCGAGGCCCAGATCGGGGAACGCACCGCAGTACACACCCTCGGCGCCGGTTTTCATGAACACGCGTCCGGGCACCTTGGACATCACCACCGTGTCGAGTCGATTGGGTCCGGCGATCATGTCGGGCGCGGCCCATGCCGCCTTGGCAATCCGTGTCGAGGCTGCCCGGTGCGCCTTGCCTGGACCCTCGGCGGTGATGAAACAGGCGAAGGCGCGGGCGAGGCTTGCGGTCGGAATTGCCCAGTTTGGCAGCGAGCACCCGTCGGTGCCGCGCACGTCCGCGCCCAAGGCCTCGCCGGTGTAGTCACGCAGTACGGCTGCAACCCGCTGCTGCACCGGATGATCTGGCAACCAGTATCCGGCCGGCTCCTCCTTGTTGTGGACTGCGCACGCGCACATGCCCGCATGCTTGCCCGAGCAGTTGTTATGCAACGCCGTCGGCTTGGCGCCGGATGCGGCGAGCAGGCGGGCGGCCGCCTCCTGCGTTGGCTCGTGCGCGCCGCAGCCAAGAGCCGTATGGTCGAGCCCGGCCCGGCGCAGCATGTCGGCGGCGAGGCTAGCGTGCGCTGCGGTGCCGCTGTGCGAGGCGCATGCAATGGCGATCTCTCGGTCGCCGAACTCGAACCGATCGGCAGCTCCCGTCTCGATCAGCGGCAGGCATTGAAAGGCTTTGACGGCCGAGCGTGGGAATACCGGTCGTTTGACATCGCCCAGACTGACCACCATCTCCCCATTCGGGCGGGCGACGGCGATCGCGCCGGTATGCACGCACTCGACAAAGGGGCCGCGGGTCAGTTCGACGAGTATGGGATTGGGCATGAGAGGTGGTTCCTGATGATCGTCACTCTATCCCTAGCTATCCGTTCATCTGCATTGGCGCAAACCCAGAGCGCTCCTTGAGCCGCACCGCATCGGTGCTATACCGACGGCCAACAGACATCCGACTCGATTGATCGCACCATGACCGCCACCGCTATTGCCGCCACCCCGCTTGCCCGCGAGATTTCGCGCCGACGCACATTCGCGATCATCTCGCATCCGGACGCCGGCAAGACGACGCTGACCGAGAAGTTGCTGCTGTTCGGCGGCGCCATTCAGCTTGCCGGTCAGGTCAAGGCCAAGCGTGCTGACCGCACAACGCGCTCCGACTGGATGGCGATCGAGCGCGCGCGCGGCATCTCGGTCGTAACGTCCGTGATGACGTTCGAATACCGCGATACAGTTTTCAACCTGCTCGATACGCCGGGCCACGAGGACTTCTCCGACCACACCTATCGCACCCTGACAGCCGTAGACGCCGCCGTGATGGTGATCGACGCCGCCAAGGGCATCGAAGCGCGCACCCGCAAGCTGTTCGAAATCTGCCGCCTTCGCGACATCCCGATCCTGACCTTCATCAACAAGATGGACCGTGAAATCCGCGAGCCACTCGATCTGCTGGACGAGATCGAAAAAGTGCTGGCCCTGGACACCGCGCCGATGTTCTGGCCGGTTGGGCGCGGCCGCGACTTCCGCGGCACATTCGATCTGACCGTGCCGCGCATCCGCCAGATCGACAAGGACGCCGATGGTCTGGCCGTGTCCGGCCCTGATGACCCGGCCATCGCCGCGTTGATGGAGCCCGATGTTGCGGAACGTTGGCGCGAGGAGGTCGGTCTCGTGCTCGACGCCTGCGGCCGGTTTGATCTCAAGGCCTTCCGCGAAGGCACGCTGACGCCGGTGTTTTTCGGCAGCGCGCTGCGCAACTTCGGCGTCCGCGATCTGCTCGACGCGCTCGTCGCCTATGCGCCGCCACCGCTCAGCCATCAGGCGTCAACCCGGGTGGTCGAGGCGACCGAACCGCGCATGACCGGTGTCGTGTTCAAGATCCAGGCGAACATGGACCCGAACCATCGCGACCGCATCGCCTTCATGCGCGTGTGCTCAGGCAAGCTGACGCGCGGTATGCGGGTGAAGCTGATGCGCACGGGCAAGACAATGGCGCTGCAATCGCCGCAGTTTTTCTTCGCCCAGGACCGTTCGATCGTCGATGAGGCCTTTGCCGGTGACGTCGTCGGTCTGCCGAACCACGGCACGTTGCGCATCGGCGACACGTTGACCGAGGGGGAGGACCTGACGTTCCTCGGCATCCCGAGTTTCGCGCCGGAAATCCTGCGCCGGGTGCGGCTCGACGATGCGATCAAGGCGAAGAAGCTGCGTACCGCGTTGCAGGAAATGGCCGAGGAGGGCGTCGTGCAATTGTTCTCGCCGATCGACGGCAGCCAGCCGATCATCGGCGTCATCGGCGCGCTGCAGCTCGATGTTCTCGCCGACCGGCTGGCCAATGAATACGGCCTGCCGATCGGGTTCGAGACCACGCTGTTTGAGGCCGTGCGCTGGGTGGCGGCCGACGATGCCAAAGCGCTTGACGGCTTCACCGCCAAGAACCGCTCCGCCATGGCGGTCGATCTCGACGGGGCTCCGGTGTTTTTCGCGGCCTCGAACTTTATGTTAAATTGGACCCAGGAGCGGTCCCCTGAGATCCAATTCACCGATATCAAGACGACTACGAAGGGGTAGGCGGCAACACCCCTACTTGGCGTCCTTTTCCTTCTTCGCCATTTCCTTGATCATTTCGAGTGAGCGGCGGTCGATGTATTCGCCGACGCTGGCCTTCAGGGCCGCGATCTTGTCTTCGCCTTCGAAGAAGTGGTTGGCGCCCGGCACGATCTGATGCTCGATCTTGATACCGCGCTGGGTCTTGGTCTTGACCGCCATTTCGGCAACGGACGCCGACGGCACCACGCGATCGCGCTCGCCGTTGATGACGAGGCCCGATGACGGGCAGGGTGCCAAGAACGAATAGTCATAGATGTTGGCGGGTGGCGCGACGCAGACAAAGGCATCGATTTCCGGTCGGCGCATCAGCAACTGCATCGCAATCCAGGTACCGAAGGAAACACCGGCAATCCAGCACGACCGCGATTCAGGCTTGGCGATCTGCAGCCAGTCGAGCGCCGACGCGGCATCGGATAATTCACCCGGCCCATTGTCAAAAAAGCCCTGGCTGCGCCCGACACCACGGAAATTGAACCGCAGCACGGAAAATCCCCGTTCCGCAAAGGCGTAGTACAAATTGTACACCACCTGATTGTTCATCGTGCCGCCGTACGAGGGGTGCGGATGCAGGATCAACGCAATCGGCGCATCGGCCGCAGCCTCGTGGTGGTAACGCGCTTCAAGGCGGCCGGCAGGGCCGTTGAGGATTAACTCGGGCATGGGTTTCGACAGCTCTGTTGGGCTCGGGGGGTCCAAGCGTTACTTGATCGGGACTTCCGCCGCTGTGCCAAAAGGGCCCACGCCTCGTCTAAGACTAAATCTTGACTTGGCCGCTCGGAATTCCCATAACGTATGTTGTAGTTTAGAATAGTTCGAAGGTAGGGCGTCCGCCGGTCAAATGGCTGCGATGCCGAATGCGGCTTCTAGCACGAGGCGGGGTGCGTCGTGCAAGTGTCGCGCAAGCGTAAAGCCGCCAAAAATGCAGGCGAGCTGGTTCGGAGTGCTGCTGAGTGGAGTTGAATACACGAGGACGCTACGCGGTCATGGCCATGGCCGAACTCGCCCGTAACGGTGGCGATGAAGCGATCTCGTTGTCGGTCATCGCCGAGCGCCAGCACTTATCTTCAGCATATCTCGAGCAGATTTTTGGCCAATTGCGCCGTGCTGGCCTCGTCGACAGCGTGCGCGGACGCAGTGGCGGCTACCGGTTGAGCATGGCGCCAAAAGAGATCTCTGTTGCAGCAATTATGGTCGCAGTCGAAGAAGAAACGCGGATGACGCGCTGCGTTGATACGACCGGCGAGGGCATCGGCTGTCTCGGCGAGGCCAAGTGCCTCACGCATAGTCTGTGGCACGCGCTTGGCGATCATATTCGTGGATTTCTTGAAGCAGTGACGCTGCAAGACGTTTTGGATGGCGTGCGTAGACCTGTCCATAAATGGGCCAGCGGGCACCCGTTGGTAGGCCACTCATGAACGGGAGACGGACATACCTCGATCACAATGCTACGTCGCCCCTGCGGCCCGAGGCGCGTGCTGCGGCTGTTTCGGCGCTCGACGCGATTGCCGGTAATCCCTCGTCGGTCCATGACGAGGGGCGGCGGGCCCGCGCCATTGTCGAGACCGCGCGTGAGCAGGTCGCATCGCTCGTCAATGCCCGACCGCTTGAGGTGGTATTCACCAGCGGCGCGACAGAAGCGAATGCCTGGGTGCTAGGTGGCGGCTGGAACACTATTTTTCGTGGTGGATTCGAACACGATTCGGTGCTGGCGCCAGCCGCGGCAAGCGGCGCCCGAATGATCGACGTGCCTGTCGGCACCGACGGCGTCGCGCGCGTCGAGACAATCGCGCAACATGTGTTTACGGGCTCTGGCGATTTCGGTCGCAGCCTTGTCGCGCTGCAACTTGCCAACAATGAGACCGGCGTGATCCAGCCTGTGGCCGAGACGGCCGCGTTCGCCGTTGCGCATGGGCTGAGTTGTCACACCGACGCGGTGCAAGCCGCGGGTCGCATCCGCATCGATTTCAATGAGCTTGGCGTCGATACGCTCAGCCTGTCGGCGCACAAACTCGGTGGCTTGAGCGGGATGGGTGCGCTCATCATTCGCGATGGCACCCGGCTCGCGAGCTTTCTCGTCGGTGGTGGGCAAGAGCGCCGTCGCCGCGCCGGAACTGAAAACGTCATTGGGATCGCGGCCTTTGGCGCGGCAGCCGTGGCCGCAACCCGCGACGTCGCAACTGCTGGCCGCTTATCGGCACTGCGCGGCCGGCTGGAGCGCGGGGTGGCCGCTATCACGCCGACGGCGATCATTGTCGGCGCCGAGGCACCTCGGTTACCGAACACCAGCAGCGTCGCGTTGCCGGGAGGTGCCGCCGAGACACTGGTGATTAAGTTCGATCTGGCGGGCATCGCGGTCAGCGCCGGTGCCGCCTGCTCGTCGGGCAAGGTCGGTGTCAGTCACGTTTTGACGGCGATGGGCCTGGATCAGGACATTGCGCGGGGTGCTATCCGCGTCAGTTTGGGCTGGAACACATCCGAAGCAGACGTCGATGCGTTCCTTACTGCATGGCATGAGATGTCGATGGCGCGTGTTCGCGCGGTCGCCTGACGAGATAAAGGGTTCGAGGAGCAGACAATGGCAGCCGTCGAGGCAACAATCGCCCAGGTTCGACAGATCGACGTCGACCAATACAAGTACGGATTCACGACCGACATCGAGTCGGTGAAGGCACCGAAGGGCCACTCGGAAGACATCGTGCGCTATATCTCTGAGCGCAAGAACGAGCCCGCCTGGATGCTCGAATGGCGGCTCGATGCCTATCGCCGTTGGCTGGTCATGACCGAGCCGACCTGGGCCAAGGTCCATTACCCGAAGATCGATTATCAGGATCTCTATTACTATTCGGCACCGAAAGGCACCGACGGGCCAAAGTCGCTTGAGGATGTCGATCCGGCGTTGCTGGCGACCTACGCCAAGCTCGGCATCCCACTGAAGGAACAGGAGATCCTGGCTGGCGTGCGCAAGCAGGGCGAGGCAAGCCAGCTTGGCGAAAGCGACGGCTACGCCAATATGGCGGGCCGGGTCGCGGTCGATGCGGTGTTCGATTCCGTTTCCGTCGTCACCACGTTCAAGAAGGAGTTGCGCAAGGCCGGCGTCATCTTCTGCTCGATCTCGGAGGCGCTGCAGGAGCACCCGGAACTCGTCCGCAAATACTTAGGCTCGGTAGTGCCGGTCACGGACAACTACTATGCAGCGATGAACGCGGCAGTGTTTTCGGATGGCTCGTTCGTCTACATCCCCGAGGGCGTGCGTTGCCCGATGGAGTTGTCGACGTACTTCCGGATCAATGAAAAGAACACCGGCCAGTTCGAGCGTACGCTCATCATAGCGGACAAGGGCAGTTACGTGTCCTATCTGGAAGGCTGCACGGCGCCGATGCGCGATGAGAACCAGCTGCATGCGGCGGTCGTCGAACTGATCGCGCTCGACGATGCCGAGATCAAGTACTCGACCGTGCAGAACTGGTACCCTGGCGACAAAAACGGCAAGGGCGGAATCTACAATTTCGTGACGAAGCGTGGCGATTGCCGTGGTCACAACTCCAAGATCTCGTGGACCCAGGTTGAAACCGGCTCGGCCATCACCTGGAAGTATCCAAGCTGCATCCTGCGTGGCGACAACAGTCGAGGCGAGTTCTATTCGATTGCCGTGTCGAATGGCCATCAGCAGGTCGATAGCGGTACCAAGATGATCCACTTGGGTAAGAATACATCCAGCCGGATCATCTCCAAGGGCATCGCCGCCGGGTTTTCGCAGAACACCTATCGTGGGCTCGTCACCGCTCACCGCAAGGCAACTGGCGCGCGCAATTTCACCAATTGCGACAGCTTGCTGATCGGCGATCAGTGCGGCGCTCACACCGTGCCCTACATCGAGGCCAAGAACTCATCGTGTCATTTCGAGCATGAAGCGACGACGTCGAAGATCTCCAATGACCAGTTGTTCTACTGCATGCAGCGAGGGCTTTCTTCGGAAGAGTCGGTCGCTTTGATCGTCAATGGCTTTGTACGCGACGTGTTGCAGCAGTTGCCGATGGAGTTCATGGCCGAAAGTCAGAAACTGATTGGCATATCGTTGGAAGGGAGCGTTGGTTAGCAACCATGTCCGACGCGACTGAACACTTGGGCTACATTGCGGCACATCTTGTAGATGATGCGGGTCTGGCTCGCTTCGCCAGCCGCATCAGCGTAGCGGGTAGCGATGACGAAGTGGTCGTTTCGTTGGCAGGGCGCAACTTGAGCATCCGACCGAACCGGCAAGGACTTACCGTTGGAAGCGACGAAGTGATGTTAGCAGGAGACCCCGCAACAACGCTGAGCCGGGTTGCAGCCCGGGTCGCGCTGAGGCTGACGCAGATAGACGGACAGGGGAATTAGGGATTAAGATGTGTGAAACTGTCGCACCTGTCGATCTGCGAACCAACGTGGACGAGTGCAATGGCGACACAGATGTTGACGGAGCAAGGGGGCTTGCTAGGGCACCGAGCGAGCGAGGGGCTTGCCGGTACTCGGTGGTGTTTGCGGAGGATAAAAATGGCACAAGAGGTTTGGAAACTCGAACAAGCCTGGTTGAAGGCCGAAACAGTGGCTGACAGGGCCCGCACGGAGGCATCACGCGCGACCGAGCGGCTGGTAGATACGAGAGAGAAAGCAGCGCATGGCGGCAACAAGGATATCGTTGTGCTGCTGACGAACGTGGAAACAACGGTTGAAACGTTGCGTGCCAGGCACGCGGCGGCTGAGCGGCAGGCGAGCGAATTGTTCGATCGACTGGTCGCGGCGAAGTCACAAGGTGAGGTTCATGCTTGAGATCAAGGATCTGCACGTCAAGATAGCCGATGAGGATCGCGTGATCCTCAACGGCCTCAGTCTGGTCGTGCCGAAAGGTGAAGTCCATGCGATCATGGGGCCGAACGGCTCTGGCAAGTCGACACTGGCCTACGTGCTGGCTGGTCGTCCGGACTACGAGGTGACCGGCGGCGACATCCTCTGGAATGGCGAAAGTCTCCTGGAAATGGCGCCCGATGAGCGGGCAGCGGCCGGGGTGTTCCTGGCGTTCCAGTATCCGATGGAAGTACCCGGCGTTGCCGGTCTGACGTTCCTGCGTACGGCGGTCAACGCCATCGCCAAGAAGCGCGGCACCAAGGAACTGACGACGCCAGAGTTCCTGAAACTCGTCAAGGCGAAGGGCGCTGAACTCAACATCGATATCGAGATGCTGAAGCGGCCAGTCAACGTCGGGTTCTCCGGCGGTGAAAAGAAGCGTTCCGAAATCCTGCAGATGGCGCTGCTGCAGCCGTCGCTGTGCGTGCTCGACGAGACTGACAGCGGCCTCGACATCGACGCGCTGAAGGTCGTATCGGACGGCGTCAATGCTTTGCGTTCGCCGGATCGCGCCATGCTCGTGATTACGCACTATCAGCGGCTGCTGAACCACATTGTGCCAGATCGGGTGCATGTACTGGCCCATGGCCGGATACAGAAGTCCGGCGGCAAAGAACTCGCTCTGGAACTCGAGCAGACCGGCTATGCGGACTATACGAGCAAGGCCGCGTGATCCGGCGACCGCTGGCGCACCTATATAGTTGTGAACAGGAGAGGCCGCGCCTTGCCAAGCACGCGGTCGCCCGCAGGATATTCCGATGAGCATGACGCCGACCAACACGACGCTGTTAAAGACCAAGGCCGAGAACGGCTATGCGGAGCAGTTCGAGGCGGTCGTCGCTGGCTTACCTGGCGACGCTGCCGTGCGCGACGTGCGGACGGCGGCAATGGCACGGTTCAAGAGTATCGGGCTGCCGCATCGGCGCATCGAGGAGTGGAAGTATACGGATCTGCGGGCGCTCATAAAGGATGTGACGCCAACCACAGCCGGAGGTGATGCTCAGACCATAGCCGCAACATACGCCAGCGTGCTGAAGGGCGTCGATGCTGTTACATTTGTATTCGTCGATGGTACGCTTGTGCTGTCGCCGATCGTGGTATTGCCGGGCGTCACCGTCGAAAGCCTCGCCTCCCGGCTCGCCTCATCGCCCGACGCGCTCACCCGCGCCGTGCCAGATGGCATTGATGTCGGCGCAACCAGCCTGATTGCTCTTAACGCGGCGTTGGCGTCCAGCGGGGCGGTGATCAGCGTCGCAGATGGCGTCAAACCTGAAATCCCGTTGCATTTGGTGTTTGTGTCGACCGGGCGTTCCACCGTGCGCAATAGCATTGCGATCGGTGTTGGTGCCGAAGCAACGATCATTGAAAGTCACGTGTCTACCGCCTCGGCCGTCCGCAATGAAAGTGCCGTCTGCGATCTGACAGTCGGCAGAGACGCCGTGCTGCATCATCTCGTTTATGCCAATACCCAAGCTGGATCAGCCTATCTCGGTACTACACTGGCGGCCATAGACCGGGGTGCGAACTATAAGCCGTTTCAACTGACGATTGGCGATGGCCTCGTGCGGC
The DNA here is from genome assembly GCA_031401535.1 of Hyphomicrobiaceae bacterium. Classification (GTDB taxonomy): domain Bacteria; phylum Pseudomonadota; class Alphaproteobacteria; order Rhizobiales; family Hyphomicrobiaceae; genus JAKFWF01. The sequence goes on along the minus strand of JANNRP010000375.1, from coordinate 20,867 downwards.
AACAGCTGCACGTGACCTTCGCTGGTTCACATGCCAGTTTTGACCACGGCGCGGTGACCTTGGCGCGCGGCGGTGGTCACGGCGACACGACGATGGTGATCAATCATAACGTGCCGCATTGCGTTAGCCGCGAACTGTTCAAGACTGTGCTCGATGACAACGCCCGCGCCGTGTTCCAGGGCAAAGTGATCGTCGCGCAGGCTGCCCAGAAGACGGACGGCAAGCAGATGGCACGTGCGCTGATGTTGTCGCCGAACGCTGAATTTGACAGCAAACCAGAACTTGAAATCTACGCCGACGACGTGGTCTGTGGCCACGGCTCCACCTGCGCCGAGATCGATCCGGACTTGATGTTTTATTGCCGCTCCCGCGGAATCCCCGAGGCACAGGCCCGGGCGCTGTTGATTGACAGTTTCGTCGGCGAGGCTATCGAGAAGATCGACCACGCCGGAGTACGCCGTGCGTTCTCCGAGATCGCCATGGGCTGGCTGGCTCAGAAAGTTGCGTGAGCGATTTGGCCAACAGCATTCGATAAAGGTGCACGACCCCATGGCTATATCAACAGCTCAAAAGCAGTGGCCGATCGGTAGCCAGCGTGCTTACGACGTGGCCACGATCCGCGCTGATTTCCCGATCCTCTATCGTGAAATCCACGGGCGGCCGCTGGTCTACCTCGACAACGCGTCATCGGCACAGAAGCCGAAGGCTGTGATCGAGGCGATGGATCATGCGATGCGTTTCGAATATGCCAACGTACATCGCGGCATCCACCACTTGTCGAACGCCACCACGCAGAAATACGAGGACGCGCGCGAAACGACGCGCCGCTTTCTGAACGCGCGCGCGCCAGAAGAGATTGTGTTTGCCAAGAACGCGACCGAAGCCGTCAATATCGTCGCCCAGAGCTGGGGCAGCGCCAACATCAACGAGGGCGATGAGATCGTGCTCTCGATTCTAGAGCACCACTCCAACATCGTGCCTTGGAATTTCCTGCGGGAGCGCCGTGGCGCGGTGATCAAGTGGGCACCAATCTCCGACACAGGCGAGTTTCTGATCGACGAGTTCGAGAAGCTGCTGTCGCCACGCACCAAGATGATTGCGCTGACGCATATGTCGAACGTCACCGGAACGCTCGTGCCCGTCGAGCAGGTGTGCCGCATTGCCAAGGCGCGCGGCATTCCGGTGTTCATCGACGGCAGCCAGGCTGTGGTGCATCTTCCGGTCGACGTGCAAGCCTTGGACTGTGACTTCTATTGCTTCACCGGCCATAAGGTCTACGGCCCGTCCGGCATCGGTGTGCTGTATGGCCGTCGTGCGCTGCTCGATGCGATGCCCCCATTCCTGGGTGGTGGCTCGATGATCGAAAGCGTCACCGTCGATCGCGTCACCTATGCGTCGTCGCCCAACCGCTTTGAAGCTGGCACACCGCCCATCGTCGAGGCGATCGGATTGTCGGCAGCTCTCAACTACATGATGCAGATCGGCCGGGCCGAGATCGCAGCGCACGAGCACGAGTTGACCAGCTATGCCCACCAGCGGCTCGGTGAATTCAACTGGCTGCAGCTGCATGGTACAACGACGGACAAGGGGGCGATCGTCTCGTTCAATGTCGCAGGTCTGCATCCCCACGACGTGTCGACGATCATTGATCGATCGGGCATTGCCGTGCGTGCCGGGCATCATTGCGCGCAACCATTGATGGAACGCTTCGGGGTGCCGGCCATGTGCCGCGCGTCGTTTGGGCTCTACAATACGAAGGCCGAGGTCGATGCGCTGGCCGAGGGCTTGATGAAAGCGCACGAGTTCTTCGCTTGAGCTTCAAACTGGTGTAAGATGTGGTGATGGACGATATCGTACGCGATCGAATGGATTTAAGTGCTCCTGCGGCGGCCACGACCGTTGGCTCAGGTGCAGCGCACGTGGGGTATGCGCCGGAGATACCGTCGGCACCCGCGCCGGTATCCGTGGCAGAGGGCGGCACTCCGGTTGCAGGCTCGACACTCTCGTCGGAAGAACTCGACCAACTGACGGCCGATATCGTGTTGGCGCTCAAGACCGTCTACGATCCAGAGATACCGTGCGATATCTACGAACTCGGGTTGATCTACAAGATCGATATCGAGGATGACCGCAATGTCGCCGTCGAGATGACGTTGACGGCTCCTGGCTGTCCCGTTGCTGGTGAGATGCCGATCTGGGTCGAGAATGCGGTCAACGCCGTGCCCGGCGTTTCGGGCAGCAAAGTCACCCTGACGTTCGATCCGCCGTGGGATAAATCCCGCATGAGCGACGAGGCCCGGTTGGCTCTGAATATGTTTTGACCTGTCGCCAATCGAGCGGCGGTCTATTGTCAGGGTATTGATCGCAAAACAAGTGAGCCGCACCCTGTCGACAACGCCAAGTGCACCACGTCAATCATCTACCACATCAGCAATTGAGCGGTTGCGACCGCTGATCCCGGTGGAGCCGTCCGAGTTGGGTGCGCTGCTCTGGTCGGCGGCCTATTTTTTCTTCGTTTTGTCTGCCTACTACATCGTGCGGCCGATCCGGGAGGAGATGGGCGTCCGGCTGGGCCGCGATAGCTTGTCGGCGCTGTTCACGATTGTCTTTATCGTAATGTTGGCAGCGGTGCCGTTGTTTGGCTGGGTTGCAACCCGCTTTGAGCGCCGCCGCATCGTGCCTGTGGTTTACATCTTCTTCATCCTCAATTTGGTGGTGTTCTGGGCGCTGTTTTCAAACGGCGTCGACAGCGTCGTGATTGCCGGGGCGTTTTTTGTCTGGGTCAGCGTATTCAACTTGTTTGTAGTCTCGCTGTTCTGGAGCTTCATGTCTGACTTGTGGGCAAGCGGGCAGGCCAAGCGGCTTTACGGCGTGATTGCCGCAGGCGGCAGTGCCGGGGCGATTTGCGGGCCGCTGATCACGCAATCGCTGGTGCAGTCTCTAGGTGCTACGAATTTGCTACTTGTGAGTTGCGCGCTGTTGATCGGTGCGCTTGCCTGCGTGGCTGGCCTCAGGCGTGCCGAGCGCCATGCCGAGGTGCGTTACGATGAGCAGGCGACACAGGGGCTCAGCGATTGGATCGGTGGCGCCGTAAATGTCTGGCGCTCGCCCTATATGTTTCGCATCGCACTGGTCGTCCTCCTCGCAAACCTGATTTCGACATACTTTTACTTCGAGCAGAGCCGCATCGTTGGCTTGGCGATCAGCGAGCCGGCTGCCCGCGTGCAACTGTTCGCCCGCATGGACCTGGCTGTGAACATACTGACTGTGCTGGCTCAGGTTTTCCTCACAGGCACGCTGATGCAGCGCCTCGGCGTCGGTTTCGCTGCGGGCGCGCTGCCGCTCACCGTCGTTGTCGGGCTGATTGCGATCGCAATCGCCCCAACGCTGCCGGTGATCGTGGTGGTGGTTGTGATCGAGCGTGCGGTGGCTTTCGCGATCACCAATCCAGCATTCCGTGTGCTCTGGACCGTGGTTGAACCAGAAGACAAGTACAAGGCGCAGAACTTCGTAGACACCGTCGTTTACCGGGGCGGCGATGCGGCGAGTGGTTGGCTTTTCAATGAGATTGCCAAGGGGCTTGGCCTATCGATGACGGCGGTTGCGCTGCTGACACTGCCTCTGGCAGCGTGGTGGCTGCGGTTGGCCGTGCATCTTGGTCGCGATCAAGCAGAACGCGCCAAGTCACAGGTCGGCAGCTAAATGCACTCCGAAGCAGCTTTTACAGGATGTTGAATTGCTGAACGGGCGTCGAATATGCTAGCGCGTTTCAGACAATCTGACAGGTAGAAATGGGTTCATGATGCGCGCGCGACAGATACTGAGCGTATCGATCTTGGCAGGTTGCCTGTGTGGCGGCACCCCGACTTATGCCGGACCGACGCTGCTATTCGACGCGTCAAGCGGCGCGGTGTTGTATTCTGAGGACCCGGATAACCTGTGGCATCCCGCATCGCTCACCAAAATCATGACCGCCTACCTAACCTTCGAGGCGTTGAAAGCTGGCAAGCTGACACTGGAAACGAAAATTACGGTCAGTGAATTGGCTCATGCGCAAACCCCGAGCAAGATCGGGCTGCCCGTCGGCGGCAGCTTGACCGTCGATCTGGCCTTGAAGGCGCTGATCATCAAGTCGGCTAACGATGTCGCAGTGATGCTGGCAGAGGCGGTTGGCGGTACCGAGCCCGAGTTTGTGGCGCGGATGAATGCGACCGCCAAGCGCTTGGGCATGACGCGAACGAATTTTGTCAATCCGAACGGTTTGCCGGCCCCTGAACAGGTCACGACCGCCCGCGATCTGGCCAAGCTGTCGCGTGCCGTGGTCAAGGATTTCCCGGAGCACGTATTGCTTTGGTCGATGGCCGATATGCGCATTGGTCGGCGCCGCCTTGGTAGTCACAATGGCCTGTTGAAGACGCTCGACGGTGCAGACGGGCTCAAGACCGGGTTTACCTGCGATAGCGGCTACAACGTGGTTGCCAGCGCCAATCGAGACGGTCGCCGTTTGATGGCGGTGGTGCTTGGCGAGAGCTCGGGCCGCGATCGTACCATTCGTGCGCAGAGCCTTCTGGAGCATGGCTTCCAGACCAGTGTCTGGAAAGGTTTTTTTGGCCAGACCGTATCGATCGACACCATGCCGGAAAGCGCTGACGTGAAGGCAGTGACGAGCGTGCGTCAATCCGTTGTGACGTGGGATTGCGGTGGTCGTCGGCGGGTTCGCACCGCTGCGGTCAAGGACAAAGTGCGCGCGGCCAAAGCGAAGACAGCAAAGCAGCAGGCAGGTATCGTTGGTAATGCTCCGGCGACAACGACGGCAACGATTGTGCCGGCACCAGCAGGTCCAGCTAAGCTGCCCGCGCCACCGACCGTGGTGGCACCGGCGAAGGCCAAGCCCAAGTCGGCTGCTGCTGCACCGGCTGCGACGGACAAGCCACAGTAGTTTTGACAGAGTCGGCGAATGCGACCGATCGCATGTGTTTCGGCCAGCGACCCCTCGATGCGAATGGTCAGGTATTAGATCTATCTATGCGGTCTGAACCGTTGCCATCGCAGTTATCACCGTGATGAACGGATCGATTACGCTCAACTTTGTGGTTCAAACCAAAAGTTCGAGAGGTTTAATATTTTGGGCTGGACAACCGGGTGGCTGGTCATTGCCCCCTTTGGCGGCCGCCGGTGGTGCGATCGGTTGAGCCGGGCCAACGATGATGCCTGGGAAGGACGGCGGTTGCGATCGTGATTCTGTCGTGGCGGCGGCGGGTGGCTCGCCCTTGGTTGTCGCATCGCTGGCGCGAGCGCTGACTGTGACGAGCAACGCTAGGCAACAAACTGCGCTGGTGGCGACTAGCCTCAATGTCTGAGACATTTTTGATGCCTTCTGTCGTTCAAAACGCCCGTCGGCAGCGGGCCCAATACGATACACGCCATCGTGCACCATGCGAAATCTCGTTGCAGCGAACCGTACCAAATTGAGACAGATATTGGAAACGGAGACTTGTTTGCCCATTTGGCGCTTTCCTTGCTTATCACTGGCCTGTGACACATCAAGCAGGATCCAATGATCATGACACCGAGCCGGGCGCTTAACTGGCATCCAGACGAGGACATTACTCCAACGCCACGTGATGTGGAGACGATGGCGTGTGTGCTCGAAGGCCAGCATGGATCCATGGCGGTTGACGTCGCTGAGTTCTTCTCCTCACTGCACGCCGAAAAGAACGATGCTGGCCGCACCTGGGCGTGGGCGGGGGTGGCCGAGGCGGTGCGCTATCGACAGCGTTTGCGCATGCAACACCAGTAGACTTGGCACCGATGACGACCCAGATAACGACGACGAAAAATGCCGCGGACCGTGCCGCCGAATGGCTATTGGGTGCCGTGCAGTCCGCTCGCGATTTGGTTCGTGGCGACAATGAAAGAACACGGCTGCAGCGCCACGCGGCCATGGCATTCGGCGTCAGGGTTGCCAGTGCCGCGATCCTGTACTTGTCTCAAATTATTCTCGCCCGCTGGATGGGAGGATCGGAGTACGGCGTTTACGTCTTTGTGTGGACGTGCGTCCTGGTTCTCGGCGGTGTGTCGCATCTAGGCCTCAATACAGCGATGATCCGTCTGTTGCCGCACTATCAAGAGACTGGGCAGTTCGACCGGTTACGCGGCCTGTTGCGTGGTGGGCGTATGCTGACCGTGGTACTGGGTACGGCTTTCGCCGGATTAGGTTATCTCTGCTTGTGGTCGTTGGGCGATCGTGTTGCCGGTCCCTACACTCTGCCGTTGTATCTGGCATTGGTGTGCGTCCCGTTTTTTGCACTAACTGACGTGCAGGATGGCATCGGGCGTGGGCGTGGCTGGATGGCGGTTGCTCTGTTGCCGCCATACGTCCTGCGCCCCGTGCTGCTACTCTGCGCTATGATCGTGGCGCACGGCATCGGATTGCCGATGCAGGCCCATACGGCTGTTGCTGCTGCAATTTTTGCGACTTGGGCGACCGCGATCGTTCAAATGCTGCTTATTGATCTGAGAGTTCGGGTTGAAGTCCCGCCGGGGCCGTGCGCCTATTCGCTGCGGCAGTGGCTCGCGACGTCGTTACCGTTGCTGGTTATTGGCCTCTGCGAGATCGTGCTTCAGAATGCCGACTTGCTGGTGATATCGCGTTATCTGACGCCGACCGAGGTCGGCGTCTATTTCGCCGCATCGAAAACGATGAGCCTTGTGCTGTTCGTGCACTATGCGGTCGGTAGTGCGGCTGCCAATCGGTTTTCGGCGCTGCATGCGCGGGGCGACAATGCTGCATTGCGGCCGCTCGTCGCGGATGCCGTGAAATGGACTTTCTGGCCGTCCGTTGCGGCAGCCACTTTGCTTCTCGCACTCGGTTGGCCACTATTGAGCCTGTTTGGACCCCAGTTCACCGATGGCTATGTTGTGATGTTCGTGTTGGTGATCGGATTTCTGGGACGGGCGTCAATCGGACCGTCTGAATTCCTTCTCAATATGATGGGGCAGCAAAAGCTCTGCGCTGCGATCCTAGTTTTCACCGCGACGTTGAGCGTGGGAACAAGCGTGATTTTGGTGCCACGCCTCGGTATGATCGGCGCCGCGATAGCTACATCGCTGGCGCTGATCGTGGCTGCAATTCTAAACTACGCAGTCGCGCGGAAGAAACTTGGGCTGGACATCTCGATTTTTACAACCATCACGAAGCCGTGGGCCATGGCCTGATGCGTCGTTGGTAGACTGCGCTGGTCGACGTTACATCGATGTGCCGAGTACCAGCGTCCAGAATGTCTTGAACTCTGACTTAGGCTCCTGGACAAGCGCGATGCCCATGTGCTCGGCGTCCGCGAGCAGCAGATTCTTGTTGTGGCCGGGGCTCTCTTTCCAGCCTTTGAACACTTCTTCGATATTGGATTGACCAGTGCCGACGTTTTCTGCCGCCAACTTGGCATTATAGCCGCTACGCTTGACGCGGTCCCAGGGGTTCGAACCGTCCGAGCCGTAGTGCGAGATACGATCCCATTTGGCGAGATCCTTTGAATGCGCCTTGGCTGCATTGCTCAACTCAATGTTGAGCTTCAGTGGCTTCAGGCCATTTTCCTTGCGATAGGCGTTGACCAGTTCGCGCGCTCGCTCAGCATCAAGTCGGGTCTGACTGTAGTCGCGATCCGAAAGCGCACCTGAAGGCGCCGTTTCGAACGTTCCTTTCGGCGCTTGGTCAAGGCCGACCAGTTTGGGCGCGGCAGGGGCGCCGGACCTATCCGCTGTTGGTTCACCGCCAAGTGCGGTGGCAGTGCGGCGTTTGGTCGGTGCCGGTTTGACGGTGCTGTCGTTGAAACCAGCCGACAACGTACTCGAATTCATGCTGCACCCAGGCAGCAGCAAAGCCAGACATGCTGGTACTACGACGCGATACATACGACTCACTCCCGCCAAGGTCTCAATCGACCCATGCGACTAAATTCAACCAAACCGGTTAATCGGCCGTTAACGGCTCGCTCTCGAATAACTGATTCGTCCAATCGTGCCATGCGCATCGCACCCTGCTAGTTGCGATTAGCACTGGGCCGGAAAACCATGACCCCAATTTGTCCGGTCCGAGGCAGAGCGATGGCGAATACCGGCTTGATGTTGATTTCGCTGCTTCAAGCGGGCACACGGGAAGGGTCAACTCTGAAATCGAGATGTGCCACCGGCCATGCTTCAAGTTCCGATCATTCTCGTTGCCGCTGCTGCCCTGGTCGATCGCGATAATCGCGTGCTGATCGCCGAACGACCGGCAGGCAAGTCAATGGCCGGACTGTGGGAGTTTCCCGGTGGCAAGGTCGAGGCGAACGAAACGCCGGAACAAGCATTGGTGCGGGAACTCGCTGAGGAACTCGGCATCGACGTGTGCCTTACATGTCTGGCACCATTCACGTTTGCCAGTCACCGTTATGAGGCCTTTCACCTGCTGATGCCGCTCTATATCTGCCGCAACTGGGATGGCGATTTGGAGCCGCGGGAAGGTCAACGGATCGCCTGGGTTCGCGCCAGCCGCCTCGGTGACTACGCAATGCCACCGGCTGATCTGCCGCTTCTGCCGTATCTGCGCGATTTGCTGGGATAGTTGGCCTAACGGCCAGCCTTATCGCCCGTTGGTACTTCCGGTACGCCCAAAGCATCCGCCAGACGAGCAGTCGCCGAGCCTGGACGAAGCGGCCTTTGTTGGCTGTCGTGAGGGCTCCAGCCGGTCAGTGTCAAGATCTCGAATGTTGCTGTTACGCGACCATCCGGCCGGGAGAAGCGCTCGGAGTAGAGTTCGACTGCACGCATAAGCAGGGCCCGCTTCGAGGGAGTTTTACGTCGTTCCGTCAACATGTTGCTGGCGCCCATGGCTCTGATCTCGTGCATCAGATGCAATGCAGACGGATAACTGACGGTGACAATATCCGCATCGACAACTGGCAATGCAAAGCCGGCCCGCTGTAGCAAGCTTCCCAAATCGCGGACGTCGGCAAACGGTGCGACCCGCGGGCTGGCGCCGCCGTCGATTTCAATCTCGGCCTCGGCAAATACCTGCCGCAGTTCCATCAGCGTGGCGCCACCCAGTAGGGTCGCCAGTAACAGGCCATCCGGTTTCAAGGTTCGCTGAATTTGTATCAGCGCCCCCGGAAGATCGTTGACCAGTTGTAAGGTAAGGCCTGAAACCACGAGGTCGAACGCCGCATCGCGGAACGGCAGGGCGTCAGGCTCGGCCTGCACGCGCATGCCACTGAAGCGCTGAAGCATCGGCAGTGACGTGTCGGCTGAAATCGTGCAGCCGATACTGGGATGCTGCCGCAGCGCGCGGGTGAGCAAACCATGATGGCAGCCCAGATCGAGCGCCACGGCAAACGTGCGTCTGATGGCATCGAGCCGCGACAGAATATCTTCGGCAACGCGCACTAACAGGAAATCGTGCGCGTCGATGTGGACGGCTGCTCGATCGCGCCTTTGCCGGAGCAGGCGAGAGTCGAAGATGGTGGGCGCGCTGTTCATTTATTGCCCGCCTTGGTTGAACCGGCATATGCTGATCCAAGAATGTTGGGGACTGCATAGGTCATATGAGCGAAGCAAACCAGCAGGGACCAGAAGCGCCAGGCAGCGGGATACTGAGGCGGGCCCTATTGGGCTCGGCCAGGGGTGCCTCGGCGTCTCGCCGCGCTGTTATGAATTTTCTCGTGCCGCCAGTGTGTCTTGGATGTCATCGACTGCTAGGCGGTCACGACGCGCTGTGCGCGCGATGTTGGAAGAGCGTACAATTTATAAGGGCTCCTGTCTGCGACAGGCTCGGCATTCCGATGCCGTTCGATAGTGGCGGCACGATCGTGTCTGCGGGCGCTCTTGCCAATCCGCCGGACTATGACCGGGGGCGGGCCGTGGCACACTTCGATGGCGTGCTGCGCGACCTGATCCACGGGCTCAAGTATGCTGATCGGCACGATGCCCGCCGTCTCTTGGGGCGTTGGTTGTTAGCCGCCGGCCATGAACTACTAGGTGATGCCGATCTTTTGGTGCCAGTGCCGCTGCATCGTTGGCGGCTATTGACGCGACGCTTCAATCAAGCAGCCCTGCTCGCGCACGAGGTAGGAGCAGCGAGCGCGATCGTGGTCGATCCGTTCGTATTGGTTCGCACCAAACGCACAATCCAGCAGGTTGGCCTGAGCGAAGCGCAGAGGCGGCAGAACGTCGCCCGTGCGTTTGCAGTGTCGGAGGGCCGTTATGCAAGCATCGAGGGTCGCAACATCGTCTTGATTGATGACGTTATCACCACTGGCGCCACCATTAATGCTTGTGCCCGCGCTCTGAAGGCCGCGGGAGCGGCACGGGTAGATGCCTTGGCACTTGGTCTCGTTGTAGTTGGACACCAGACCAGCGCGCGGTGAACTTGTCGGCGGGTGCGGGATTTTCCATGGTCTCGGAAACGCAAGGGCCCTTCCGTTGACGGCCGACTCCGAAGATTAGGTTTTACGATGAATTTTGATCTGTCCGATAGCCAGCAGTCCGTTGTCGAAGCCGTGGCCAAGGTTTGCGCCGGGTTCGACGATGCCTATTGGCTGCAACGTGATCGCGACGGTCGATTTCCGACCGAGTTTCATGCCGCGCTGGCCGCAGGTGGGTGGCTTGGCATCACCATGCCGGAAGCTTACGGCGGTGCAGCGCTCGGCATGTCGGAAGCGGCACTGATGATGAAGACGATTGCGAGCTGTGGCGGCGGCATGACAGCGGCGTCCGCCGTTCATATCAATGTTTTCGGCCCCCACCCGATCGTCGTGCATGGCACATCTGAGCAAAAGCAGCGCTGGCTTCCTCCGTTGATTTCAGGTCGCGAAACCACATGCTTCGGAGTCACTGAGCCGAACGCAGGGCTAGATACGACCCAAATCACAACACGTGCTGATCGGGTCGACGGCGGTTATCTTGTTCATGGTCACAAAATTTGGACATCGACGGCGCAGCACGCCAACAGGATCTTGCTGCTGGCACGCACGACACCGCGGGATAAGGTCACGAAGAAGACGCGCGGACTGAGCTTGTTTTACACGGAACTCGATCGTCGACACGTCGAGGTGCGCGAGATCGAGAAGATGGGCCGCAAGGCCGTCGATTCCAATCAGATATTCATTGATGGCTTGTTCGTGCCGACCGATGATCTCATCGGGCGCGAAGGCATGGGCTTTGACTATCTGCTCGATAGTCTCAATCCAGAGCGTATCCTGATCGCGATGGAGGCGGTCGGGATCGGTCAGGATGCACTGCGTCGTGCAACACGCTATGCCTCGGAGCGCGTGGTGTTTGGGCGGCCGATCGGGAAAAATCAGGGCATTCAGCATCCGCTGGCAGAAAGCTGGATGGAACTCGAAGCTGCGTCGTTGATAGCAATGCAGGCTGCCTGGCTTTACGACCAGAAACGGCCCTGTGGCCCGCAGGCGAACGCGGCCAAATACTTGAGCGCCGAGGCTGCCTTCAAGGCATGCATGACTGCCGTCAAGACGCATGGAGGCATGGGTTATGCCAAGGAATTCCATGTCGAACGACTGTTTCGGGAGGTCTTGATTCCGGTCCTCGCCCCGGTCAGTCCACACATGATCCTGAACTACATTGCCGAGCGTGTGCTAGGACTGCCAAAATCGTACTAGGCGCTTTATTAGGCAGCCTGGAGGCGATGTGCTTTTCCAGCTTTGCGGTTACCCTGCAGCAGGTTATTCTCCTGTAGAGTGCACAATGACCGCCGGATGCCCGACCGATGCCCCAGGTGACAATTTATACAACGAGCCTGTGCCCGTACTGCCACATGGCAAAGACATTGCTCCGGCAAAAGAACGTGGCGTTCGAGGAGATTGATGTCACAAGTCAACCCGCGTTGCGTGACGTCATGCGGACCAAAGCGGGCGGGCGCAACTCGGTGCCGCAGATCTGGATAGGCGATCGCCACGTTGGCGGTAGTGACGACCTCCACGCACTCAACGATCAGGGTCGTCTAGATGCATTGTTGCGGTCTTGAGCGTTTGTACGTTGTCGCACGAAAGGTATGCTATCCATGACAAGCGCCACTGTATTGCCGACGTTCCGTGCCGGTCTGGTGCAGATGACCACCGGGCCGGACGTGGCAGCTAATTTGGCTGCGGCGTCAAAGCTGATCCGCGAGGCGGCGTCCAAAGGCGCTGTCTACGTGCTGACGCCTGAGATTACCACGTTGATGCAGACGGATCGCGCGAAACTCTTCGTTGAGACCCGTCCCCAGGAAGGCAATCCGGCGATCGCCCACTTTCGCACCCTGGCGCGTGAGCTGAATATTTGGCTGCATGTTGGTTCGATGGGGGTCGCCATCAGCCCAGACAAGATTGCCAACCGTTCTATTCTGATTTCGCCAGACGGTGTAATTACCGCGACTTATGATAAAATTCACATGTTCGACGTTGATCTTCCCAATGGCGAGAAGTATCGTGAAAGTCGCAACTTTGCACCGGGTGATACGGCTGTGCTCGCCGATCTTCCATGGGGTACACTCGGGCTTACCATCTGTTACGATATGCGCTTTCCGGTACTATACCGCGCTTTGGCGCACGCCGGAGCAAGGCTTATAGCCGTACCGGCAGCGTTCACCGTGCCAACGGGCAAGGCCCACTGGCACACCCTGCTGCGCGCACGGGCAATCGAGACGCAGTGCTTCGTTTTTGCGGCAGCGCAGGCTGGTACTCATCCGAACGGTCGCCAAACCTACGGCCACAGCATTGTCATTTCGCCTTGGGGCGAGATACTGGCTGAGGCCGACGGTACTACGCCCGGCGTCATAACCGCCGATATCTCGATGGCAGCAGTCGAGGAAGCCCGTTCGCGTGTGCCATCATTGACCCATGATAGGCAGTTCAAAGTCGAACATGCGGTTGTGCCCGCTATCAAGGTTGCCTCATGATCCGTTACCGGTTGCTATGTGATAATTCCCACGAGTTCGAGGCCTGGTTTCAGAATAGCCGCAGTTTCGACACTCAGGCGAAGAGGCGGTTGGTGACTTGCCCCACCTGCGGATCGACGTCGGTCGAGAAGGCGCTGATGGCGCCCAATGTGGCGGTCAAGGGTAACAAGCGGCGCGAGGTTGCAGCGGTCAATAATGAGGCCACCAAGGAGGTGGCGGTGCGCGCGCAATTCATCGAGGCCGTACGCCAGATGCGTGCCGAAGTCGAAGCAAAGGCCGACTATGTCGGCCCTAAGTTCGCCGAGGAGGCACGTAAGATCCACTACGAGGAGGTAGAGGCGCGGGGTATCTACGGCGAAGCCTCGACGGATGAGGTTCGAGACCTGCACGACGAGGGTATCGAGTTCTATCCACTGCCAAGCTTACCCGAGGAGCAGAATTGAGACGTCAGACGAACTCAACCGTGGCGTTGTTCGCGGCAGCATTGGCGTTTCTGTTGGCGTGCGGACCGGTCCGCGCGGCAGATGATTTTTGGTCTCTGGTCAAGACCCCGGGCCACGTGGTGCTCATGCGGCATGCCGAAGCACCTGGCACGCTTGATCCGCCCGGATACCGGCTTGACGACTGCACGACACAGCGCAATCTCGATGCCAACGGGCGCGCGCAGGCCACGCGTATCGGTGCTGCGTTCAGTTCGCGCGGTATTGTGTTTACGCGGGTGCTGACGAGTGCATGGTGTCGTTGCAAGGAAACCGCCCATCTCGTCACAGGCGTCGACGCTACCGTGTTCCCAGCTCTTAATTCATTCGTGTCCGATGCATCAAAAAGGCCTGGTCAGAGCGCTCGCGTGCGCCAGGAGATCGATGCTGTAAACGGATTTGAGCCAATCCTGATGGTGACGCATCAAGTCGTAATCACAGCCCTCACTGGCGTAGCCCCGATGTCCGGCGAGCTTGTTCTCGTCAAGGCTGGAGTTAACGGCCAATTGGAGGTGGCTGGTCGACTTGTCATCAAGTAACGATCGTCAATCGGTTCGCGAACGCATGGCCGTCTGCAAGACGCGCGCGTAGTTTTCAATCGCAATTTTCCTGATCTGGCGTCCATCAATCCGGCGCTGTTCCATCAGGGTCACCACCCGGCGCAAGTCGGTGTAGCTGGCGATAGCGGGGTTGGCGAGCGCGTTCATGTCAGTGCCAAAGGCGACATGATCCTCTCCGAGCCAAGCTGCCAATTCGCTAATACGGTCGGTGTAGGAGGCAATGGTGGTGCCGACATCCGCGCTCAGGCCCCACAAGCCAATCACGCCTCCGCGTGTTGAAATTGCCTTGGCGGTGTCCAACGAAAGTTGCCGAGCCTGCCACCCCGATAGTGATACCTGCAGCCGACGGTCGCGCTGCACCGAGCTATGCGACCAAACGACAGGCGCTTTACTGAGAGCGAGCACTTGGTGCACGACGGCATCGGTGCAATGGGCAAGATCAATCAAGATGCCTAGTCTGTTGCATTCAGCTACGACCTGCATGCCGAATTCGGTCAGCCCGTTGTGCCAGGACCGTTCGGTTTGTACGTCACCTATCTGGTTTCTGATGAAGTGAACCAGTTGGATGTGGCGGACACCCGCCAGGTAAGCGAGGCGCAGATGGCTCAAGTCTTCATCGAGAAAACTCGCGCCCTCGACGGACAGTACGATGTGGGGAGTACCGCTGACAGCCTGATCAACATCGTCGGGGGTGCGGGCGATCCTCAGCTTCTGATCGGAGATGTGCGCCTGGACGCGGGCCATCTCGGAGTTGAACCAACCAATCGCCTCTCCGGCAGACGGCGTTCCACGTTGTTTGAAGCCGCGACCAGTTGGCTGCAGCCATGGCACGTCGCCGACGAGCGACCATGCCACGAGCGTGGCTTGGCCGCCTGCCATATTCCCGGCCAATGGCTGCACTGCAGCGGGCTTGCGACCAAAGAAGAACAGGTGGAAGTGCATGTCGGCGATGAAGATCGGCGCGCGCGCATCGCTGCTGCTTGATGTGAAGAGCGAGGTCGCGGCCAGCCCGCTGAGCACTTGTCGTCGGTTCAATGTGTGACGTATCGATGAACTCTGCATCCTTGAACGCGGTCTATTCGATCACGATCGTTGCAACGTAGTCCATCGTGCGGTTGGCGTTGTCCACTGGCAGTAGCGTATTTACGAGAAACGATGTTGGCGAGTAGTTGTCAGGTATCTCGCGATTGACCGCGCTTCTGATTGCTCGGGCTTTGATGCTTTGGAAAAAACCACCGCCGGCGCCCGTATAATATTGCTGAAGTGGAGCAAACTTGGGCTGCATGGATTCGGCGAGCGTCTTGTGTCCGACCGACAGTTTTGCCAGGCGCCCTTTGTTTTCTACGAAAACTGACTCGAGCATGCGGGTCCGTTCAGCTGAAGACAACTTCAACGCATCTATTACGAGCAAGGGGCCATCGGCGAGACCAGCGTTGGAACTCCGATTGCGCCGAAAAATGAAATCTCCAGTGGCTTCCATCGGTTTCATAGGTTCTCGGATGCAGGCTGGCACGCTTGTGCCGGAAAAGCTTTCGCCCGAGCTGGCCGGGTCACAATCCTTGAGTGCCAACAAGGACCATGCAAACTCGGAGCAGAACATGTCGAGCGTGCCGGTTGGCTTCTGTCCCAAGGCCACTTGGCCAAATGTTTTGACGAAGTCATAGGACTTACCCTCCTTGTACTTCGGGGCGTTATAATCCTGGTTGAAACTTATCTGGCTCGGGTAGATGCGCTTTGCGCTGCTGTTCAGCCGCTCCGCCCAGGCGACAAGATTGGCGCGCTGGGCGTCTGTCAGGTTGCGAGGGCGAACGACGTGCAGATAATCGAGGGTCCTGTAATGCTCGCTCGTCAAATCAGCGCGCATCTGGGCACCATGATATTCCTCGTTGAGAGGGTTATCGAGATTGTGGACGATGCCGTTTTTGACATAGGCGATGCCAGTGTGGCTGACGCCCATCTGGATATTGGGATAAGCGCCGCTGCCGCCCCATTCGGAACGGAAGGTCAGCAGCAGATCGCCGGTTTGAATGAGCCCGCTTTTTGCGAGCCGCGCGGCCATGCCTGCCCTTTTCGTGGCGATGATGCGCAAACCGATATCAGCTGCTGCCCCTTTGGCGTCAGGATGTTTGAAATCGATCAACACGTCGGTGGTTTCGACTTTTGTTGGTGCCGCGCTGCGCGCGCTGACCGGCAGCGCAAAGTACACCGGGATGTTGAGTTTCTTGGCCATCCGGTCGTTCGCCTTCTGGCTGAAGGTGAACTCCTTGGTTTGCGCCATCACGGCGCTTGGTAGTGTGCCGACCGGTATCATCAGAGCCAGCACGCGCAAAAGAACGGTTGTCTTCGACATGACGCTCACGCTCCGATTTCAGACAAGAACAGCAGGACTATATGTCGACTTTGGCAATTGTGCTGCACCAACGTCAACGGCGTTCAATGGGCATCGCCCCGCTCATTTGCACGGCATGATGAAATCGACGTGGTAGTGCTCATCATGCCGGACCCAGCTTTGCGTTGTATTGAACGCTATACGTCCACGAAGACGGGCGCCAGCAGTGGTCGCCAGCAGCAATGGTTGGAGGTCGGTGTCGAAGATGACGCGCTGAATCGTCGTACCATGTGCGCGTGCCGCCCTATCGAGGGCCGCCAAATGCAAAGCCATTGCCTCGAAGTCGATTGTCAGCAATCCATAGCGACCCGACTTGTCAAAATCGATTCCGTAACCCAGCTGATTGAATACATTGGCCGGCAACTCGGACGTTTTTCCATCCGCCGTTCTCACAGGCACGTGAAAATCGATCGCTGTCCCATTGCGATGCGTTCGATGAGGAGCGAGTTGCCCGCCCCAAGGCCAACTGCCTTCGGCGTAGATAAACCGCAGGTTGGGATGGTCGCGCGCGAGGGCCAAGTAGGCATCACGGACCGTATCGCGCACGGCACTGTGAACAAAAGTCCGGCCGAGCAGGAATCCGGCGACACTATAAGAGCGATAATTATCGCCAGCATACGGCAGTCGCCGCCCATCCCGCAGGCTCCCCGCCCCTGCTGTGCCGCGGCAGAGACTGGCCTGTTTGCTGTCGATACCAAGTACGGCGACGTAACCGACAAAGCCCGAGAGGGCGAGCGCGGCGGTAGTGCCGACGATTATGATAACTCGGCGAAGACCCATGGGACGGACTCGTTGTGCGGATTTGCAATTAGCTTTTCCTCCATGACGGCAGGTGTCAACGCGCCATGACGCGATAAATCTGGCGCAACAGTGAACTGCGATCACAATTATCTTGAACTTCGTTCAAGTACGTGATATCAGTTTTATATGAACATAGTTCACATAAACATGGAGCGCCGTATTATGTCATCTACACTGCTCTCACGCTTGATTGACTCCCTCTTGGGCCCCGTTTCGCGGGCCACGAAGCTGACCCGAGACGCCGACATGGTGCCTGTGCTGGCCAAAGGGACCGCAATCAGGCAGCGGCCGCATCTTGTCCTGGTGTCGAACCGACCAAACTCATCGCTTCGTTAACCAAGTTTCTTTATAACATAGTCGATAGATCCGTGGGTTAGCTCCGTTGGTTGAAGCGCTAGCGAAGGCGAAATCCCACCCAACAGATGAGCCGTCCCATGTTCCAGTCGCTGATGACATCACGCCGTTTTGCACCGCTGTTTTGGTGTCAGTTTTTCTCTGCATTGAACGATAATCTCGTGAAAAATGCGCTGATCATCTTGATCTTGTTCCAGATCGGAGGAACGCAGGGGCCAGCACTCGTGACATTGGCAGGCGCCGTATTGATTGCGCCATTTTTCATCTTGTCGGCTCTGGGCGGTCAGCTTGCCGACAAGTTTGACAAGGCCGAGATGGCGACGAAGCTAAAGCTTGCTGAAATCCCGGTCGCGGCTGTCGCTGCCCTCGGCTTCTACCTGAATTCGCTGCCACTGCTGTTCCTCGCGCTTGGCCTATTCGGGGTGATCGCCGCGCTGTTTGGGCCGATCAAATACGGCATCCTGCCCGATCATCTGGAGACCAAGGAGTTGCCGGCTGGCAACGCCTTGATCGAAGGGGCGACGTTCGCTGCCATTCTGGCTGGCACGATTGCTGGCGGTCTGTCTGGCGTCGGCCAAGATACGACGGGGGCTGCAGGCGGCTTAGTTGCCGCAACCGTCATTGGCATGGCGATCATCTGCTGGCTGTCCGCCCGGTTCATTCCGGCGACAGGATCGCGCGCCCCCAATCTCGTCATCGAGCGCAATCCGTGGACGTCGACTGTCGCGTTGCTGCGCGATTTGAAGGCTGATCAGCGGCTCTGGGTTGGCGGCTTGATCACCTCGTGGTTCTGGCTCGTCGGCGCGGTCTCGCTTTCGCTGCTGCCGACGCTGGCCAAGACGCACATTGGCGGCAGCGAGCATTTGCTGACGGCGGCATTGCTGGTGTTCACGATCGGTATTGCGGTTGGTTCGGTGACGGCGGCGCAAGCAAGCAAGCAACGCCCGAACATGGCGCTGGTCCCGGTTGCGGCATTTCTGATGGGCGTGTTCTGTCTCGGTCTCGCTTGGGCGATTGCAGCGGTCCCGACGGCCAAGCCGGGCGTTGTCGTGTCCTTGGCAGAGTTCGCAGCGACCCCGTGGGGTCTTTCCATGGGCTTCTCGCTGTTCGGTCTTGCAGCTGCCGGTGGTCTCTTCATCGTGCCGTCGTTTGCGGCCGTGCAGAGCTGGGCACCACTCGACCGTCGCGCCCGCGTCATTGCTGCGTGCAACGTGCTGTCAGCAGCATTCATGACCGGCGCCAGCCTCGGCCTCGTCGGGTTGCAGGCGCTGGGCGTCGGCCTCGTGCCGCTGTGGATTGGTCTGGGTCTGGCGAATTTCGTCGCGATGGTGCTGGTGCTGCGCGCCTGGGGCCGCGATGGCATTCGCGATCTCGCAGCCTTCGTTTTTAAGACGTTCTATGGCCTCGAAGTGAAGGGGTTGGAGCATTTGCCGCAACCGGGCGAGCGCGCTGTCATCACGCCGAACCACATCAGCCTGCTGGATGCGTCGATCCTGCACTCGATCCTGCCGGGGCACGCCACCTTCGCCGTTGATACGGGCATCGCGAAGACCTGGTGGGCCAAGCCGTTCCTCAAGCTCGTCAATGCCCAGCCGATTGATCCGACGAAGCCGCTCGGTGCGCGCAATCTCGTCAACACGGTCAAGGAGGGGCACACTCTGGTGATCTTTCCGGAGGGCCGTCTCACCGTCACCGACGGGCTGATGAAGGTCTACGATGGCACGGCCATGATCGCTGATAAATCCGACGCCTGGGTCGTGCCCGTGCGCATCGACGGCCCGGAGCGCTCGCCGTTCAGTTATTTGAAGGCGACACAAACCAAGAAGGTTTGGTTTCCAAAGACGACGGTCACGATCCTGCCGCGGCGCAAGCTCGACATCGATCAGGCCTTGCGCGGCAAGGTGCGTCGTCAGGCTGCGGGTGCATGGATGCAGGACATGATGGTCGACACGGCCGTCGAGACCGCCAACATCAGCCGCACGCTGTTTGATGCTTTGGCCGACGCCAAGGCCACGCGTGATACCGGCCGGGTTATCATCGAAGACCCGATGGGCACTAAGTTAAAGTTCGGCAAGCTTATCACGAGTGCCCAGGTGCTGGGCGCCAAGCTCGCACCGATGGCGGCAGAAGGCGAGGCGGTCGGCGTGATGCTGCCGAACTCGGCCGGCGTTGCGGTCACATTCTTTGCATTGCAGTCGATCGGCCGCGTGCCGGCCATGATCAACTTCTCAGCAGGTTCCGCCAACATCGAGGCCGCGTGCAAAGCAGCCAAGGTTCAGGTGGTGCTGACCTCAAAGGCGTTCGTCGACAAGGCAAAGCTTGGCGACGTCGTGGCCAAGATTTCTGGTGCAGTAAAGATTGTTTATCTGGAGGACGTCCGTCCGACGATCACGGCTCTCGACAAATTACGCGGACTTCGCCAGGGCGTCCGTCCGCAGGTACTGCGAAAGCCGTCTGATCCAGCGGCGATCCTGTTCACGTCAGGCTCGGAAGGTACGCCCAAGGGGGTGGTGTTGTCGCATACCAACATCCTGGCCAATGCCATCCAATCGCTGACGCGCATCGCGGTCTCGGGCGAAGACAAGGTATTCAACGCGCTGCCCGTATTTCATTCGTTCGGACTGACGGCTGGTCTGGTGATGCCGTTGCTGCGCGGTGTGCCGGTGTACCTCTATCCGTCGCCGCTGCACTACCGAATCGTGTCCGAACTGGTCTACCAGACCAACGCGACGATCATGTTCGGCACCGATACGTTCCTCAATGGCTATGCCCGCGTTGCCCACCCTTACGACTTCCGGTCCGTCCGCCTGATCCTAGCTGGTGCAGAAGCCGTCAAGGCGCGAACCCGTGATCTCTATATGGAGAAGTTTGGTGTCCGCATCCTCGAGGGCTATGGCGTGACGGAAACCGCGCCGGTTCTGGCGATCAACACGCCCCTCGCCAATCGGGTCGGCACGGTTGGACGTTTAGCGCCGATGATGGAAGCTCGGCTTGAGCCTGTACCTGGCATTACCGAGGGTGGTCGCCTTTACGTGCGCGGTCCCAACGTGATGCTCGGCTACTACCGGGTCGAGAACCCCGGCGTGCTGGAACCGCCGCCCGGTGGCTGGCATGACACGGGCGATATCGTGACGATAGACGCGCAAGGCTTCATTGCCATCCGCGGACGGGCAAAGCGCTTCGCCAAGATCGGCGGAGAGATGGTGTCCCTCTCGGCGGTCGAAGCGATGTCAGCCGAAATCTGGCCCGCCTCGATTTCGGTCGTCGTTGCAGTACCGGATGCGCGCAAGGGTGAGAGGCTTGTGCTGATCATTCCCGATGCAACCGCGACCCGCGAACAGTTCCTGCGCCAT
>JANNRP010000374.1:0-22593 GCA_031401535.1 Hyphomicrobiaceae bacterium | reverse complement strand
GGTGCCTTGGAGACAGCACCTGCGGCATCGCGCAAGGCTTGCACCAACGGGCCTTTGCCTTTGGGGTTGAACTTGTCCAACGGACCGTTAAAGCGCGTTGCATCAAGCGGCTCCGGCTGAAGCATGACTTCCGTGTCGCTGCAATCGCCGCGGCGCCGATGCCCAAATGCGGCGAGCCCGACACGCGTTTCCCGGCCCAGCTTCGGCAACGTGCGTTTAATGGCTTCGCGTGCCACGCCGAACTTGGTGTCACCACTCTTCGTGTTGCCCTCACCCGGTGCCTTTCCCCACATCGAGCCAGAACCATCAAATACGATCATCGCAGTGGGAGGCTCGGCCGCCTGAACTGCATGGCCGCCCGCCAACACGAGCCCAGCAATAACGAGCGTCAGAACCGACCGAAAAGTCATGTCTGCTGTGCTCCACATTGATTTTGAGTCGAGATTGTATACGAGGACATATTGCGATAGCCAACTCTCGATGCGCGCGCGCCCCCGTGAATAGACGAGCAACCACGATGACCGTTTTCCATCCATCAGCCGATCTGGCGCATGTTGCCGCACTGCAGATGCTGCTTGCTCGCCGCTCGGTCAAGCCTATCCATATGGCGGCACCGGGGCCAACCCCCCATGAACTCGACACTATTTTGACCGCCGCCGCTCGGGTTCCCGATCATAAGAAGCTCACTCCGTGGCGTTTCATCGTATTCGACGGTGATGCCCGGGCAGCGTTCGGCGCGGTGCTTGCCGATGCCTGCAAGGCGGAGGATGCCGTGCCGCCGTCTGATGTGCGGCTCGATACCGAACGCAATCGCTTCCTACGCGCGCCGGTCGTCGTCGGCGTTGTCAGCCGCATCGCCGAGGTTCCAGGCGCACCGGAGTGGGAGCAGGTACTCTCCTGCGGAGCGGCCTGTATGAACTTGTGCCTTACCGCAAACGCGCTTGGCTTCGGCACCAGTTGGCTAACCGAGTGGTATTCCTACAGCCCTCATGTTGCACGGGCATTGAAACTGGCCACAAACGAACGTTTGGCAGGGTTCGTGTACATTGGCACCGCAACCGAACGCCAACCCGACCGTGATCGCCCGACGTTATCGTCGATTGTGAGCCGTTGGACGGCCTGAGTCTTCGAACCGGGAGTTGTCTCAACTATGCATTATGACGCCATCGAGAATCGCCACGGCCTTCCGCACGACCCGCTGAAAGCGTTGATCACACCCCGCCCAATCGGCTGGATTTCAACGGTAAGCGCGAGCGGCGTATGCAATCTTGCGCCCTATAGTTTCTTCAACGGCGTCGGGGAGAAGCCGGGCTATGTCGTGTTCGGCTCGGCTGGCATGAAGGACAGTCTGAAGAACATTGCGGAGACAGGCGAATTCGTGTGTTCGATGTCGACCTACGCACTACGCGAGCACATGAACATGTCATCGGCGTCCGTGCCGTACGGGGTCGACGAGTTCCCGTTGGCGGGCCTGACCGCCACAGCCTCAAAATTCGTCAAACCGCCACGTGTCAAGGAAAGCCCGGCCGCCCTAGAATGTCGTCATTTCCAGACGATAGCGCTACCCGGCGCCGGGCGTTACGACCACAGCTATAATCTTGTAATCGGCTTGATTGTCGGCATCTATATCGATGATGCCTACATTAAGAACGGCATCGTCGACACCGTTGCGATGCGGCCAATCGCACGGCTTGGCTATATGGACTATGCGGTGGTTACACCTGAGACGGCATTTACAATCAGTCGCCCGGACGTCGATGCTGCAGGTCACGTGATCACCGCCACCGCCAAATCATCCGCCTAGAGAATTAGACACATGGACGAAACATCGATCGATCGCGTGGCCATGGGCCGACTGGCAAAGGCGCTCGCCTTCATCTGCGGGCCGGAGCATGCGACCACCGTGGCTCTGCGGGCGGCATCGGATAGCGGCACCGACAAAGATATCAAAGCAGCGCGCGCCCTGTTCCTCAAATTGAAGCCTGGCGACCGCCGCGCCGCCTTGTCGATGCTGGCCGACTAGTCAAAATTCCCGCACAAAAACGAAAGGTTCTCACGTCATGCTGACAATCTACGGCGTCTATCGCTCCCGCGCCTCGCGCAATATTTGGGCTGCAGCCGAGTTAGGCATCCCATTCACACACGTACCGGTCATTCAGGTTTATCGGTTGGCCAATCCCGATGCCGCCGATGCGCCCCTGCACACGCGTTCGCCTGCGTTCTTGAAGGTGAACCCGAACGGTCAAATTCCATCGATCTCAGACGACGGCTTTGTCATGCACCAGTCGCTTGCGATCAACCTGTATCTCGCCAAGAAGAACGGCGGGCCTCTGGCGCCTGCAAACGTCACCGAGGATGGCTTAATGTCGATGTGGACCCTGTGGGCTGCCACTGACGTTGAACCGCATTCGATCCAGGTGCTGTATCACCTGATTGGCAAGCCACCGGCCGAGCGCGATCCCAAGATTGCCGCCGCTGGCGTCGAGGCCTTGCGCGCGCCATTCGCAATGCTCGACCAACACCTGGCGGCAACCGGCTTTATCGTTGGATCGCGGTTCACCGTCGCCGATATCAACGTCGCCGAGGTTGTGCGCTATGCCATGCCAGCGAAGGAATTGTTCGATGCAACGCCCCGGGTCAAGGCTTGGCTCGCTTCCTGCCACGCCCGCCCGGCATTCAAGGACATGATGGTGAAACGGGATGCCGAACCGGCGTGAGCAGCACCGACCATCCCCTGGATCGCAGCGCGCCTTACAGAGGGCCGCTGCACATAGATGCTGTGACGGTGCCGACCGGTGGCACACTGGGGCTCGTCCATTGCCCTGGGCGCTGCGATCACCTTTGGCACCGCGATATCAGCGCCGACCTCGATGCGATCGAAGCTTGGGGTGCTGCAATGATGGTAACGCTGGTCGAACGTGCCGAACTTGAACAACTTGGTGTGGAGACACTACCGCACCTCGTGGCCGACCGGTCGTTCCGTTGGCTTAATTTACCGATACCGGACATGGGATCGCCGACGGCAGAGGCCGCCTTCTCCGACATTCACGATGCATTACAGCGCGGTGATCGCGTTTTGTTGCATTGTGCCGCTGGTCTAGGCCGCACGGGCACCGTCGCCGCGTCGCTGTTGGTCGACAGCGGTATGGCAGCGAAGTCAGCCATCGAACTCGTCCGTGCCAGCCGACCCGGCACGATTGAGACCGCCGCTCAAGAGGCCTATATCTACGACCGGGCCAAGGCCTTGCGCATGGTACCGACGAAATAATCGACATCGTGCTCGTCGTTGTAGACATGGGGCGAGATCCGCATCCGCCCAAGCCGTGGTGCCACATGGATGCGCTCGGAGGCCAAGCGATCCACCAGTGACTTTTGCAGTCCACCTTTGAATCCGAGGCTCAGTATGTGTGGTGCGCGCAATTCTTTCGATGGGATTTGCACATCCACGTCGTGCAAGCCCTCAGCAATTCGATTGGTCAGCATGGCGAGGCGGCCAACAACGGCGGCGGCGCCCCAGCTGGCCATCATTTCCATGCCGATCGATGCCATCTCCATGGAAATGAAATGGTCGCGTTCGCCCATGTCATAGCGGCGCGCATCCGGCACATAGCGCGTATCGGCGAAATAAACCTGCTGCTCGGCTCGCACATCACGGCGGCCACCGGACGTCTGCTCCAACGGCACCCCATCTTGATGTCGCTTGGCGACATAAAGGAATGCTCGACCGTAAGGACCAAGCAGCCATTTATAGGTTGGGAAAATCACAAAATCCGGGTCAAGTGTTGCGACGTCCATTGCGAGGACGCCTGCACCATGCGTTGCATCGATCAAAAATGCTGCACCTTGGCGGCGCAGTGCCTTGACGATCAGGTCGACATCCAGCAATCCGCCGTCCGACCAATGCACCGAGGAGATCGAGGCAAGACTGACGGGCGCCGCTCCCGGACGCTCGATGGCCGCCAAAACGACCGATGTCCAATCGCCGTCGGTCGGCTGCGGCACCGTTTCAACGGTGAAACCCTGTGCTTCGGCGCGCGTGTGCCATTCGAGCACCGGCGAGGAATGATCGTCGGCCAGAACGATCACCCGCGAACCACGCGCCGGGCTCAATACCTTGGCAGCAACCGCGACGCCGTAGCCGATCGATGAAATCAACGCAACATCGCTCGGCGCGGCGTTGATCAGCTTTGCCGCAGCCGTGCGTGCCCGTTCATTCTGGGTGTTGGAGAATTGTGCATCGAGTTTCCAGGGCTGCCCCTTGCGAGCGACCGCCGCGCGTCCTGCCTCCTGCGTTGCCAGTGGCAATGGGCTCCAGCCGGCGGCATTGAAATAGCAGACATCACGGGGGACGTCGAACAGGGCGCGCTGAGATGGCAGCATGAGGTGCTCCTTTGGCTACGCCCGCTATGGCCGAGCGCGGGATGCGTAAGCGATATCATTACTCAAGACTGGCATAATGAAACTGAATGTTCCTTATTTGCAGCATCACGTTTCGTTATCTAATTGTTCAGCCTCGACGCCACGGTGACGGCCAGCATAACGTTCGCCTATAGTCGGTTAGTGACTATACGACCACCTCACCGTAGAGACCCAACATGCAATTCATCGGCAATTGGAACTATCCAACAAACATTAAATTCGGTGCCGGCCGGATCAAGGAGCTGGGCTCTGCTGCGAAGGCCGCTGGCATGATGAGGCCGCTGCTGGTTACCGACCCCGTCGTCGCGAAACTACCCATCACACAACAGGCGCTGCAGTCACTCGAAGGTGCCGGACTAGCGGCAAAAGTCTTTTGCGATATCAAGCCCAACCCGATCGCCGCCAACATAACGGCCGGTGTTGCGGCGTTGAAGGTTGGTGGGCACGATGGCGTTATAGCTTTCGGTGGCGGTTCTGGTCTCGACGCCGGCAAGGTGATCGCGTTCATGGCCGGGCAGACACGCCCGATGTGGGATTTCGAGGATGTCGGCGACTGGTGGACCCGTGCCGATCCGAAAGGCATTTTACCGATTGTTGCCGTGCCCACCACCGCCGGGACAGGGTCGGAAGTAGGTCGCGCCGGCGTCATCACCGACGAGACGACTCATACAAAAAAAGTAATCTTCCATCCGTTGATGATGCCAAAAACCACCATCTGCGATCCCGAACTCACCGTTGGCATGCCTCGCGTTATCACGGTTGGCACAGGCATGGATGCACTGGCACATTGCCTCGAAGCCTACTGCGGACCGTTTTACCACCCGCTCGCCGATGGCATCGCTGTTGAAGGCATGCGCATCGTCAAAGACAATCTGCCGCGCGTTGCCAAGGATGGCACCGATATCGAGGCGCGTGGACAGATGATGTCGGCGGCAGCCATGGGTGCAACAGCATTCCAAAAGGCGCTCGGGGCAATCCACGCCTTGTCGCATCCGGTCGGTGCGCTTTATGATACGCACCACGGCATGACGAATGCTGTGTTCATGCCCTACGTCCTGGTCTTCAACCGCAGTGTCATCGAGGACAAGATTACGCGAGCAGCGGCCTACATGGGGCTCAAACCTGGTTTTACGCCATTCCTCGATTGGGTGCTTGAGCTTCGTGCTCAAACCGGCGTGCCGCATACCCTCGCCGACTTCAAAGTGGGCACGGAGAAATTTGAACTGATGAGCCGCATGTCGCCCAAGGACCCAACCGCTGGGGGCAATCCGCGACCGATCGACGAAGCGTCCTGCCACCAGCTTTTTGAAGCGGCTCACGCTGGTCGGCTTTGAGCGGGCAGCACCGATGACGGGGACGACAACGTGGCAGGCTGATGTTGCGCGGGCGCAGGCGGACCGCACGGTCAACATTGTCTGCATGAAGTGGGGTACTCGTTACGGGCCGGACTGGGTTAATCGCCTCTATGGCATGGTGATGCGCAACACCTCTTGGACCGTTCGTTTCGTATGCTTCACTGATGACGACACCGGCATCCGACCCGAGGTGGAAATCAAGCCGCTTCCAGACGTGCGATTCGATTCATCTTTAGGCCGCTATTGGCCCAAGCTTGGACTGATGCAGGCGGGCCTCGGCGGGCCTGACAACGCGCTTAAAGGAATGACGCTGTTCCTGGACCTCGACCTGTTGATCATTGACAGCATCGACGACTTGTTCACAGCGCCCGGGCGTTTCCTGATCATCAAAGAATGGAAAGACCCTGAACTCGGCTATGGCAATAGTTCAGTGCTGCGCTGGTGCATCGGCCATGAGGCCTACATTCTGGACCGGTTCTATGCGACCCCGGCGGATGTCATTCGCAACACATATGCGTCGAAAGAGCAGAACTTTCTTACCAAGGCCGCTGCCGACGTGACGTTCTGGCCACCGGAATGGTGCGTACCATTTTCCCACGCCTGCCTACCGCGCAATCGTATGCGGCGATTTTTCTCCACCCCACAAAAACCCGCAGGCGGTAAAATTCTGGTGTTCTTCGGATCGATTACGCCGGAAAGCGCCATGCGCGGCGAGCACCAGCGCAACAAGCGGGTCGGCCAGGGCCTTCGTCTGAACCTGACGCAGCGGCGCTTCCGTCCAGCGCATTGGGTTGCTGACCTATGGCGCGAGTGATGACAGAGATGCCGACGCCCGCGCCGACCCAGTTACCCGACGAATGCGCGTGGCGCGATGGTGGCCAACGCTACGTGATCTGCGGTTTTTACACGCCGAGCTACCTGCCGCAGATCCTGTCACTTAAGGCCTCGGTGGAAGCACTCGGTATCAATCACTATTTCAAGCGCTACGAGCCACGCGGTGGCTGGGAAGCCAACACACGCATCAAAGCTGAGTTTGTCGCTTACGCCTTGAAGGCCAATCCAAACCACGATGTGGTCTATCTTGATGCCGATGCCATTGTCCGCCAACCATTGACTTTGTTTGAAACGGCGACCGCCGACGTCACAATGTTGTTCGATCATAGGCGCCGCCAAAAGCTGAACGTGCTGAGGATTGCGGCGGGAACCCTGCTGGTCCGCAATACGCCGGGCGGGCGCCTTTTTGCAGACAGCTGGGCGCGTGAAGCAGCAAAGGCTGGACCGCTCGATCTGGACGAAGACCTGATCTATCGGATGTTCCCAACCTTGCAGGGCGTCACGGTCAGCGTACTCCCAAAAAACTATTCAAAAATATTTGATGCGCCAGGCGATGATGCGGTCGTGGAACATTTCCAGGCAAGTCGCGGGCAGTTTAAGTGGCGCCGTGCGATGCGGCAGACCCGGCAGATCGCAACGATTATCGGCGGCATTGCGCTAGCGGGCCTGCTGTGGTGGCTGTCGCGACATGTCACGATTACATGGCGTTAAAAAAGAGACCGCCCTGTCAGGGGCGGCCTCAAAGTATTCCGGACTGCGGGTCCAGATCGAAATAGTGTGTTCACGTGACACTTACCACCAGCGGCGGAAGCCACCCCAACCGCGACGCTCGCTGTCGTGACGCTCCTGGTAGATATGACGGCTGGCGCTCTGCTGAGCGCGGCTGATCTGCTCGGCTTCCGAACGCGTGATGCGGCCATCGGCCTTGGCGCGACTTTCAAGCTGCTCAATACGGCGTTGCTCGGATTGCAGGCCTGCGGCCTCACGACGAGTGAGGGAGCCATCGCGAAGGCCCTGCTCAATGCGACGCGCTTCATTGGCTTGAACGGCATCGATGCTGCGCGTCGATGATCCGTAGGCATTAGCGGTGCTGGCGCCTGCGGCGACAAGGGCGATCGCGAGGATTGTGCGCTTCATGGCTCAGTATCTCCGTCAGGTCCGGCGCGGGGATCGCGCAGTTCATGATCGTACAGTGCCACGTCGTCGCTGAACCCATTCTGAACCCACGTTTCAGGTGGCGTTCATGTTCTCAATTTTCTGACAGGCGCTCCCGCCAACCAACAGATACGACCTGGATGACTGATATCCGGGCCGTATCCGTTGCGCGAGTGAAACGCTGCTTTCCCTAAAACTCTATGGAACCGCCGGCACCACCGTTGCCGCTCTTTTTACCGCTGTTGCCATTGCCACCGTTGCCGCCATTGGCACTGACCGTACCCTTCGCCTTGCAGGGGTTCTTGATCGAGCCACCCTTAGCACCATTGCCACTATCGGGACCGTTGTTATTTGTCCCATCCTTGCCGTCGGCATTGGTGATGATTGCACCTGATTTGCAGCCGGTTTCCTTATTCATTTTCGTCTCCTCGGCCCGGAGGGGCGTGTTGATCAACATTAGGGAGAGTGCGCCGAATGTGACAGCGCGTCGGATGTAATGCATGACAACCTCCTGATGGTTGGGGTCTTCCGGTGGCTTTGCCGCCCGCTCGGATCCAATCCGAGGGGCGGCATTTCATTTGCTCGATCATTCGTATTAGAGGGTGGGTTGAGCACTGCCGCCGTTGCCGCCGTTCGCCGTGTCGGTGCGACTGGTGTCGACTTTGTTATGATCGCCCTGATCGTTGACGTCGCGCTGATCGATGACGCCGCCGCCAGTTCCGCCGTTGCCGCCGTTGGACTTGCCGTTGCCACCGTTACCGCCGTTGGCACTGTCCCCGCCCATCGACACTTTGTTCTTATCGCCGCTCGAGGTGATATCGACCGTACGAGTGTCGACAACCCTGCCGCCGTTACCACCATCTTGACCACGACCGGTGCTGCTGTTGGCGCCGTTGCCACCATTGACGCTGTCGCCTTCGAGCTTGATCTTGTTCTTATCGCCATTGACCGTCACGTGCCGGTCATCGATAACCGAACCACCGGCTTGACCGGCTCCGCCATTGGCCTTGTCGCCTTGCAGCACGATCTTATCGTGACTGCCGTTGACGACGATATTGCGTTGATCGACGACCGGAGCACCGTTGATCGATGTGTTGCCAACGATAACGACTTTGCAGTTATTGCAGTTGACGATGATTGTGCGACGATCCGGACCGCTCACCGTAGAAGCCGGCACATAGATGGTCTTGTTGTTCTCGTTGATGATGATCGTGCTGTTGTCACCCTGGGGGGCCGGCTTACCCGGTTGCCCCGGCTTTGCCTTATCGCCATATGTCGCGACCTGATAACCTTTCGTCGGATCCTTGATCAGGACGGTGGCTTGCTTCACGGCAGCCTTATGCCTGACACCGTCAGTTGGCGAAAAGGTCTTGACGTTGCGCTGCACTGCGTTCGCCGCAACGAATTTTCCCATGGCCGATGTTGAGATATTTTTATGCCGGTCAGCCATTGGTGCGTTGACGGTAAACCGAGGCGCCATCAGCTTCGTTGCCATGATGTGCCCGGCACTAACCGTCGCTGTTGCCACGAGCACTTTGGTCGTAAGGGGCATCCCTGTCTTGGGTGGCAGCGGCTGTGGATTGAGCACAACCTTGGTGGCGCGTGACGTAGTGGTTTCCAGGATTTTGGTCGAAGGCTTGAGAACAACACGCTGGTCAACAGGGGGCACGCGTTTGACCTCAATCTTGGCGACCTTGACTTCGCGGCGTTCAATCCGGGGTTCGGCTTTCTTGACTTCGGTTGTGCGTGACGGTGCGCTGTAGCTGCTGCGCTGTGCGCTCGATCCGCCGTTTCCGCCTGCACCTTTGGCGTCGGCAATACCTTGCATGAGTATAAGAGTGCAGAGGCTGGATCCGACTACGATTGCGATTTTGTTGGTCATGTCACGCTCCCTAATGTCTGGTTGGCTCGATCAGCCGAATGGGTTTGGGTTGAAGCTCTGAGGTCTCACTCGTCAGAAGCTCCCGTTTCGAGCGCCTCTGCAGTGGTAGTCGCGGTGACATCCGAGACGGTTCAGTGGTTCATGAAAATTTATTCAGAAAAGTGCCCGTACCGCCGTTGTCTTGCTGCTTCGAGCGCTGCCGCACGATGCAAAAACCCCTCGGCCGAGGCCGAGGGGTTGAGCAAGCACGTCGTTGAACCGGTCAGGTCTTAGAAGGAGATGCTGCCGCCTGCGCCGCCGTTGCCGCTGCGGTTGCCGCTGTTGTTGTTACCGCCGTTGCCGCCGTTGGCATTGGCCGTCGTACCCTTCGGTGCTTGTCCGGCTTTCTTGATGGTGCCGCCGTTGCCGCCGTTGCCACTACGATTTCCGCTGTTGTTATTTCCGCCGTTGCCGCCGTTGGCATTAAAGGTCGAGCCATGATGCTTGCCGCCCTTGGCAAAGGAAGGGGCCTGCATGGTGGTGAGGGCGAAAGTGGCGGCGATGGCGGCGAGGATGAACTTCTTGGACATGACAGTCTCCTGTGAAGAAATGAGTTTCTCTGGGTTTGTGAGGCTCTCGTCTCAAGCGCCTCTGCACAGGTAGTCGCGGCTAGATAACAATCGGTTCATCCAGAACCGCACATTTCGTAACGTTCTGAAAAAGGATGATTTTGCTTGGACGCGCAGACAAGCACGCGCCCTGGAACGCGCACTATCCAAGGGTTGGTACGTGGCCAGACCGGCAGAACTGCTCAGACCAACACGGCTGGCTCCGGTGCCGTACGTCCGCGGATCATGTCTGATGCCTTATCGGCCAAGGCCATGGTCGCCGCATTGAGATTGGCCGACAGCATCGTCGGCATCACCGACGCATCGACGACGCGCAACCCTTCGATGCCTCGGACGCGCAATTGGTCGTCGACAACGGCCATTGGGTCGGTTGCGGGCCCCATGCGACAGGTGCCAGCGGGATGGAATGTCGACGTGCCGCGTGCCTTGGCTGCGCCCAACAATTCATCGTCGCTTTGAACATCGCGGCCGGGAAAATCTTCATGATCGTAATAGGGTTCCAGTGGCTTCGAGGCCAACAGTCGACGGGCCAGTTTCATGCCGGCGAGCAGCACCCGCCGGTCGCTCTCCTCAGCCAGATAATTCGGCTGGATGAGCGGGGCTTCGAAAGGATCGGCTGAGCGCACGCGGACGTATCCGCGACTGTCGGGCCGCTGCTGCCAGGAGGCAACGGTCATGCCCGGCTCGTCTTCGAGTTGACCTTGCACCCCCTCCTTGTAGCTTGCAGGTGTAAACGTCAGCTGCAGATCAGACGTTGCAACATTCGGCTCGGACCGCCAAAAGGCGTACACCAGCGTCGGCACCAGTCCCAGAATCCCCTTGCGCCGCAGCATCCAGTTGGCGATTTCAGCGCCGAGCTTGAGGCCGCGCGCACGCTCGTTGATGGTGTCGATGTTCTTTACGCGTGCAACGAAGCGGGGTGCATAGTGATCGCGCAGGTTCTCGCCAACACCTGCAACGGCGTGCCTTACCTCAATGCCATGCGATTGCAGCAAACCGGCCGGTCCGATACCAGCCAATTGCAGCAGTTGCGGTGAATTGAAGGAGCCGCCTGCCAGGATCACTTCCCGCTCAGCCCGCGCTTCAGTTGGCCTGCCGCGTTTGCCACCCTTGTTATAGCGAACACCGACGACGCGCTTGCCTTCGAAACTCAAGCCGGTGACGTGTGCGTGGGTCAGCACAGCCAAGTTCTGGCGTTTCATTGCCGGGTGCAAAAACGCACGCGCCGCACTCATCCGGCGGCCTTTGTAAATCGTCCGCTGCGTGTACGACACGCCCTCCTGTATCGCACCGTTGTAGTCGGGGTTGCGTGGAATCCCCATCTGTACGGCACCTTCGATAAAGGCTTCGCACAACGGATGCTTCCACTCATTGTCGGTCACGGTCAACGCACCATCGCGACCACGGTAGGTGTCGTCGCCTTCTCCGATGCGACGTTCGAGGCGCCGAAAATACGGCAATAGATCAGCATAGCCCCAGCCGCGATTGCCCATCTGTGCCCACGTGTCAAAATCCATCGGCTGGCCGCGATTGTACACGTTGCCGTTGATTGAACTGGAACCTCCTAAGGTCTTACCACGTGGCGCCAAGATACTGCGCCCGCCAGTCCACTGGCTCGGCTCCATCTGGTAGAGCCAGTTCACGTTGGGATCATGGAACGTCTTGATGAATCCAGCGGGGATATGAATGAACGGATTCCAATCGACAGGCCCCGCTTCGAGAACGAGCACGCTGGCGTTGGTGTCCTCGCTTAGGCGGTTGGCCAGGACACTGCCGGCCGAGCCCGCGCCAACGATAATATAGTCGTAGCTATCCATGGCCGTGCTGCTCCCCGGTCGAGCCTCATTGAAGCGGGCCCTGCACTATTTATAGGACAGTGGCTGAATACAGCGTCATGCAATAGTGCAGAGGCGTTCAGCGATTGTCGCATTGACGACGCTAAAAGACGCTCATGCGAAGAAACGTCCGAGTTCTGAAGTCACCGCGACCGGCGCTTCTTCGGCCAGGTAATGTCCCGTAGGCAATGACCCACCGCTGACGGTCGTGCCGCAATACTTTGACCAAAGCGCAAGTGGCTCGTACCAACGACCAATTTTGCCTTTTGCCCCCCAGAGCACATGCACGGGGCAGGATACCTTCTGCCCCAACGCGCGGGCCACCCGATCGTGCACGAGGTCGATGGTGGCTGCGGCGCGATAATCCTCGCACATGCCGCGGATCGTGTCAGGCATCCGAACCCAGTGCAGATAGTCGGCAAGCGCCTCCGGATGAAAAAATCCATCAGGCTTTGGCTCACGCGACGTGTGTGATTTGAACCAGGTCTCCGGCGCGGCGTTGATGAGCGCTTCCGGAATGGGATGCGGCTGCGCCAGCCAGAACCAGTGATAATAGCCCATGGCAAATGCCATATCCGTGCGCTCGAAATGCTCAAGCGTCGGCACGATATCAAGCACCGCGAGGCGTTGGACGCGCTGCGGGTGATCAAGCGCGAGACGGTGGGCAACGCGCGCGCCCCGATCATGGGCTGCAACACAAAAAGGTTGATGCCCGAAGTGCGTCATAAGTTCCGCCACGTCGCTCGCCATGGCGGACTTGGCATATGCCGCGTGGTCGGCACTAGCCGGTGGCTTGAACGACCCACCATAGCCCCGCAAATCGGGGCAGATGACCGTATATTGCCGTGCGAGCGCGGGGGCCACGGCATGCCACATAGCGTGCGTTTGCGGATTGCCATGCAAAAGCAGCAGCGCTGGCCCTGAGCCGCCACGACGTAACCGCAAGGCGCCGCCCGTTACATGCACCGTTTGGAGTTCAAAGCCGTCAAAGAACATCTGCCTCACCGGCTGAAATATACTCAGCCCTTGTTGTAGTCCGTGATGCGTTGCAACAGCCGCGGGCGGGGTCCGTCACTAGTTGATGCCGTCTCGTGTGACGCACCATTTGTTACTGATTTTTCTAGGTTTTTTGACAGCGCATCTGACCGACGTGCCAACTGTGCCACCCGATCTGGCTCGCCGTCGATCGGCCCGTTACTGGCGGCGGCAATGCGTGTGAGCTCGGGCTTCGCTTCGGTGATCCGCTCCGTCAAGCTTCGTCGCGCGATGTTGACCGATTGCTGCTTGCGGATCTGAGCGGACGCCGGCAGCGTTCCAGCGCCGAGGCGGCGCATCTCGTCCATGAAATGCTGCGCCTGCCGCGCCAAGCGCTCGTTTGAGCCCGCCAATTCTCCACGCAAGCGACTGATGGTATCCGTTTGCGCATCCGTTTGCGCCTGCAGCGCCATCAGTCGTGACTTCATGGCAATCTTGCTCTCTTTGAGCGAAACGGACTGCTCCCCATTCGCCGTTGGCTTGATGGTGTCGAGTGCCGCCGACAGACGGGCAATTTCGTTGGCCTGATCCTCGATCTTTTGACTACGCAGGCGCAGTTCAGCTTCAAGTTGAAAATGACCGGCTTCGTCTGCCTTGGCAGTGCTTTTCAGCCCCAACAACGCGACTTCAGCCAACTCGAGTTCACGCTTCAACCGCTCAATTTCATGACCACCTGGCTGACCCACCGCCACTTGCACGATTGGCACCTGGTCCGCATCAAAGCCGGATAGAGCACCGTTCATCGCGGATTTTGCGACCTCAAACAGCGGACGGATGGGGATCGGTGCGGCTCCATCAGTCGCTCGATCTCCTGACTGCAGTTGCGCGATCAAAGCGGCCTGCTCGCGACCACGTTCGCGCAGTGCACCAATTTCCGAACGCAAGGCAATTTCCGCATCGAACGTCGGATCGCTCAAGGCGTCACGATTCTGGGCTGCGCGCGTTTCCGCAATCATACTCAAACGGGATATTTCGGCTCGATGCTGAGCGTTGATTTGAACAGCCTCGGCAAGCGCACGGTGGGTCTTGCCCGCTTCCGACGTCAGATTGGCAATCTCCCGATCGCGCTGGAACAAAAGCTTCTTTGCTTCTATCAGCCGTTGTTCGACCTTTGGCAGTCGGTCAGCGATGGTATGTTCGAGCACACTTCGTGCATTGCGAGCGCCATCCAGATCACCTCGCAGCGTATCAATCTCACTGGTCCGCGTATTGATGATCCCGTCACGGCGATTGACCTCGACGGCTTGACGGGCAGCGCTGAACTTGAGTTGCTCAAGCTGGTGCTCGAGCCGATGCACCCGAATCGCATTGTCGGCGCGCATACGGTCCCTGTCGGCGGTAAGTTCCTGTTCGGTAATCGGCAGCGAGGCGCGAATCCGATCGCTGGTAATGCGAGAAATCCGTGCCCGATATGCCGGGGTCAACAGTACGACGAAAAACCCTGCCAGCAGAAAGCCCAGCGCCACGAGCATGAAGGTCTGAATGGCGATCAAGTGGTCGTGTCCCGGCTCGTGCCCGTTTGCATGCGCCGACAAATACGGCGAATCACCATCCTGGAATGCCTGGCCCTGCGCGCCCCACCAGTACCAAAATCAGGAACTTGGGATCAGAACGGATTCCACGTCGGTGAACGCGTATACTTCAAATAACCGACGTTGGCACCTAGTCTCAAGCCAACTCCCGAACGAATTGGCGCTAATATCACATCCCCGTACTTCTGAAACTGAACGCTGACGCCACCGATGAGATAGGCTGTGCCCTGGACGCCGCCAAACCGATGGTAGAGATCCGAAGGATCCCGGAGGTTGTATACCAGCACCATCGTCTTGGAACCCTCGGCGCCAATATCATAACCCAACGACGGGCCCTGCCAGTAAACTTTATGCGTGCCAGCATCCTTCGTGTAGAGGCGGCCCTCACCATAGCGCAGTCCCGCAATGAACGCACCGCCGGCGTCTTCACCTAGAATGTAACCGTTCGGTCGACCGGCCTTTTGGTACGTGTATTCAATGACACTCGCGAGGCCGCGGCTGACCGAACCGAAGAAGCCATGGCCAGCGGCGCTAATTTCGTTCTGGGAGTAGTAGCCGCCGTTGGCCGGCCCTTCATCCTCCCGGCGTGGTCCGTTTGCATAGGGCGGCGCGGCTCCAGCACTGCCGTATTCGCGCTCATAGGGTTCGCGGCCAGCAGGATAAGGTTCGCCATAGGCACCTGACGTTGCCGGTGGCCGATAAACGTCGCCGCTCGCCTGTCCATACGCACCACCGGTTGGTGCCGACGGCCGATACGCGTCGCTGGATCGCTGGCTATTGCTGGGGCCTTGATAGCCTTGGCCTTCATAACCTTGGCCAGCCTGACCCTGAGCGCGATACCGGCGCGAATCAAACCCCTGGTCGGCGTCGCCACGTGGCACTGCATAGCCATCGGTACGGGGGGCACCGTTGGGGCGATAGGGCTCTGCCTCCCCGACGGACGGCTGCGGGGCTGGTTGAGTGCGTTCCCACGGCAGCCGATCCTGTGCGACGGTCGGCATCACCGTCGCGATCAACAGCGGCAGCGCAACCACGACGGCGGTCATGCGAGACAGAGGACGATTGAGCATGGACACTCTCGGCGAAGGGCGCTCGATCAAATGCGTTCGCACGTGCCCGCGCAAAATTGATTGCGAAGCAGCGCAACACTAATCATTCACCATTCACAAAAAGTGTTACGAAAGTGTGGCTCCACGGCGGTCTTTGCCCAGCAACAGTTGGGCTAAACCGAGGCGTCCCCAAGCGATGAAGTCCGGAGTGAGGAAACCTCCGGAGGCTTTGCCGTAGCCTAACTCCGTGCCATCGAACAAAGTCACGCCACCGCCCGCTGCCTGCAAGACCGCTTGACCGGCAGCCGTATCCCATTCGTTGATTGAGCCGAGCCGGGGGTATAGGTCAGCCTCCCCCCGAGCGACCATGCAAAACTTAAGTGACGAGCCGATGTTGCAACGCTCGGCAACTTTCAGCCGCGCCAGCATCTGCTCGGTTGCCGCGGAATTATGGGTACGACTGGCAACGGCCGCCAAGCGTGCCGGATCAGGTGTCCTCGTGCGTACCGTGCGCAGTTGAAGCTCAGCGTAGCGCATTACTGGACTGTCTGGTGCGACGTCCGCTTCGACGGCGAAATCGGGTCCGAGTGCCGCGTATAATCGGTTGTGGGCTGGTGCATAGACGACGCCAAACGTCGGTCGACCACTTTCGATCAACGCTATGTTGACTGTGAAGTCTGGCTTGCCTGCAACAAACGCGCGGGTGCCGTCCAATGGATCGACGAGGAAAAAGCGCGATCCTATGGCCGGAATATTGCCAGCGCTGGCGGCTTCCTCTGCAACCACCGGAATGCCCGGTGCAAATCGGGCCAACGCTTCCAGGATCAGTGCCTCGGCCTCCTGATCGGCGGCTGTGACTGGCGACGAATCTGCTTTTTTCGCCACCGCCATTCCTGACCGGAAATAGCCCATCTCAAGCTGCCCCGCCCGGAGTATGGCGGGCAATAACAGGTCCGCCAGTTCGATATAGGCCGTTCGATCAGCAGATGCAGTCATCAGATTGTCCATTGTTGCACGCCAGAGGCCGCAATGACGCACGCGGGCAATAAAGCACGATGACCATGCGCCAGCCGTCAATCGAGGCTTTGCATCGGCGCAGCGACACATGTATCACCGATTCTCGTTATGTATCGTTTTGTTCATTGTCAGCCAGCGTCAGTCCTTGGGCACACGAGACCGGCATTCTCTGACCGCCAACGTTGCGGTCGGCGCATTGAACAGAGGCATCCATGACCCTACGAGCACAACCATCCGACCTAGAGTTGGCGGCTCTGATCTCCAGCAAGATCTGCCATGATGTCATCGGCCCCGTCGGCGCAATCTATAACGGGCTGGAAATTCTTGATGAGGACGATAATCAGGACGCGCAGACCTATGCCATGAATGTGATCCGCAACGTGACCGAACAGGCGTCGGCGCGGCTGCAGTTCGCACGGTTTGCGTTTGGGGCCGCAGGCTCCGCGGGATCGATGATCGATCTGGCGACCGCCGAACAGATTTCGCGAGGCTTGATCGGCACCAGCAAGCATAAGCTGTCCTGGAGCGGGCTTGCAGGTTACATCGTCAAAGACCGCGTCAAGCTGCTCCTTAACTTGATCTCCAGTGCTATTACTGCTCTGCCACGCGGTGGCGACATTGAGGTCATGATAACGGGAACGCTCGAAGAGCCCATGTTTGTCATTCGGTGCCGCGGCACTGGCGCTCGACCACCGCAATATTTGATCGACTTCGTTACCGGCGGACAGCCGCCACAATTCGATGCCATGACGGTCCAGGCCTATTATACGTGGCGACTGGCTGACACGTCCGGAATGCGACTCGAAATACTGAAGGATGGCGCTGACATCCTTCTTGCCGCCGGCCCGTCGTGACCAACTACATCTGAACACTCGTCAGATAGTTTCAATTTTCAACCTCAGGTTAACGGTTCAGCGTCAAAATCCAGCTCTGGCATCGGGTGATTCGACGATTGTCGACTCGGGGTTCAAGCAGGTGCCGGTCACTGCAGGGGAAACAAAATGCTGTGCTGCCTTGTCGTCGACGATTCGGACGTAATCAGGAAAATTGCGCGCCGCATTCTCGAGGACATGAATTGTCTGGTGCTCGAAGCCGACAGCGGACAGGCAGCTTTAGCCCAAGTTCAGCGCGCCATGCCCGATGTCATCCTACTCGACTGGCTTATGCCGGGCATGACCGGCCATGAGTTTCTGACAGCCTTCAAGGCGCTACCTGCTGACCGCAAAGCAGTCGTCATCTACTGCACGACCGAGAATGATGCCGCAGACTTGGCCCAGGCCTTCGCGGGTGGTGCGTCCGACTACATGATGAAGCCGTTCGATCGCAATATGTTGCAGACGGCAATTACCAAATCGGCGCCAATGGCGGCCTGATTGCCGCCCAGCCGGTGATCCTAGTTCGGTTTGCGAGCGGCCAGGGCGACGCCCGCCAAAATAAGCATCAAGCCGATAATGTGAAACAGCCGCAGGCTTTCACCCAAAAAAATCATCGATAAGACGGCGCCATAAACTGGCACAAGATGCAGAAACACTCCGGCCCGTGCCGCCCCGATCAACTCGATGCCCCTGCTCCAGGCGCCGTAGGCGATCGTACTTGCGAAGATCCCGACATAGAGCACAGCCAGCAAAGTGAGCCAATCAGCGCGCAGGTGTTGTCCGTTTGCCGCCTCCCAAAGGGCCAGCGGAACGTTCGCCAGACCAGAGACGATGCACAGCACCAAAGTGAATGACATCCAATGCAGCCCAATGGGTCGCAATCTAAGGCAGGCGCTGTAGATTGCGAAAAGTGCCATGTTCGCGATGACGAGAATATCGCCACCGTTGAACTCCAACGCACCCAGTGCCGCTGCATCTCCCTTCGAGATGATCACGAGCACGCCCACCAGTGACACCCCGACGCCGAGCACTTGCACCAACCGCACAGGATCACGGAAGATCAACGCGCCCGCCAGCACGATGAACGCGGGTACCGTCGAGTTCAATACCGCGACATTCAGCGCCGTCGTATACTGGAGCCCGAAAAACTGCAGGGTACCGAACAGGCCGCCTCCCGCCAGCGCCAGCAGGATCAATGTCCAGGCGTTAGCGTGTATCGTGGCCCAGTCGCGGCGCAGGCACTGACCGACAAATGGCGCGAGAACCGCAGCGGCGACAACCCAGCGCAACACCGACAGACCACCCGGCGCCACATGGCCAGCAACCGCGCGGCCAACGATATGGTTGCCCGCCCAAAACAGTGGCGCCATAGCGAGCAGCAAGATCGGGTTCGCGAGAGCCGCGCGCAGTCGTGAACGAGGCATGATATCGGGACCGATCGGTGCTGGTGAGTGGGCGACCTTAGTCTCCCGCGCCCCCGATCGCGACAGTTTCGATCGCTCCAGGCTGGCGCACCTGCCATGCGCTTGCTACTGCATCGGTAGTCTCGCCGCATCGCAGGTCTCTCGCCCCAGTTCCACTCGGATGGTAATGTGCTCCGGATCGACAAGTTGTCCATTCCAGGATTGCCGGTCCTCTCATTCGAGGTCGCGGCTGGCGAGTGTCTGTGCATAGAGGGCCCATCCGGCAGCGGTAAAACGCGGATCCTGCGTGCAATAGCCGATCTCGACCCGTCGAAGGGGCAGGTATTTCTTGAAGGCGCCGAGCGCGCCGAGTTGGCCGCAATCGTCTGGCGGCGGCGTGTACGTTATGTTGCAGCCGAGCCTGGATGGTGGGCCGATACCGCGCGCGGCCATGTGCCGATCGGAGCAGAATGCAACCGCTTCGAGCGGATGGCTGCCTCTCTCGGGCTCGAACATCGTCAACTGGATCAGCCGCTTGCCCAGCTATCAACCGGTGAGCGCCTGCGGCTGGCACTAGCGCGCAGTTTGTGCGACGAGCCGCAGGTTATTTTGCTCGATGAGCCGACGAGCGCCCTCGACGCGCAATCGGCGGCATTAGCAGAGGAATTTATCCGCTTCCAAATCCTCGCGGGTCGTTGCGTCGTCCTTATTAGCCATGATGCCGCGCAGATCGGCCGACTGGCTGATCACCGACTGCTGCTCGGTGCGATGGACACGGCTGAGCAGGCTCATGACGCGCCACGGCCCCTCGCGGTCATTCAGTCATCAGTGACGACATCTGTCTCACACGACGACAGCATCGCCGACGCCCTAAGCGCCTTGCGTGCCGACCGCGACGGATCCCGCATATGACGACAAACACTCTGAGCTTGACCGATCTCGGGCTTGCCGGCCTGCTGTTGCTGGTCAACGCGATGCTGTCATGGGGTTTTCGGCTGAACCTCGAGCGCTCTCTGGCGCTAGCAACTGCACGCATGATCGTGCAGCTTGGCGCCGTTGGCTTCGTACTGAAGTTCGTCTTTGAGCACGGTACGGCCTGGCTCACCGGCGTTCTGGCATTGATCATGGTCCTGATCGCCGCTTGGGAGACAATGGCGCGTCAGGAGCATCGGTTTACCAACCGCTGGCAGCACTGGGGATTGGGCACGGCAACGCTGCTATTTGCAGGTGCAGTCGGCACGCTCTATGCCACGCAGGCCGTGATTGGGACTGAACCATGGTGGAGCCCACGCATTCTACTGCCAATTCTTGGCATGGTGCTGGGAAACGCGCTGACCGGGATCAGCCTCGTACTCGACACGCTGACCGCCGCCGCAAAACGCGAGCGCGGCGCCATCGAGGCACGCCTTGCACTTGGCCACGGCCGTTACGATGCGTTCCGCGATGTCCTCACCCGCGCACTGCGCTCGGGTTTGATGCCCTTGCTGAACACCATGGCCATTGCCGGTGTCGTGGCTTTGCCGGGCATGATGACGGGACAGATACTCACTGGGGCAGACCCGGTGGAGGCAGCTAAATATCAAATTATGATCATGTTCGTTTTATCGGGCGCGACCGCATTGGCAGTTGTATTCGCTGGTATTGGCGGCGTTTGGATGTTGACCGATAACCGCCATCGATTGCGCTTGGAACGGCTTGAAACCATCGCTACTGACGAAAAAAATACTCGCCTGAGAGGTACGGGCCTCTCAGGCGAATGATGAATGTCAGAAATGAGCATAGTCCTTTGGACGTCTGCTCTACTGAACTTTCGGTGCTTCAACGACCGGCGCGGCAGCTGCCGGTACAGCAGCCGTTGCCGGGGCCACTGGTGCGGGAATAGCTGCCGTAGGCGCCGCTGGGATCGAGCCGGTTGAAGCCGGTGCGGACGTTTTTACGGCCTTTGCAGCAGCAGGCTTGGCTTTCGCGCCTTCAGCGGGGGCAGCCTTGCCAGTTGCAACGACGTTGGGCACGCCTTTCCCTTCCCAGCATACCGGCGCCTCTGCCCGGCACGTATGTTCATCGACGACGATCAGATTGAGATAGAGTTCACAGGTTACGTCCTTTTTGCCGATCGTGTATTTCTTGATGCCGCGCTCCGCCGCCCATTTGGCCACGTACTTGTCGAGCAAGTCCTTGGCATCCTTGGTCGGGCCATCTTTGCCATAATCGTTCACAGAGAAACCGAGCCGTGTGCAAGCAGCGCTGGCATCGCCAGCAACGGCGACGATTGCAAGACCGGCAGCGAATATGAAGGAAGAGGTAGCGCGCAATTTCATGAGAACCCTCTGGCTTTGTGTAGCCTGCGAAGCCCGTTTATAGCGGAGCGGCTAGGGTATTGCCTAGCCATCACAAGCGGCATCACGCCATTACTAGACGGTTGTTGCGGTTTTACTGCAGTGCAACAGCACGCCGCTTTGCAGCAGCGGCGCCGCCTAAGTTAGTTCTGATATGGCGAGTCGCCGCCGCGTGGGGCAATACCGCTATCGAAGAAGAAACCGTGGTCGAACGGACCCGAATTAGTCTGGCGGTCGAACTGCGGACCGCGGTAACTGCTGACACCGCCGAAGAGCGAGCGGTTGTCGCCATAGGTGTTGATCGAGTCGGCAGCACTGTAGGAATAGCCACCGCGGCGGACCAGGAATCCGCGCACCTGGGGGCCACGACGGTAGGCCTTCGATGCCCGAAGCTGCACACTTTCAGTCGCTTCAACAGGCTTTTTCTTCGCCGCAATCGCCGACTGTGAAGCAGTCGACAGCGTCGCCACCAGAGCCACCAAACTGATTGTAGCGAGCCGCAGCATGGGAATCTTCCTTATCTCAGCCAAAAACCAACGCAACCACAATACCCTGAAACGTGAATATTTTGATCAACAGTCGCACGTCGGACAGCGCGTTTGCGTGATCGCTGTGACCCAACGACCACGCAAATGCAGGTTTC
The DNA here is from genome assembly GCA_031401535.1 of Hyphomicrobiaceae bacterium. Classification (GTDB taxonomy): domain Bacteria; phylum Pseudomonadota; class Alphaproteobacteria; order Rhizobiales; family Hyphomicrobiaceae; genus JAKFWF01. Next base: position 615 of record JANNRP010000374.1, on the reverse strand, counting down.
AAGATCTGCTCACACCTTGTGACGAGATTGTCAGAGCTTGCAGATCGTCGCCTGGGCAACGCACTTGACACCGATTCCGCCAGCGCCGCAGCGATATTTCGCAGGCGTGATCTTGTAGCCCGGTGTGGTCTTGTTCGACATCCACGACGCCCAGGCACCCCAATCGAACGACTGCAAGATCGCCTCATAAGCCTGGAACTTGGCACCCTCTTCGGTGGTGTTTGTGCCTTCAGCGGCCTTGTTGAAGCAATTGCCCTTCGCCGCCATTGCGGGCGTCGCTGCCATGGCGCCAACACCGAGCAGGACGGAAGCGATTATCGCCTTCGAATTCTTCATGGGGATACATCTCCTTCAATGGGTGGGGGTGATCAACGCACACGACCATTAACCAAACGCAGTCCTAGTTGCCCCGGCGGCCGCAGCATGTCGAGACATAGCACTTACTTTTGCTCGTCAGCCGTGGCGCGGACGCCATAGTCAACGCTCGTCGCCGCCATGATTGCGCACGATCCGTTCGAGCCGATGACTGGAGCCGGGCCCCTCACCAAGCCGATCTGCGAGCAGTGGTAGTACGGTTTTAAGCTGCTCTTCGAGCTGCCACGGCGGATTGATAAT
>JANNRP010000373.1:0-2041 GCA_031401535.1 Hyphomicrobiaceae bacterium | reverse complement strand
TGATTTCTATACGCTCGAGAATTATCGCTATTTTCTGTATGGCTCGACCAGTTCGCGGGCCGAGTGGAATGTCACGCATCTGAATGCGTTCTGGACGACGATTGTGGTGAGCATTTTCATCACCATCCTCAACTTCGCCATTTGTTATCCCATGGCCTATTTCCTGGCGCAGGTCGCAGGCCCCGCGTCGGTGCGCTTCTACATGCTGCTGTTGATCATTCCCTACTGGGTCAACGAGATCCTGCGTGCGTTTGCATTCGGCATTTTGTTCGGCACTGGTGGCGTGATCAATACATTGCTGATCAAACTCGGTATCCTCTCCATCCCGATCGACTTCATCGGGCGCGATATCGCGCTCTACGCGGGACTAACCTACGCCTACCTGCTGTTGATGCTGTTCCCGCTATACAACGCCATCGAGGCGCTCGACCACAATCAGGTAGAAGCGGCGCGTGACCTGGGAGCGCCGTGGTGGCACATCCACCTCAATGTCGTGATGCCTTTTGCCAAGCCGGGCATCGCGTCGGGATGCACGCTTGTGTTCATGCTGTCGGCAGGTGCGCTGGCAGCGCCGCTCGTGCTGGGCGGACCAAAGAGCCTGTGGTTCACGCCGATCGTCTATGACCGTTTCTATCAGGCGTTCAACTGGAACCAGGGGTCTGCGTACGCGATCATTCTGTTGTTGGCCTGTATCTTGTTCGTGCTGCTGGTGATGCGACTGTTCAAAGTCAGCTTTTCGGAGATCGCACGATGACGTCATCGGGCATCTGGCGCGTGATGATGGGGTTCTACATCGCGCTATTCTTCGCGTTTTTATTTGGGCCGTTGGTGGTGATGAGCCTATCGGCTTTCAATACTGCGCAATATCCGCAAGCCTACCCGATTGAAGGGTGGACGCTCCAGTGGTTTGGCCGACTGTTCGCTGATCGGAGCCTGATGGAAGGGCTATGGAATAGTCTCATCATCGGGCTCTTCGTGGTGTGCCTGTCGGTACCGTTGGGGCTCGCTGGCGCACTGGTGATGACACAAATCTACTCGCGCGCGCGATCTCTCTATTACCTCGTCGTGGTGTCGCCAGTGCTGACCCCGGGGGTCATCCTTGGGATTTCCACCGTGATCTTCTGGCGCGATGTTGCCGATTGGACCGGCCTGGAAGGCGTCTACAACGGGATGTTCCTATCGACGCTGGGCCAGTCGACGTACATTTCGGCCTATTGCATGCTTATCTTCATGTCGCGGCTGCAGCGCTACGATCGCGCGCAGGAGGAGGCGGCTCTCGATCTGGGAGCATCGCCGACGCAGGTGTTCTTCCACATTCTGCTGCCATACTTGAAACCGGCAGTGATCTCGGCCGTGGCAATCGCCTTCTTGTCGTCGTTTGAGAACTACAACACGACGACGTTCGCGATTCTTGCCGATAAAACGATGACGACCGTGCTTGCGGGCCGGGTCCGGCAGGGCACGACTCCGGCGATCAGTGCACTTGCGGTGGTGATCATTGTCGTATCTGTGGTGGGGGCCATTCTGTTCGAGATGGCACGCCGCACGGAAGCGCGGCGCGAGCAGGGGCGCAGCGCCATGGCGTCGGAGGCAGAACAGCACGAGGCGATGAGTGGCATTACTTCGCCAGCAACGTCCACTGGTCGGGCTTGATACGAGCGACGGTCGTAAAGCCACCCTTGCCATCCGGTTTGATCACCGCTGCTTCACCCTGAACCTCGAGCAGCGGGCCACCAGCGGCCGTGAGATTATCGTCATGCGCCATCACGACGACATTTGTGCCTGCTGCGGGCGCAGTGGCGACGAAGGGAAGAAGGCCTGCCTTCATCACAGCGTTTTCCTCCGGTGAGTAATCCTTGGCGGGTAGAATTTTCAACGCATCGATGCGCTCGTGGCGACCGAAAGCCATATTGGCCGACTCCCAAGTGCGGCAGAATGGGCTTGCAACGACCCGGCCCACGGGGATTTTCTGGGTGTAGATAAACTTGCCGATCCGGCGTGCATCGCGGAACCCAGCTCCATTGACCTGGCGCTGCGTCCA